>CAMTDY010000074.1 GCA_947070915.1 uncultured Roseburia sp.
CAGTTTACCTTTGCCGATATAGGTTCCGGGATGGATGCCCTCCCGGTTCTGGATCAGCCGCCCCACGGTCTCCGCGCCCGCGGTCTCCGCCAGTTCTTCCAGCTCATCCAGGGAAATGTCCGCTCCCGCTTCGCCGCCCTCCTGTTTTTCTCCGAGAGAGACCGCTACAAGGATCACCCTCTCCTTCCGCTCTGCTGTATCATAAAAATCCGTCATATGGCTTGTCCTCCTAAAATATTGCAGCTGATGCCAATTTTTTTACTATCATTATAGCTTGTTCTATATCAGATATGCAATCTCTTTTTGGAAACCATTTGATAAAGAACCCTATCTTTGATACAATGGAAATAATTTAGCCCGACGACGCCAAACTAAGATAAGGAGCACACCTATGAATAAATTACCCCTTACTACCCTATGCTATATTGAAAACGAAGACAGCTACCTGATGATGCACCGCATAAAAAAGGAAAATGATATTAATAAGGATAAATGGATCGGTGTGGGCGGCCATTTTGAACCGGGAGAATCCCCGGATGATTGTCTCCGTCGGGAGATTCTGGAGGAAACCGGACTGACACTGACCGGCTACCGGCTGCGGGGCATCATTACCTTTACCACCACCAACTGGCCCACCGAGTATATGTTTCTCTACACAGCCACGGCAGATACCCGCTCCGTCTCCCCCTGCAGTGAAGGGGAACTGGTCTGGGTTCCCAAATCTGGGATCCAGGATCTGAATCTGTGGGAGGGGGATAGAATATTTTTCCGGCTTCTGGAGGAAGAACGGGAAATGTTCTCCCTGAAACTCACCTATGAGAAGGATACCCTGATCTCCGCCGTCCTTGACGGAATCCCCTTGGATTCTGTGAAAGAATCAAATCATTCTTGACATAAAATAAAGGGATAATTATAATCATAATTAAGCATTCTATATATGGAGGAATAAATCAATGTCTAAAAAAGTTGTAACCTTTGGAGAAATCATGCTGCGTCTTGCACCAGAGGGCTATACCCGTTTCGTACAGGCTGAGTCTTATGGCGCCACCTACGGCGGCGGTGAGGCAAATGTAGCCGTTTCCCTTGCAAATTACGGAATGGACGCCAGCTTTGTAACAAAGCTGCCGGCTCATGAGATCGGACAGGCCGGTGTCAATTCCCTTCGCCGTTTTGGGGTGGACACAAAGGACATCACAAGAGGCGGTGACCGCGTCGGCATCTATTACCTGGAAAAAGGCGCCAGTCAGAGACCTTCCAAGGTCATCTATGACCGCGCTGGTTCTTCGATCGCCACTGCCACCACCGAAGATTTTAACTGGGATAAGATCTTTGAAGGGGCTGACTGGTTCCATTTTACCGGCATCACTCCTGCTCTCGGTGACAATGTCGCTGCCATCTGCCTGGAAGCCTGCAAGGCAGCAAAAGAAAAAGGGATCACTGTCAGCTGTGACCTGAACTATCGAAATAAATTGTGGAGTAAAGAAAAGGCTGGAAAGGTAATGGGCGAGCTGTGCCAGTATGTAGACGTCTGCATTTCCAACGAAGAAGATGCCAATGATGTATTTGGTATCAAAGCTGCCGGAACCGATGTGACTGCCGGACAGGTAAACCATGAGGGTTACAAGGACGTGGCAAAACAGCTGGCTGACCGCTTTGGTTTTAAAAAGGTAGCCATCACCCTGCGTACCTCCATCTCTGCCAACGACAATAAATGGGCGGCCATGCTCTACGATGGAAATGATTACTATTTTTCAAAGCAGTACCTGATGCACATCGTAGACCGTGTGGGCGGCGGAGATTCCTTTGGCGGCGGACTGATCTACTCCTGTCTTCAGGATATGGCGCCGCAGGATATCATTGAGTTTGCCGTGGCTGCCAGCTGTCTGAAACACAGCATTGAAGGCGACTTCAACCAGGTTTCCGTAGACGAGGTTATGAAACTGGCTGGCGGAGACGCTTCCGGCAGAGTCCAGAGATAAGAAATAATTTATAACAGCAAAAAAGAATATGTATTTTCCAGAGAGGAAAGTACATATTCTTTTTTTGTACCCGGGCAAACATCCTGGCTCGACGGCACCAAGCTACTTCCGCCAGCTCTGGGGGAAGGTATACTCTTCTCTTTCATCTAAGGTTCCAAAAGTGTAGCCTTTTTCTATGATGAGATCTAAGATCTCCCCCAGAACTTCTGAAGTGTTTTTTGTGGCATTGGAGTCGTGAAGAAGAATAATGGGCTGGTCAAATTTCTCCAGATCCTTCGCCACATTTTTATAAATGACCGCCTTCGGTACATTCTGGCCCACCGAATCCTCTCCAGAGACATTCCAGTCATAACTGGTTACATTTTCTTTCTTTAATTTCGCCAGAAGGTCGTCCACGATGGGACACACATAACCGTTATTGCTGCCCCATGGAAAACGGTGCAGCTTCGGCAGAATTCCTGTCACCTGCCGGATCCGTTCCCTGCACTGGTTGAAGTCGTCAAAAAATGTCACTTCATTACAATACATCTCATCCTTTTTATGCGAAAAGGTGTGGACCCCGATGCTGTGGCCTTCCTCTAATTCCCGCTTTACGATCTGCTCCCTCTCCGGGGTGATCTCGTTGCCCACAAGGAAAAACGTCGCCTTTGCCTTTTTATTTTTCAAGGTATCCAGTATATCCGGCGTGATCTCACTGGGACCGTCATCAAAGGTCAGATAGGCGGTCTTTTCTGATTTTTCCTTCGGAGCACTGGAGGATTCCTTGAATACTGCCACATTCCCTGCTGTCTCTTCCGGCGTATTTTTCTGAAATTCATGAAAGATCATTACGCTCAAAATACAGACGCCAAATATGTAAAATACTCTTTTCACCATATCACCCAATGAAACGATTCTCACTTTATTATATTCAGCACCAGGGAAAAGGTTCTTCCAGAATCCCCCTTTTGACAGCTCAATGGAGTATTTATTCCCTGACCCGCAGCGTGATCTCTCCCGTGTGAAGCACCCTGACTCGCTTCCTGCCCTCTTCTTCCAGGCACTCCACCACAAGACCGCCGTCATCGTCGATATCCAGCGCCCTTCCTTCTCTCCACTCTCCCTGTTCCAGAAAGCGTATTTCTTTTCCAATGACATTGGAATACTCCCGGTATTCTTTCATAAAGCTGCGGTCTGTGAGGTGGGAATAAATTTCCCAGAATTCATTGATGACCGCCGCAGCCAGCCGGTTTCTGGGCACACTGGTATCCATCGCCACGCTGCCGGCCCGTTTCTCCAGATCCTGGGGAAAATCCTCGGTCTTGTAATTGATGCCGATGCCCACCACAACGGTGTCGATCTTTCCCATCTCAAAATCCGATACTGCTTCTGTCAAAATTCCACAGATCTTCCGGTTCTCCCAGTAAACATCATTCACCCATTTGATCTGGGGACAAATTCCGAGGACGTTTCGTATCCCGCGGCATACCGCCACGGAGGCCGCCGTGGTGATCAGGATGGCATCGGAGCCAGCCAGTTCTGGTTTCAGCAGTATGCTCATGTAGATCCCAGTATTCGCCGGAGAATAAAAACTTCTCCCCAGCCGTCCCTTTCCTTTCGTCTGTTCTTCCGCCAGCAGGGTCATCCCATGGACGCCGTTTTCCAAGGCAATGCGCTTCGCTTCTACATTAGTAGAATCTATAGTTTTGTAGACTTTGATCGGGAATTTTCGACATCTGTCGTCCAGTTCCAGGCGGATCCCCTCCTCACTGAGTACATCCGTCATCTCCAGCAGCCGGTACCCCCGGTTGTTTACTGCCCCGATCTGATATCCTTCACTCTTTAATGCCTTGATCGCTTTCCAGATGGAGGTCCGGGAGACTCCCAGCTCCCTGGCCAGCTCCTCTCCCGACAGATCCTTTCCCCTGTTTGCTTCCAGGATCGAGAGCAGATCCGTCTTTACACTCATTCTTCCCCCTCTTTTCGTATGATATCAAAAGGTTCCAGGGTACACTCCGTACATAAGGTGATACTTTGTCCTGGATGGGGGCAGCTTTCCACCTCATTTCCATCCTCATCCCGCAGGGCAAGAACTTTCGTCCTTATATTTTCCCCGGAGGGCTTCATGATCTCCACCTCATCCCCCACAGAGAATTTATTTTTCTGTTCAAACACACCGGAACCATCTGAACTGACGCGGCTGATCATGCCAAGATAGACATACCCTTTGACATAGGTATTGTGATCGTAAATCTGGCTCTCATGGGTGGTGGGACCGAAGAAAAATCCGGTGGTAAACTGCCGGTAGGTGCACTTTGCGATCTCTTCCTTGTAATACGGAATATTTTTCTCGTATTTTTCCGGATCTTCAAAATAATCATCCAGTGCCCTGCGGTAAGTCCGGGAAACCACCGCCACATACAACGCGGTCTTCATCCGTCCTTCGATCTTAAAGCTGTCGATGCCCGCTTTCACCAGCTCCGGAATGTGCTCGATCATACACAGGTCTTTGGAATTGAATATATAAGTTCCCCTCTCATTCTCCTCCACAGGAAGATATTCCCCAGGCCGCTTCTCCTCCATAATATAATATTTCCAGCGGCAGGGGTGGGTGCAGGCGCCAAGATTGGCGTCTCTTCCGGTAAAATAGTTGCTCAGCAGGCAGCGTCCCGAATAGGATATGCACATGGCACCGTGGACAAATGTCTCGATCTCCAGATCCTCTGGTATATTGTCCCGGATATCACCGATCTCATCTAAGGAGAGCTCCCTGGCAGTCACAACCCTCACCGCTCCCTGGTCTTTCCAAAAGCGAAAGGTCATATAATTGACATTGTTGCTCTGGGTACTGATATGAATGTCAATCTCCGGGCAAACCTCCCTTGCAATGGAAAAAACGCCGGGATCCGATATGATCAGCGCATCCGGCTTGATCTCTTTAAGCTCGTGAAAATACCCCCGCACACCCTCTAAATCCCGGTTATGTGCGGTGATGTTTGCGGTCACATAGACTTTCTTTCCCCGGCTGTGGGCGTACTCAATCCCCTTTTTCATGTCCTCGGCGGAAAAGTTTTTCGCCTTTGCCCGTAGCCCATACATCTCTCCTCCAATATAAACAGCATCTGCCCCGTATTCCACCGCTGTCTTCAGCACTTCCAGACTGTTTGCCGGCGCCAGTATCTCCGGTTTTTTACCTTTCATCGCTTTCTCCTTTCCGTCGGTTCACACCGCTTCGTGCTCACTGTGACGCCATCCCCCACAGACAGGCATATCGTCTCCAGTTCCTCCATATGGGTGATGGTATATAGATATTCCCGCATCCTGCTGTGGATCGTCCGGTCACGCCTCGTCACAGCATAACGGGACTCCAGAATATCACAGTCATGCAGTATATTATCGGACACGAGCACTCCGCCCGGTTCCAGCATCCGAAGCAAAAAAGGCAGAAAATTCATATACTGCCCTTTTGCCGCATCCAAAAATATAAAATCGTAGTGTTCTCCTTCTCTGGCAAGCTGCTCCAGGATCTGGGCAGCATCTCCCTCCACCAGCCGGATCCGCCCTTCCGGATCGTATCTGCTGAGATTTTTCCTCGCCTCTGTGAGCCGCATCTCCACCTTTTCAATGGTAGTGATCCTGGATTCCGCCGGGAGGCACTCTTTCATAAATAGTGCCGAATAACCGATGGCGGTCCCCACCTCCAGGATGCGGGCTGGTTTTGCGGTCCGCAGCAGATAGCGCAAAAGATCTCTTGTCCCTCTCCGAATAACAGGCACTTCATCCCGAAGTGCCTCTTTTTCCAAATTAATTATATAGTCCGGAAGTTCCGGGCGAAGTGTGTCAAAAAACACTTCAATTCTTTCTTTTTCCATCTGTTGACACCTTTTTTACAATCTCTTCCAGTATCTCTTTATACGTCATGCTTGTATTCAGATTATAACTGCCCGCCGCCACGATATTGGTATCGCTCAGGGACAGTTTCAGCCGGATATAAAAGGAATAGGCATTGGACACAATTCCCTCCCTCTCCAGATTTTTTGCTATGGTAAGGGAATCTTCTGCCGTCTGTATGACAAAGACTTTATCCTGTCCCGGAGGCGCCTCTGCCATGACCTCTCCAAATACTTCATTGGCAAAAGAATAGGTAAACTTGCACACCTCCACCGTCGCAAAGACAATGACGACATAAAAGATCATATTTAATACGAGGATCAGTATCCCCCGGATCACCAGGAGCACTGTGGCATTTCCCTTTTCTGTCTGTCCAGTCATGGCAACCACTCCGTTTCGCTGCTTATACCTCCATGATGATCGGAAGTATCATCGGATTCCGTTTTGTTTTCTTCCAGAGGAAATCGTTCAGGGAATCCTTGATCTCCGATTTGATCCTTCCCCAGTCTGTCACCCCTCTGTCATAGATCCGGTCCAGGGCAATATTCACGATCTCCAGGCACTCATCCATCAGATTCTCTGCCTCTCTTACATACACGAACCCTCTGGATACGATATCCGGTCCGGAAATCACCTGGTTCGATCCCTTCTCCAATGTGAGAACCACCACCATCAGCCCGTTTTCTGAGAGATGCTGCCTGTCACGAAGCACGATGTTTCCCACGTCTCCGACTCCGAGACCATCCACCATGATACCCTGGGCCTGTACTTCACCGGCAAATCTCGCTCCTTCTTCTTTCAGCTCCAGCACCTTCCCGGAACTCATGATCACTACATTTTCCTTCGGGATCCCCATTTCCTGTGCCAGCTCGCTGTGACGGAGCAGGTGACGGTACTCGCCGTGAACCGGAATGGCAAACTTAGGACGCACCAGAGAATATATCAGCTTTAATTCTTCCTGGCACGCATGTCCGGACACGTGGGCATCCTGAAAGATCACTTTCGCCCCTTTCATGGACAGCTCATTGATCACTTTGGACACACTTTTTTCGTTTCCAGGGATCGGATTGGAACTAAATATAACCAGGTCTCCTGGCTTGATCGTTATTTTTCTGTGAATGGATGCCGCGATACGGGATAGTGCCGCCATAGACTCTCCCTGGCTTCCCGTAGTGATCAGAACGATCTGCTCATCCGTATAATTTTTCATCTCTTCTATGCTGATAATAATATTGTCCGGCGCCTGAATATAGCCGAGTTCCACTGCCACATTGATGATATTCACCATGCTCCGTCCCTCAACGATGACTTTCCGCTTATGTTTGTGGGCGGAATTGATGATCTGCTGGACACGGTCCACATTGGAAGCAAAAGTAGCTACAATAATACGGCTCTTATCATTTTCATCAAAAATAGAATCAAAGGTTTTTCCCACTGACTTTTCCGACATTGTAAAGCCCGGCTTCAATACATTGGTGCTGTCTGCCATCAGTGCCAGCACTCCCTTTTTCCCCAGTTCCCCAAAACGGGCAAGGTCGATGCTGTCACCATAAACCGGCGTATAATCCACCTTGAAGTCACCGGTGTGGACAATGACGCCTGCCGGCGTATAGATGGCAAGGGCCGCAGAATCTGCAATACTGTGGTTTGTCCGGATAAATTCGATGCGGAAATCTCCCAGATTAATATATTGTCCGTAGGTAACTATTTTTCTTCTCACCACTCCGAGAAGATTGTGTTCCTTTAATTTATTTTCAATGATCGCCATCGTCAGTTTCGTCGCATATACCGGCACGTTCAGTTCCTTCAGCACATAGGGCAGGGCGCCGATATGATCCTCATGCCCGTGGGTGATCACAAACCCTTTCACTTTCTCCCTGTGATCCTTCAGGTAAGTCACGTCCGGGATCACCAGATCCACTCCCAGCATATCATCCTCTGGAAAAGCGAGACCACAGTCCACCACAATAATACTGTCATCCGTCTCAAATGCGGTTATATTCATACCGATCTGCTCCAAACCGCCCAATGGTATGATACGTACCTTCTCATTTCCTGTCTTCGTTTTCTTTCTCAAAATTACACCTCTCTATTCTTTCTTATTACTCGTATAAATTTCCTTAATATTTTTTACATTTCAATGTCTATATCTTCTAACAGTTCTTCAAAATATTTCGATATGATCAGCAGTTCCTTTTCATCTTCTACCACATCATACAATACTTCTCCGTCCTTCTCGCCGTTCACACGCAGAAGAAACGCATCTGCCTCCTCTTCGGTATCCTCCTCTGGCGCTGCCTCAGAGACAAGAAGATACTCTCTCCCTGCGATTTCTGCTTTTTCCCACACAAAAAAAGCCTCCTCGCTGCCATCCTCAGCAGTAAGCATAATCTGACTATTTTCTTTCATCGTTTCCTCCATTCGCGCACAAACTTACAATTCACGAAGAACGCTGTTTTTGCGTTCTTCCTGTGTGAATATGTTCACACTGTGGATAGGCGGCTCTGCCGTCGTAGAACTTCTTAGCTTTCGTTTTTTGAAAGCTTGTTTTCGTTTTTTGAAAGCTTGTTTTCGTTTTTTGAAAGCTTAGTAGTTCTATTCACACTTCTCAGTGAATCCAGATATCCCTGTAAAATAAGCACCGCTGCTATCTTATCCACGTATGTTTTCCGATTCTCACGGCGTACTCCACCCTCCTTCAGAACCTCCATCGCGGATACGGTAGTCAGTCTCTCATCCCACAGGACCACCTCTAATCCCGTCCTTTTCTCAAGTTTTTCCTTAAACTCTTCCGTCCGTTCAACGCGTTCTCCCAATGTATTGTTCATATTCTTGGGATATCCCAACACGATCTTATCCACCTCATACTCCCCGATAATTTCTTCTAGTCTGGCGAGAGTCTGACGCAGTTTGGTTTCACTTTTTCTTTTTATTACTTCTACGGGCTGTGCTGTGATAAGCAGTGCATCACTGACTGCCACACCCACCGTCACAGATCCGTAGTCAAGTCCTAATATTCTCATAGATATTTATACTTCCCTGGGCTCCGTCTTCTTTTGCCCTATCAGCCTGCCCCAAATTCACTCGCTCCGGGTCGTTGGCAATCTGCATGCCAGCATGCGATTGTCAACGGCTGGGGACAGGTGCTTCCGCACCTGTTCCAAAAGTAATGCACTCTTGCTGCCCGCAGATGGTCCAGTTCCCATACAAATTGTGAAACCGGAGGTCAGCGCGGCTCACTTATTTCAAGTTGTTCTTTATATAATCCTCTAAAAACAGTTCGATGATCTCATCCCGCTCCGCCCGCATGATCAGGCTTCTTGCGCCTTTATGGCTGGTTATATAAGTGGGATCTCCTGACATCAGATAGCCCACGATCTGATTGACCGGGTTATACCCTTTTTCCGTAAGTGCCGCGTATACGGAAGCGATCACATCTCTTACGTCAAAATCTTTTTCAACATCTACTTTAAAAAGCTGGGTATTATTCATTTCCTGCATATTGTCCCCCATTCTGAAACATTTTCCTCATAAACCATTAAATCTAACTAAAATACTCATGGGACTAAAAATAGTCTGCCCCAGCCGTCCCCGTTGGAACTGCTTTTACGTCTCTACGCTTTTTACCCTGGTATCATTTTAATATAAGTGTCTTAAATTCGCAATAGTTTTTTATATTAAATTTGTCTTTTGGATCCGTATACTGCCGATTCCCTTCTCTGTAAATCCCGCAGCCTCTGCCTCTTCCCGGGGAATTTTTACCATCACATAACGCTCGTTATGTCCGGTCAGATATTCCCGTCCATTGATGCGGCGGATCTCCTCAAAGAGTATTTTCTCCTTTCTTCCAATAAACCATTCCTCAAATCTGGCTTTCCCCTGTCTGGCTTCTTCCATCAGGATCTCGCTGCGCCAGTGTTTGATCTCTGGAGGCACCTGCTCTTTCATGGCTGCCGCCTTCGTGCCGCTGCGGACACTGTAGGAAAAGACATGGACATCCGCAAATCCGGTCTCTTTGACAAATTCCCTTGTGCACTCAAATTCTTCCTCGGTCTCCCCCGGAAACCCTACAATGACATCCGTGGTGATGGCAGGGTGTTCAAAATATTTTCTCAGCATATCACATTTTTCCCTGTATTCCGCCGCCGTATAGTGCCGGTTCATCCGTTTCAGTGTGGCGTCACAGCCACTCTGCAGGGATAGGTGAAAATGAGGGCACAGCTTTGTTACCTCTATCAGTGCCTCCATAAATTCTGTGCAGATGATGCGTGGTTCTAAAGACCCCAGACGGATCCGTTCAATTCCCTGGATCGCATTGATCTTTTTCAGCAGTGCCACCAGCGGTCTTCCCTTAAGGGCAACAAACTGTTTTTCCCCGGAACGGTCCACCCCATAGGAGGACAGGTGGATCCCGGTGAGTACTATCTCTTTGTATCCCTCCTCCGCCATGGAACGGATTTCTTTCAGAATGTC
Organism: uncultured Roseburia sp.; assembly: GCA_947070915.1. GTDB lineage: Bacteria > Bacillota > Clostridia > Lachnospirales > Lachnospiraceae > Eubacterium_F. The sequence goes on from CAMTDY010000074.1 coordinate 10,323, forward strand.
CTCCTCTTCCCGGCTGGAAAGTATGCCGCCCCCTCTTACATAGGGAATCATACAATAACTGCAGAACTGGTTGCAGCCATCCTGGATCTTGATATATTTTCTCGTGCGGTCCCGCATTGGATCACCCTGTCCCCCACAGACTGCCTCCGGAAGGGAATTCCCCTCCGTCTCTCCCCGGCTTCCCATATACTCCAGAACTTTTTGCGCGATACTTTCCTTGTCACGGTTAGAAAATACCACATCCACAGAGGGATCTTTGAGAAGCTCTTCCCCTCCGCTCTCCACGTAGCAACCCACCGCTGCCACGATACTCCGGGGATTTTTTTTCTTCGCCCGATGCAGCATCTGCCTGGATTTGCGGTCGGCAATATTGGTAACCGTGCAGGTATTGATGATACAGATATCTGCCCCCTGTCCAAATTCTACGATGTCGATCCCGTGCTTTCGGAAATCTTCCATCATTTTCTCTGTTTCATAAAAATTCACCTTACAGCCAAGGGTCAAAAATGCAGCTTTCATAAATTTATACTTCACTTTTGGTATTTTTTTCTGTCATTTACCGAAAAGTGCATTTTCCTTTCTACATTTTGCACAAAAATAATCTTTATTTTTTTTTCAAGTGGTCAATTTTTTCTATTGACATAAATTAGGTTACATAATAGTATAATAACTGGAAGATGTTTGAAACAGCTTTCAAAATAATAGAAAAGGAGGAATTATTATGAAAACAGTAAAAATATCTTTGAATTCCATTGATAAAGTAAAAGCATTTGTCAATGAGGTTACCAAATTCGACGCGGAATTTGATCTTGTTTCAGGAAGATATGTGATCGACGCCAAATCCATCATGGGTATATTCAGCCTTGATCTTTCTAAGCCCATCGACCTGAATATCCACAGCGAAAGCGATGTAGACGAGATTCTTTCCAAACTGGAACCATTTATCGTCTGATTGGGATTTGTTACATCACATATGGGGTACAAAAAGTACAATGTGGGGACTGTGAAACCTGGGGTTCAGGAGACAGTCCTTTTTACATTTTCACAGTCAGGATCTCCCTTTCTGACACTGCTTTTTCTAGCATTTCATCAATCTTTTCTTCCAGGTTTCTCTCGGATTTTTCGATCTTACACAGATCCGGTTTTGTCACAGGATGTTTCGCCACAAAGGTGGTGCAGCAGTCCTCGTAGGGCAGGATCGATGTCTCGAAGGTGTTAATTTTCTCCGCAATATCAATGATATCCTGTTTGTCAAAAGCGATCACCGGGCGGAACACCGGCATTCTGCACACCGCATTGGTTGCCACCAGGCTCTGCATGGTCTGGCTCGCCACCTGCCCCACACTTTCACCGGTGATCAGGGACATACAATCTGTCTCACCAGCGATACGCTCTGCGATCTTCATCATATAACGTCTCATAATAATTGTGAGCTCATCATGAGGGCATTTATCGTATATATACATCTGAATATCGGTAAAATTTACCACATGAAGACGGATCTCCCCCGCGTAATCACTGACCAGCTCCGCCAGATCCACCACCTTCTGCTTCGCCCGCTCACTGGTATACGGCGGCGCATGAAAATAAACCGCCTCAATACGCACACCCCTTTTCGCCATCATATATCCAGCTACGGGACTGTCGATGCCCCCAGACAAAAGAAGCATTGCCTTCCCACTGGTTCCCACAGGCATTCCCCCTGGTCCTTTGATGCTGCTCACATACACATAGGCACGGTGGCGTATCTCTATATTTACAGAAACCTCCGGCTGGTGCACGTCCACTTTTGCGCCAGGCATATGGTCAAGGATATACGCCCCAGCCTCCCGGCAGATCTCAGGGCTGGTCATCACATAGTTCTTATCACTTCTCTTGGCAAATACTTTGAAGGTAAATTCCCTATCCCCCAGTTCCTCCCTCATATGATCCACCAGTTCTCTGCAAACTGTCTCAAAGGTCTTGTCCTCTACCAGCACCACCGGGCAGATATGGGCGATGCCGAAACATTTACTGAGTTGCCCGATCACCTCGTCAAAATCATATTCACTCTTTGCTTCCACATAGATCCGGCCATTTTCCCGCTCTACAAGAAATTCTCCCTCACACTTCTCCAATTTCTCCTTTACCCTGTCCCGGAGGGCATCTTCAAACATATATCTGTTTTTTCCCTTGATCCCAATCTCTGAATATTTGATCAAAAAAGCTTTTACCATTTTATATTTTCCTCATTTCCTTTATCTTCTATCTCCTGACATAACGCCTCAGCACTGGCAGAAGTTCTTTCAGCTGTTCTACCGCATACCGCAGTTCTTCCTCCGTCGTATTCACGGAAAGGCTGAACCGGATCGTGGCATCCAGAAGTTCCCTTTTGACTCCGATCGCCTGCAGGGTGGAGCTGATCCCCGGATGATTGGAAGAACAGGCGGAACCAGATGATACGTAAACCCCTCTTTCCTCCAGCGCATGTAAAAGAACCTCACTGCGGATCCCTTCTATGCCGGCGCTCACAATATGGGGC
>CAMTDY010000075.1 GCA_947070915.1 uncultured Roseburia sp.
CGGTGGAGCTGCAGACCCAGGTGATGAATCTCGGGAAGGGAAAACTGTACAATGTCCGTGCCACGCTGGAGGCAGATGGACTTACTCCTTCGGGTGCTGCATTTATTGGGGATATCGAGGCAGGCACTTCCATGGCGGGAAGTATGGAGATCACAGCGGAGGGGCTGACGGGTACGAATATGTACGGTAGCACCCAGGGAAAGATCACATTTTATTATGCAGATGAGACGGGGAATGAGATGACTCAGGAGCAGGCCTTTGAGACGGATATTTTATCTCCGCTGAGTGGTGAAAACGGGGAAGAGTCAGAGGACGATACCAGGCAGTGGTGGGTGATCATGGCTGTGATCGTAGGATTTCTGATTTTGGCAGCAATGATATTCTTTATGAGAAGATCAAAAGGGAAACAGACCGGAGGCGGCGATGTGAATGAATAATAAGATCCGTGGTTTTCTAAGACTTAGAAAACAGAGCGATACAGTAAAGGTGATCTGTCTTTTTGCATTGGCAGCAGCCGCTTTTTTTGCCAGCGTGATATACCACACATGGGATATCTACCGTTTTGTCAATACGCCGGCGGAATATGTGCTGGCGGGAGAGGGGACGATTTCCCCAAAACGGATGGATGAACTGGCGCAGATGGGGGATGTGGCAGGAGTGAGCCGTCAGATGGAAGTTTCCATCACGGTGATGTACCAGGGAATGAGTACCGTGGTCAAGTGTAATCTGCTGTCCCAGGACTATATGGAGAAATTGCTTGATATAAAACTTCCCACTGGTACAAAGCGGATTTATATGAATGAGGCGGCATTTTCTGAGATGTTGCAGGGGATCTCAGAAGAGAATGAGGATCTGACGGATGTAGAAAGCCTAAAACTGGCGGCTGGCAGTACCGGAGTGAATATCCGCTATTCCATGGCAGAGACATATAAGTCGGCGAAGCTAATCGTGGCGAAAGAGGATGGGCAGGATGAGAAAGACTTTACTTGCATTGCAGAAGCGGAGGGACGGCTGCTAAGGGAGGCCTATGGCCTGAGAGTGTTGTTTGAGAGACACGATCTGGATGGGCTGCATGTGGAACGGTTAAGGAAACTGGGATATGAAATTGAAAATGAAGAGGCGGTAATCACAGAGGAGAATGAGATCAGGACAAAGCTGCTCCATATACAGTACGGACTACTTTCTTTTGGGATTTGTCTTATCGCCATCTTCACCCTCAAACACGCGGCGGAGAAAGGATGGGACAGATAGCAGGACGCCGTTGTACTTAACGCAATACAATAATATGAATACTTTGTCAAGATAAAAATGCTTTTTTTTAAAATAGAAGCGGGTCATTGGATCAGATTCCGGTGAACGCTTCTTTTTGTGTATGTTTTTTCCCGTTTTCCGCCCATATGTGCTTAACACAATATTGTAATATGTATATAAAGCCGGGAACAAAGTTAAATGCGACGTAGAAATGGGGGAAAACATGAACATTAATTTTCATTATTATTTAGTAAAAGCTTTGGCGATCAAGGCGGAATTAAGAGAGGATGAGGCTCAGGTCGTGGCGCTGGCTTCCCAGATGGTGGATGATGTAACGCCGGATTTTTTTAAAGGCGAACGGTTTCCGACACAGAAGGGAAAGATGCTGAAGATCTATGTAGAAAACGAGCCTCCAACGTATTTCCGCGAACATGGAATGGTGGGGGAGACGGGGGATCATTATTATGAGTTCTGCCCATCCGTTACATCATTTGGTCTGATGGATGCGAGAAAAGAATTCCACCAGCTCGAAAGTGTGACGCCTTTCCATTTTTTTGTGAAAAATTATACAGAGAATCCAGAGGACCGCAGTATTCTGCGGACAAAGCCGGCATTGCGGGGAAGTTATCTGTATAACGCCATTGATGCCATTGTAAACGGCATGATTCAGGACCAGGTGGTGGGGAACCGCTCGAATAGGCTTTGGGACTTAGTTCAATTCGGAGTGCTTCTTCATGTGTTTGCCGATACCTTTGCCCATGATGGTTTCAGTGGTTCCCTGGGATGGGAAAACGAGGCAAAGATCATCAATATATTCGATGGAGGACTTCAGGAGAGAGGAAGAAAGGGAATGGAGCATTTTTCTGACCGTCTTGGAAGTCTGACCGCCTGTGGACATGGGCAGCTGGCGCATCTTCCGGATGTATGCAGCGCCTCTTACTGGTATCGTTACCGGGCGCAGGAAAAAGATGATTTTTCCAAAGAAAAATGCCGTTGCAATTCCATTGTGTTTGAGCAGTGTGCGAAGTATATCTTTGAGTGGTTTATGAAGCTGTCCAGGGCACAGGATCAAACCGCAGCCAGATGGAACCAGATTAGGGAGCCCCTTATGGAGACGGCATGTCTTATCACCAGTGAGATGGATGATGTAACCCATGCCGAGGAACTTGCAGCAGTATGGGCGGCAAATTATTTCCATGATCGGGATAAGATGGCCTGGCTTGAGTACAGTACTCAGAGTTTATTTGGACAGGCAGTGGCGGGAAATGTGAAGGGTGTTCCGATTTATCGTTTTAAAAATGAAATTATTTTTTATCTGTTCAATCAAGCGACCTATGAACTGAGAAGAATTGTAACAGGGAAGTATTAAAAGTTTAAATAGGTTAGAAACAGACTTTTCTGCCGGTACACGACGGCGATGCTGCCCGGCTGTACGTGAGCAGTCTGAAAGGAGTAATGAGAGTGAAGCAGCAGAATTTTGATGAGTTGGTAGCGGCTATCCAAAAGTCTTTTTTGCAGTGCAGCCGGCTCGCAGAGAGACAACATATAGAAATGTTATCGGGCTTCTTTGATTCGGAAAATAAACCAGTTAGTATATTGCTTAGCATGCCTCAGTTTGATGATGATGGGAAGATAACGTATAAAGATGTATCCATTCCCAAACTGTGCCTTGTACCCATATCATCACTGAAACTGGACGGGATCAAAGTAGATTTTAAGGTCAGGCTCACGGGAGAGGTTCCGCTGGAGGAAAAGGCGGGAGAAGATACCGGAATGGACAAAAAAGAACGTTCTTTTCTCGGTTACCTCCCAGGAGGAGGGCTCAAAAGAAATCCGGAGGATTTTGCCAATATTACGCTGCAGTTTACTTCCCAGGATCCCCCGGAGGGGATCATGCGTATTCAGGACGAGCTCATTCGGGTATCGCTGTAGCGGGCTGGCGGGAGAGTCTTTTCTATAAATAATTCATGATATGCACAGGTATATGTGCAGGAAAGGAGGACATTATGGCAGATGAATTGGTGAAGATGCAGGATCAGTTCAGTGGACTGGACATGGGGGCATTGATCGGTGGGCCGTTGAAAGCGGCCTGCGATGCCCAGATCATGATGGCAAAAGCGACATCGGATTTTATCCAGCATGTGGGTATGGATGATGTGGATGCCAGTGGGGTTAGAAAGGTAAGAACGGTAGATTTTTCTTTCCAAAGACCGTCTACAGCGGGAGATGGAAATGGAATCGGCATGGAAAAGGTAAATTTAAGCGTTCCCCTCTTATCTATTGTGAAGATACCTGCCCTCTCAGTAGACGATGTCAATGTGACTTTTGATATGGAGGTAAAATCTTCTGTCAGCAGTGAAAAGACTTCAGATAAGTCGGGATCACTGGATGCCAAGATGGGATTGAAACTTGGCCCCTTTAGTGCGGATGTAAGTATAAAAGGTTCGGTTTCCGCTCATGAGAGCAATACGAGGAAGAGCGATAATTCGGCGAAGTATCATGTAGAAGTGCATGCCAAGGATTCGGGAATGCCAGAGGGACTGGCTAAGGTACTGGATATTCTTTCTACAGCGAGTGCGCCGGCAAAGATCGAGGCGGTGGAAAACAGTGGTAAGCCTGGCAGCCAGCCGAAACCAGAGAACGGTAAAAAACCATAAATAATCTGTAAAGGATGGAGGTAAATTATGGCGGAGACATTTTCTGTGGCGGATGTAGGGTATGTCCACCGTATCATAGTGGGAAATGATAATCCGGAAAAACAGCCGGATGAGGAGCATTACAGGAAGCAGACGGAGCTTTTGAACCGGTGTCTGAGTGAGTTCCCTAAGGGAAAGATCATTGCCCAGGAGAAAAATTTTTATATCCTGAACATCGGAGAGCACCAGGTAGTCATGCAGTATGTGGTGTATCATGTGGGCTTCGCCAGAAAGCCTCCATGGCTTGCAGCAGATTGAGGCTGCCGGCAGGTTGGATACGACTGTAAGATTATGAGGAGAGGAAATGATATGAGAAGTTATAGTTATAACAACGATATGGAATTTCTGGAGATGGTGGATGAATATGTCACTAGCGATTATGTGAAGAAATGCCTGTTCGGCTGTCTGGAATGGTATATGGTCATGTACCACAAATACAAGTTCCGTTATCATGTGATCAGTCTGCTGGGGCTTATTCTTCCAACCTTTGTCATTGTGTTCAATGATATTCAGGATTTTGAAGGGATGCACGTTTTCTGCAAAGTGACGATTTCTGTTATTTCTGCTATCGCAGCCATCGCCAATGGGCTTGGGAGCCTTTACAAGTGGCGTGAAAAATCAGTGGGATACCGAAGCTGCGCCGAACAGATAAAATGCGAGGCGGTTTATTACATGGCTGAGATTGGCGATTACAGCGACCCTGAGCTGCGGGACGGCAATTTTCTTGAGAAGATAGAAGATATTGCCGCAAAGGAAAATAAAAGCTGGTCCAAGCTGGAGATGAAAAAACAGGAAGACGACGATTCTTCCATAGAAGATGAGCAGGAAGAGGAAAAGTAAAAAGGAGGAAGAGTATGGTAGAAAAAAAGAAAATAACGCCTGACGTGATCATTGCACAGGCGAAAAAGTTTGAGGGGGTAAAGGAATCCCCTGCAAACAGTAACAATGTAATTTTCAATACTCATTATTATGGCCATGAGGTAAAAGGATCAGCCTATCCATGGTGCTGTGCCTTTGTGTGGGACGTGTTCCGGATGTGCGGAGCTTCCAAGCTGTTTTACGATGGTAAAAAAACAGCGCTTTGTGCCGCCGTGGAGAGCTGGGGAAAAAACAAGCATCTGGCGGTCAGTAATAAGAATAAAGGAAAAAAGGGCGATCTTGTGCTATTTGACTTTACACACAGTGGAAGGTCCTGCCACATAGGGATTATCTTAAAAAATAATAACGATGGAACTTATACGACCATCGAGGGAAATACTGGCACAGGAAATAACAGCAATGGAGGAATGGTGATGAAACGGACCCGCAGCGTAAGCCTGATCCGGTGTATCATTCGGCCTAAATATGATGCATAAAAGGGTTTCGTAAGGAAGTAAGGCTGGTGCCGTTTGGAAACAAAGCTGTACCAGCCTTTTTCCTGCTTTTGACAAAAAAGACAGTCACCTTAGGTATACGGGAAAAATGCAGGTTTTGGTTTGTGTTATTATACTTTTAGTGATAGAAATGGAGCGTGCACAATGGAAGATAAATGGATGGAAGCGTACAGGGATTTTTTGGCTGCAGAGAACAAAGAAAAAAGTACAATTTCTACTTACCTACGCCAGGCGCGGCGCTTTGTGGAAACCTGTGGTAAATTCCCTGAAAACAGAAACGTAGTGGAACGTTACGTGGAGATGTTAAAGAGACAGTATAAACCGGCTACGGTAAATTTGTATGCAATCGCCATTAATAGTTATCTGAAATGGAGTGGAAATGAGGATATGAAAATACATACTAAGAAGCTGAAGAAAATGTTTGTGCTGGATAATGTCATTTCCGATGAGGATTACAGGATGATGCTGGACTATGCCAGGGAGACGGGGCGTGAAAAATATTACTATATAATGAAAGTACTTGCTGGAACGGGGATCCGGGTGGGAGAGCTGAGGTATATAACAGTAGAAAATGTCAGGCGCGGGCGGGGGGTTGTGTACAACAAGGGAAAATACCGGGAAATTTTTATTTCTTCTGGTCTGCAGAATCTTTTAATGGAATACTGCCGCAAAAGAAATATTTGCCGGGGGACAATTTTTACCGGGACGAAAGACAGTGTCCTGTCCCGCAGCGCTGTGTGGCAGATGCTTATGAAGATCGCCGACAGGGCAGGGGTGGATAAGGCAAAGGCCCATCCCCACTCTTTCCGTCATTTTTTTGCCAAGACCTACATCAATAAGTGCGGAGATATAACGGCGCTGGCAAATATCCTGGGCCACAACTCCTTGGAGACCACGCGGATCTACACCATGCGCACCGGGGAGGAGATTAGAGAGCAGATGGACGCGCTGGGGCTGTGATGGGGGAGGAAAAAGGCAGAGGTAAATTAAGAATTTGTTGTTTTCTATATGTAAGGCGAAAAATAAATGTATATAATATAGTCAGGAAGAATCCGAAAAGTAAGGAGATGATTGCTATGACACTGACAAAGGTAGAAATTGATGTGCCTGGAGGATAAAAAGGCACAAATAACAACAAATGCAATGCTGGTATATCCTTATAATCCCATACCAGCCCTTGAAGGAAAATGGGGAAAGCAAGCAGTACCATTTAACCATTGAAAAAATACGATAACGTTTGAAAATCTATGATAATGTCATTACCCCAACTAAAACCCCTAAAGATAGGGATTCTAACAAGATAAGACAATTCTTAAAACATTTAAAATTCCCTCCAACCTTACAAAACCGTAAGCCTCTGTAAGAAAGTTCGATGGAAAAATCCCCTTATTTGCGGTATGCTCTGAATAGTACAACGGAAAGGAGCGATACGCAATGAGCACAATATTAAAACTTGAAAATGTAGAAAAATATTATGGAAACACTTCCAATCTCACCAAGGCGGTAGATCAGATCTCTTTTGAGGTGGAGACGGGAGAATTTGTTGGCATCATGGGGGCGAGCGGTTCAGGAAAGACCACTTTGCTGAACTGTATCTCCACCATCGATAAAGTGACCAGCGGCAGGATTTATGTGGAAGGGAAGGACATCACCAGGATAAAAGGAAATGCCTTGAACCGGTTTCGGCGGGAAAAGCTTGGTTTTATCTTTCAGGAATTTAATCTTCTGGATACGCTGACGGCATATGAAAATATTGCGCTGCCGCTGTCCATTCAGAACCTGGCACCTTTGAAGATCGACGCTAAGATTGATGAAATTTCGGGGATCCTTGGTATCAGTGATGTGATGAAAAAATATCCTTATCAGATGAGTGGAGGACAGAAGCAGAGGGTTGCGGCGGCACGGGCGCTGATCACGGACCCGGCGATGGTGCTGGCAGATGAGCCCACGGGGGCGCTGGATTCCAGATCAGCCAGAAGCCTTCTGGAGAGTATGGAGGGGATGAACCAGAATTACGATGCTACCATACTTATGGTGACGCATGATGCATTTGCGGCGAGCTTTGCCACACGGGTCATCTTTTTAAAGGACGGGCAGATCTTTAATGAGGTTAGAAAGGGATCGGATACAAGAAAAGAATTTTTTGATAAGATAATGAATGTTGTTACGCTGATGGGTGGTGATCTCAATGATTTTTAAACTGGCATTCCGGAATATGAAAAAAAGCATGTCAGATTATGCAGTATATTTTGTGACGCTTATTATTGGTATTTCTGTGTTTTACGTATTTAATGCCATCTCAGACCAGACGGTTGTGACGAAAATATTTGCAAATGACTATGATATCCTGGATCTGATGAAAAGTACTCTTTCGGTAGCAAGTGTGATCGTGTCGGTGGCACTGGCATTTCTTATCGTGTATGCCAGCAGCTTTCTTATGAAGAGGAGGAAGAAAGAGTTTGGAATCTATATGCTCCTGGGCATGGGAAAGAAAAAGATCGCGGGAGTCCTTATGGCGGAGACGGTGATCATCGGAATGTTTTCCCTGCTGGCAGGTATGGGAGTGGGCATTATATTGTCCCAGGGGATGAGTATGCTGGTGGCAAAACTCTTTGAGGCGGATATGTCAAAGTTTGCCTTTGAAGTATCCACAGAAGCTGTTGGAAAGACCGTGATCTATTTCCTGATCATGTATGCACTGGTACTTTTGCTGGATATATTTGTAGTGGGCAAATCGCGGCTGATAAGTCTTTTAAATGCGGAGAAGAAGTCAGAGAAAAATATTGCGAAGAACCCGTGGATCTGTCTGGTGGTATTTATGGCAGCAGCAGTGGTGCTTAGTCATGCTTACTGGATGATGACGGCAAATGCTGAGCAGCTGACGGAGGAAAGTCAGATATTAGTTCAGATCATAAAAGGGATCATAGCTACCTTTTTGATCTTCTGGTCACTGTCCGGTCTATTGATATTTTTGTCAAAGATCAGAAAGAAAAGCTATCTGAGGGGCATCAATGCCTTTACTACAAAGGAGATCAGCAGCCGTGTAAATACAAATGTTTTTGCCGGAAGTATCATCTGTCTCCTGCTGTTTATAACTATTTGCATATTTTCCACGAGTTTTTCTATTAACAAATCCATGAATGATAATCTCAGGACACTGGTGCCGGCAGATGTAAATCTTAATTGCATGTATGATCAAGGTCTTCCTTTTGACAGTGAGAAGGAGTTCATGACTGAAAAACTGCAGGCAGAGGGAATAGACATAGATCTTTTTAAAAATTCGGTGGAATTTACGAGTTATGAATACTATAGATGGGATGAAAAAGAGGAGATGAGTTGGAATGATGATACAAATGTTTTTGCAAATGCAGGTAAAATAATAAAATTAAGCGATTATAATAAAGTCGCAGAAATCTATGGACTGAAGAAGCAGACATTGACGGAGGATGAGTATCTTGTAATTTCAAATTATGATTCTACAGCGAAATCCTATAATGAACATTTTCTGAAGAAAGGTCATGTGATCCGGCTGGGCGGAAAGGAATATCATCCCAGATATAAAGAGTGCCAGGATGGTTTCCTGGATATGTCATCCAATCCTTCCGAGATAGGTTTTACTGTAATGCCGGATGATATCCCGGCGGATGAAAATCTCCATCCGGACCGTATTTATTACATTGCAAATTATGATACAAATAAAAAAAGTGTGGAGGAGATGGATCAGCTTCTAAACAATGAAAAGATGCTAGAAAAGAATATCTCTGTCTCTACCAGAACAGAGATATATCAGAGAAGTATCGGACTTACCGCACTGATTGTCTTTCTGGGCCTGTATCTTGGCATTATCTTTGTCCTTGCCAGTTTTGCCCTGCTTTCGCTTAAGGAGCTGTCCCAGGCGGCGGACAGCCGGGAAAAATATCAGATCCTGCGAAGGATCGGAGTGGATGAGAGGATGATTCACCGCTCTTTATTCCAGCAGAACCTGATCTTTTTCAGCACGCCTCTTCTCCTTGCCATCATACATTCCATCTTCGGTATTCAGGTGTGTATATATATCATGGAGGTATTTGGAAAATCTGGACTGCTTTTTTCCATTGTGGCTACTTCGGTGGTACTTCTTGCGATATACGCCATATATTTTACGGTCACTTACCGTTGCAGCCGGAGAATTATTAACGAATAAAAACACAAACAAATGTTTGATATTTCCGAACGTATGTGTTACAATAATAAAAACGGATGTTCGGAGGTGGAAAAATGGAACTGACAGCGGATATTTTTTCTAAATTGGAGATCCTTTCGGATGCAGCGAAATATGATGTGGCATGTACTTCCAGCGGCTCCAGCCGCAAAGGGGTGAAGGGAACCATGGGGAATACTGTGGCAGCGGGACTCTGCCACTGCTTCTCCGCAGATGGGAGGTGTATCTCACTTTTAAAGATTTTACTGACGAATGAATGTGTCTACGACTGCAAATACTGTCTGAACCGTCTTTCCAATGACGTGCCCCGCGCCTCTTTTTCTCCAGAGGAAGTGGCGGAGCTCACCATCTCCTTTTACCGGCGGAATTATATCGAAGGATTATTTTTAAGTTCCGGGATACGAAAGAATCCGGATTTTACCATGGAGCAGATTTACCAGGCGGTACACCTTCTGCGGGTTCAATACCGCTTTAATGGATATATCCATGTCAAAGCGATCCCTGGGGCGGATCCTCTGCTGATTGAGAAGACGGGATGGCTGGTAGACCGGATGAGTGCGAATCTGGAACTGCCTACGGCGGATGGGCTGAGATCACTAGCCCCCCAGAAATCCAGAAAGACGATACTGACTCCCATGCGCCAGATCCAGATGGGACGCCGGGAGAGCCGGCTGCTGCTGGGAGATGGCAGCGTGCCGGAACTGCCGGGCGCTGGGGCAGGTGTACCAGGGACTGGAAAAAGTTTTACACAGAGGGAAGCCCTGCCAGGAGAGGCAAGAGACAAGAGGGGAGACGGACAAAAGGTAATAGGTGGAGGAAAAAGCTCTGCATCGTCCGAAGCCCTGCCGGCGGTAAACCAGGGTTTTGCCCTGCAGGAGTTTCATCCGGATGCCAGTTTTGTGCCGGCGGGACAGAGTACACAGATGATCGTGGGGGCGTCGGGCGAGAGCGATTATGAGATCGTGCACATGGCAGAGGCAATGTACCAGAAGTTTGATCTGAAACGGGTTTTTTATTCGGCCTTTGTCAATACCACGAGGGATCCGGCGCTGCCAGAGGGAAGGGAAGGACCGCCGCTGCTCCGGGAGCACCGGCTCTATCAGGCAGATTTTCTGATGCGGTTTTACCAGTTCCGGGCAGAAGAGATCATTTCAGCGGAAAATCCTTTTCTGAATGTTCATCTGGATCCGAAGTGCAACTGGGCGCTGAACCATCTGGAGTTTTTCCCAGTGGAGGTGCAGACGGCGGACTATCATACGCTGCTTCGTATTCCGGGAGTGGGTGTCAAATCAGCCAGGCGCATCATGGCGGCGAGACGGCTTGGCAGTCTGGACTATCAGGCACTGAAAAAGTTTGGAGTGGTATTAAAGCGGGCGATGTATTTTATCACCTGTGGTGGGAAGACGATGGTTCCCCTCCGCATGAACGAAGGATTCATACTGACTAATCTGCTGGGACTCAGAGAGAGGCTTCCGGCCTCTGTCACCGGGGAAGACCGGTTTGAGCAGATGTCACTTCTGGATCTGTATCCTGGTGCTGTGACAGCCCCAGGAGCGGGGGAGGTGGCGAGGTATGGATGAGACATGGATTTATCTGTGCGAGGATTCCCTGGATGGGATATTTACCGCAGTATACCGTGCTTATGAGGAAGGCCATCCCCACGCCGCCAACCGCATTCAGATCTGTGACAGGATGTACCATCAGGAGCTGTTTGCCAGATATATTTCGGTGGAGACCGACTATGAGCGGGCTGAGAAGGTGGCGCGTACCCTGCGGAATAAAGTATCCAGCCCGGTCTATGAATGGCTGAAAAAATGTTCTGTTTCTTATGATCCAGGAAAGGCAGATGGGATTTACCGGGGGATCATCCTGGCGCTGCACATGGGTGGGAAGGTGATGGATCACTTAACCCGGCCGGAGGTCCAGTATCTGATGGAGCTGGAGCGCCATATTATTAATGAGATACAGCATGAACTCCAGTTTCTCCGGTTCGAGGAATTGGAGAACGGAGTGTTGTTTGGGAGGATCAATCCGAAGAACGCCGTCCTTCCCTATATGGCAGAGCATTTTTCTGACCGTTTTTCCGGAGAGAACTGGGTGATCGCCGATACGGTTCATCGGACAGTGCTTCTTCATGAGACTGGAAAGGGGTGCTCCCTGGCAGAGATGTCGGATGTGGATCTGGAAGCGTTGGAGTTAAGTGTCTCGGCAAGTGAAGAATTGTGGCAGAGACTGTGGAAGCGGTTCGTGGATTCCATCGCCATCAAGGAGAGGATCAACCCCAGGCTGCAGATGCAGATGCTGCCCAAACGGTTCCGAAAATACATGAAGGAAATGCAGGAGCCCTAATGTATTGTTAATTTAAGGAAATTGTCAGTGTCATAACATCAGAATTAAAAAAGGACTTAGGGAGATTTATAAGCTGCTGCAAAGCATTAACATTTACTTTTGGTGGTGCTGCAGGAAGCAGTATATAAGTTAAATGAAAGAAGGGTACAGATCCGTACCCTTCTTTTTATACGTGAAATACGTTCTATATCGTAGGACAGGTCTCATATCTTTTAGTAAAGTTTCTGTTCAGCCAGTTGCAAGGTGCTGGTTGAAATAATTACCATAATGTGGTATATTTACCATATTGTGACATAAAACTACAGACTTGAAGATGGAGGCAAGTGCGAATGAAACTACGGATTCGTAAAAACCTCATCACGTAGTTTCTCGCAAGGTGCCACTTGTGGCATCTTGCTCTCTTCACACCGGAAGAACGCAAAAGCAGCGTTCTTCACGAAAATGTTTGTGCGCACATGGAGGTAACATATGATACGTTCTTATGTTGAAAAAAATGTATTTGACGCTCTGCAGGAGAGGTTAAAGCTTATATTTCAGGAATTCGACAATATATATGTTTCATTTTCAGGGGGAAAGGACAGCGGACTCTTATTAAATCTCGTGCTGGATTATCAGAAGAAATACGCACCGGAAAAAAGGATTGGTGTGTTCCATCAGGATTTTGAAGCCCAGTACACGGTGACGACAGAGTATATTGAGCGTACATTTAAACGCATTGAAAAAGACGTGGAGCCCTACTGGGTGTGTCTTCCCATGGCGACCCGCACTGCCCTGAGCAGCTATGAGATGTTCTGGTATCCCTGGGA
>CAMTDY010000076.1 GCA_947070915.1 uncultured Roseburia sp.
CCACTGGACATGCTCGTTCCACTACAGATCAGAAGCAACACCAATGGTATGAGTTGTAGTCTTTTGCGCACAATTTATATCCCCCTCTGTTCAAACACCGGTCACACATGTATCAGCTCCAGCAGGTCCGTACGGAGTTTCAGCTGAAGGATCTCCTCCTCCAGATCATTCCTGCCTCCATAAATAAATATACTGCTGGTCAGAAATTCACCCTCAAACTGCGCGCTGTACATGTCTTCCATGCAAGTCTTCCCATCTGTCATATCTGCACAGAATAACTCCTGAAATACTTCATAAATATCTTCGCTGTCAGAAACCATCCTGCGTTTCACTTTCTGTTCTCTGTTATCCCCCCAGATCACATAAAACAGTTTTTTTGACAGGGTAAAATGTACCATCAGGTAATATAGGATTTCCAATGCATTCTCAATCTTCTGAAGATCCTTTTCCACCGACACATCAAAAAAAACTGCCAGGTCACAGGCGATGGGAAACCCATAATCCTGCACCATAAGCTCATTGTTTTTTGCAGTAAATTTCCAGTTGATCCGATTCATTTTATCCCCTGGCCGATATAAGCGGATATCAAAGAGTTCCGAGGGGTCATTGCCTGATTTCCTCACAGAAAAGAGCTCGCTTTCCCCCTCATTCTCTTCCTGGCTGATTCCAATCTGAACCGGAAATTCTTTGTATTCCGGCATGATCATGAAGGACAGCCGTTCTCCTGGGTGAATTGTAGAGCAAAGAAGGGAAAAACCGCTGTATATCCTGACTTTCTCCAGGACAATATTATGAACCCCACTGTACTTTGGTACAAACTCAAACACGACACTCTGTTTCTTTAAGGTCAGATATAGTTTCTTCCGGCCCCGGAATATTTTTTTCCCCATTCCATTATAAATCGAAATGTATACACGTCCTCTGTTTCCCACGCAGAGTTCCGATAAACACTCCAGTGTTACAACGATCTCCGCCTTTTTATTCTTTTCCAGCGTCATTGAATCCGTCCCAAAGTAAGATCTAATACTTCGCTTTGCCATAAAATACGTCAGCAGTGAATAAATCAAAGGAACGAGAACTATCACAAACAATATTATAAAGGCACTCCGCTTACCGTATAGTATCGTAAACAGAGAATATCCCGCAAGGCTCAAAATATAGATCAGCCAGCTTTTCCACATAATATCCCCCTTGTCCTGTCACAAAAGCTTTCGGTCAGCGTTTTTCTACCGCCTTCACGTTGTCCAATACCTCTTTTATGATCTGGTCTTTGTCCTTCTTTTCCATCTTTGCCTTTGCAGTAAGATAAATACGGTGCCTCGCCACATAGGGAAATGCCTTCCTGACATCCTCGGGAAACACGCAGTCCCTTTTCTCCATAAAAGCCACTGCTTTGCTGAGATCCATCAAGGCAATAGTTCCCCTCGGGCTGAGCCCCTGTGTCAGAGACGTATGGGTTCTGGTCTCACTCGCCAGTTTCACAATATAATCGTACATCTCATCATTCAGATGAATGTCTTTTACCATCTTCTGCATCTCCAGCAATTCCTGTCGGTCTATGACCTGAACCACCGAATCAATGGGATTGAGTCCCTGACGTTCTTTCAGGATCAACACTTCTTCACTATGGGATGGATACCCCAGCGTCAGACAGATCATAAACCTGTCCACCTGGGAATCCGGCAGCATTTGGGTTCCCACAGAACCGGCCGGGTTCTCTGTGGCCATCACCACAAAAGGCTTGGGAGCCGGTGTGGTAATACCGTCAACCGTCACTTTTCCCTCCTCCATCACTTCCAGCAGCGCCGACTGGGTTTTGGAAGAGGCACGGTTGATCTCATCGGCCAGAAACAGATTACAAAGAATGATCCCCCTCTGATATTCTTTGGATCCGTCTGGTTTTATAATATTAAATCCCACTACATCCGAAGGAAGTACATCCGACGTAAACTGCATTCGGTTTGCCTGCATCTCCATCGCCTTGGAAAACGCCATGGCAAGGCTGGTCTTTCCCACTCCCGGAATATCATCCAGCAAAATATGTCCTTCCGCCAGGATCGCTGCCAGGATCATCTCCTTTTCGGCAGCTTTTCCTTTGATCACCTTCCCTACTTCCACTAATATTTTTTCCAGCTTGTTCTGCATCTTTTTTCTTCCCTTCTCCTTTTATCGATCTGATATCTGCCAGTTCACCGGTTCCACCCCATGCTGTTCCAGAAACGCATTGGTCTGACTAAAGGGACGGCTTCCGAAAAATCCACGGTACGCGGACAGTGGACTCGGATGCGGCGCCTTCAGTATCAGATGTCTGGGATTATTAAGCATCTTGGCCTTCTCCTGTGCCGGCTTTCCCCAGAGAATAAATACCACCGGCCGGTCGATCTCATTTACTTTACTGATCACTGCATTGGTAAACTCCTCCCAGCCCACCCCCCGGTGGGACATCGGTTTATGGGCCTGTACCGTAAGTACTGTATTCAACAGCAGAACCCCCTGTTCTGCCCACTCATTCAGATAGCCGTTATTGGGAATCCGGCAGCCAAGATCGTCCTGCAGCTCCTGATAGATATTGACCAGAGAAGGCGGAATCTCCACTCCCGGCTTTACAGAAAAACAAAGCCCGTGGGCCTGTCCCGGATTGTGGTACGGATCCTGTCCGATGATAACTACTTTTACTTTTTCCAGAGGTGTCAGGTGAAATGCATTAAAAATGTCTCCCGCCTTCGGATATACCGGCACTTTTGCATACTCCTGCCGGATAAATAGAAATAACTTTTTATAATATTCTTTGTTAAATTCTTCTGAAAGGGCTTTCTCCCATTCTCCTGTTAAGCCAGCCATCCTTTTCTCCTTTGCTTACCTCTACAGCCTGACACTGATCTTTGCTTCCGACAGATATTGTTTCAGATCCCTAATCTGAAGCTCATTGAAATGAAACAGCGACGCCGCCAGCACGGCATCTGCTTTTCCCTCTGTCAGTACCTCCAGAAAATGTTCTTTTTTCCCGGCTCCTCCCGAAGCGATCACCGGAATGGAGACATTTTCTGAAATGGTCCGTGTGAGTTCCACATCATATCCATCTTTTGTTCCATCGCAGTCCATACTTGTGAGAAGGATCTCGCCGGCGCCAAGACGTTCTGCTTTCATCGCCCACTCAACGGCATCAATCCCCATATCTACGCGTCCGCCGTTTTTGTAGATAGACCATCCATTTCCCTCTGGCCTTCGCTTGGCATCAATCGCAACTACGACACACTGGCTTCCAAATTTATCCGCCGCTTCGGAGACAAGCTCCGGATTCAGGATCGCCGCCGAGTTCACAGATACCTTATCGGCGCCCTCCCGCAGTATCATTCTAAAATCCTCTATGGTCCGTATCCCTCCCCCCACAGTAAAAGGGATAAATACGGTCTCTGCCACCTTTCTCACCATATTTACTCTGATGTCTCTGGCGTCGCTCGAAGCAGTGATATCCAGAAAAACCAGTTCATCTGCCCCCGCTTTATCATAAACTGCCGCTACCGACACGGGATCTCCGGCATCCCGGAGATCCACAAAATTTATTCCCTTCACAACCCGTCCGTCTTTTACATCCAGGCAGGGAATAATCCGCTTTGTAAACATCTATGCCACCATTCCTTTCTCTGAAATCAGCCTTCTTTCCTGCTGCCGCAATGGTTACAGGTCAATAAAATTTTTCAGGATCTGCAGACCGGTTTCCCCGCTCTTCTCCGGATGAAACTGGGTGGCAAATACATTGCCATGTTCTGCCGCAGCATGGATATTTTCCACATAGTCTGTCGTCGCCGCCACATCTTCCGGCCTCTCTGCTTTCAGATAATAGGAATGGACAAAATATACATAAGAATCCTGTGGAATCCCCTTAAACAATCTCGATTCCGGGTTGATCCGTATGGAATTCCAGCCCATATGGGGAATCTTGAACCCCTCCTGTTCGGGAATCTTCACAATCTTTCCGGGAAGAAGAGACAGCCCTTCCACCCCGGCAGACTCTTCGCTGCTCTGGAAAAACAAGTGCAGTCCCAGGCAGATCCCAAAGATCGGAGTCTCCCTGGCAGCAATCTTCCGGAGAACTTCCACCAGATCATACTGGTGCATCTTTCCCATGGCATCCCCGAAAGCACCCACTCCCGGCACGATAACCTTATCTGCCCGGTTCAGGATCCCGGCATCCCTGGTCACCACCGGCTCTTCCCCTAAATACTGCAGTGCCTTCTCCACACTTTTTATATTTCCAGCATCATAATCTACGATCGCTATCATCCTGTCATTCCTCCAAACTATGCCCCTGTAATCTGCTGAAGCCTCTGGGTGTACTGTGCCTGATCCGGGAGCGCGAGAAGCTCGCTGACCTCGTTTTCTCCCATGCCAAAATTATCACTGAGTCCCGCCAGCACCTGGCTTCTGAGTTTTTCATAGGCAGGCTGTATCTGAAGTTCCTGCGCCTCCGCTATGTTCTCCTCATAAAATCTCATGCCTTTTAACAGGGAATCCAGCGCCTCTACCTTCATTCCCATCGTGTTATAATTGTTGAAGGAACGAATCTCTTTCTGAAGCTGGCAGCAGATGCGGATCCTGCGGAACAGCACCTCATCTTTTTCTTTCAGATTCACACTGCTGATGGCATCGTATGCCCGGATATAGTCCTCGTTGGCAAAATAGTTCTCCGCATTGCCAAGATTGCTTCTCCGCCCTAACATATGAGTTCCCAGAATGGCAGCCATTCCGATCGTCACAAACAGGATGACCACAATGGTGGCGCCCACGGGGTTGATCTTTCCCACCACCTCGGTCTCCTGGGCAGCCCTGGCCAGACGCTCTTCTTTTTTGCGTTTCTTTTCCTCCGCTTTTTTCGCCGCCCGTTCCGCCTTAAGCTGCTTCTTTTGTTCTTTCCTCTCCTGGGCGACCTGTGCCTTTTCCTCCTTTGACACTTCCGCCTGCTGTTTCTTTTCTGCCTTTTTTTCCGCTTTCTTCTGTTTCAGCTCTGCTTCTCTCTGGCGCTCTTTCTCTTCTTCATCTGCCGTTGAGTCTGTGATCACATTGCCAAAGATCCTCTGAAAGAATCCAGGCCCTTCTTTCTTTTTCTTTTTCCGGACCACCGGCTCGGCTGCCGGAACAGTGGATACGCCTTCCTCCTGATCCATGAGATCTCCCATGTCATCCATGGCAAAGACATCCTTACCTGCGCCCTCTTTTTCCTGCTCATTTTCACTATAGCCCACTGCTGCCAGGGCATCCTGGAAAATATCATCAACGGCCAGGGAATCCTCTGAAACCGATACATCCTCCTCCGGCTTTGGTTCTTCCCCGGAATAATCCTGGAAAAGATCCGCCGATAAATCCATAAAGGAGTCCTCCTCCCCGGCATCCCCCTCTGGTTCCGATGCCGGTTCCGGTGCTTCTGGTATACCATCACTGTCAAAATCTGGTGTCTCTCCCGCCTCTTCTTCTGGAAAACTGTCAATGGAGAAAGGAATATCCTCGTCCTGTGCTTGAGGTTCTTCCTGCTCTTCCTGCTGCTCTTCTGGTTCTTCCTGCATCTCCTCTGGTTCGCTGTCCCCACCTGCCAAAATATCTTCTGCCAAAACAGGGTCTGCCATAACTTCCTCTGTCTCTGGTTCATCCGGGAGCGCCTCTACGCTGTCCAGGTCTGGCAACACTGCTTCTGGTGCCGCTTCTTCCTTAGGTTCCGGTTCGTTCGGGTCAACACCGAGATCTGCTAAAAGTCCAAACAGCTCATCCATATCCTCTTCTGGATTGTCGGAGAGCTCCAGCGCGCCATCCATATCCGGGAGATCGTTTAAGATCGCAATCGCATCCTCCAGGGTCTTATCCCCGGAAGACTCCCCCTGGCCAACCTGGGAAGCGGCGGAATCTGACTGACTGGACTGCACCGGTGATTCGGATGTCTCCTCCCAGTCCGGCGCAACTGTATTCAAAAGTGTATCCAGATAATTTTCTCCCTCTTTTTCTGCACTTGCCATAATTACCCTCATTTCTGCGCTGCATTTTGGAATATTGCCGGTACAGCAGTTTTACAGCAACCAGCCTTCTGGCCTAAGGCCAAAGAACCCAGGTTTCAATCTGTATTCTGCTGTTTTGTGCTGGCAGCACTCAGTCACAAAGCTTCTAAAAAAAGCTGCGTCTGGCAAATAAACAAACGCAGCTTTTCCTTAACATACAAATTCAGTTAGCTTAACAACACCGATATAAATCTGCCTCAGGTTATCAAACTAATTTAACAACAGGTCAAGCTGTCTTACTAGTTTTCCAATCTCAGGTTTTGACAGCTGTGCATCTACACCCAGTGCCTCTCCCTTGCGTTTCATTTCTTCGTTTACCAGAGATGAGAAAATCACAACAGGAAGCCCCTCAAATCTAGAATCTGTCTTGATCAGTTTGGCAAGCCGGTGCCCATCCATCTGAGGCATCTCGATATCTGTGATGACACAGGAAATGTCCACACCAACTTTTCCTCCATCCTTGATCATGCGGTCAAGGGTATTCCACGCATCCTGGCCATTGGTCGTCGGTATGAGATGATCATAGCCTGCGCGGGTCAGACACTTCTTGAGCATCTCCAGCAGAAGTGGTGAATCCTCCGCCAGAAGAATGGGACAGTCGCGTCTGGAACGTTCTCCCAGGTTGTCGATCTCTGACAATTTGAGTCCCGTCTCTGGGTTGATCTCTGCCACGATCTTCTCAAAATCAAGAACAATAATGATCTTTCCCTCCACTTTGGCGATCCCGGTGGCCACACCCTTTCCAGAAGCAGCGATCGTAGAATCCGGTTTGGCGATATCTCCCCAGGATACACGGTGGATCCCCAGTACTCTCTGAACATGAAACGCAGTATGGAGACGGTTAAAATTCGTGATTATGTACATGTCTCCTGACATATCCCCCGTCGGCGGCAGTCCCAGCGCCTTTGACAGATCCACCACTGTCATAAGCATATCCCGGGGCATGAATATTCCCTCGATATATTCATGAGCATTCGGCACCGGGGTTGGCGGCTGGTAAGGACACAGCTCGCGGATCTTCGCCACATTTATTCCATAATGCTGATTTCCCACAACAAACTCCAAAAGTTCTAACTCATTCGTACCACTTTCTAACAATATCCCCGTATCATTAAATGTTTCCTCAGCCAAAATAATCTCCTCCTTTTATAAATAGAAAATCTATACCCCTCTGCCAGAACGCCAGGTCCTGGCAAAAAGCCATAAAATCACTGCAGATCCTCAGTTTCTACATAATCTGAATATTCGGAAGCATCCAGACCCATCGTATGTACCGTCCGCACCTTGCGTCTCTCCATCTCTGCGGTCTGGAGAATAAATTCCTTCACCTCGGAGGAATTGCGGATATGGGTAAGCATCAGCTTGGAATCCGTGACATCGCTGGAATAGCAGATCACCGTTCCCAGCCCGAATATCCGTTCAAAAAGCCCTCTGACCAGTGTTACATCCTGAACTTTATACATAAGGGTATCGTCCTCTACTGTTTTCAATAAGCCCTTTTTAATATTGATCTTTTTTTCCGTCAGTGTATATGTAGTAAATGACAGCGGCAGTCCAAAAAACAAACTTCTTTTTCTCTCTTTATACTCTTCCTTAAAATCCATGTCGCCCTTCTTTCTTTTACAAAACCATCATTCAACCCCTCTTTATTTCAAAGGAATATCGGTCTCACATTTTCCCTCGTCACGGACGGTCAATGTTACAGTTCCCGGATTTTTTGCTTTTTCCGGAACCCGGAAAACCACCGCTGCTTTTTCCGATGCACCAGGCGGGATCTTTGTCTCCAGAAAATCCATGCCTCCGTTGTCCAAAAAGGAAGGATGTGCCTGATATTCACTGCCGTCCACATTGAGCAGATACTTGATCCTGCGTCCTGAAAGATCTACTTTCAGTGGCTTTTTCGTAGTATTACTCACACGGAAATTAACGACATAGAACCATTCCCCTTCATGGGCTTCGATCTGGTTCGTATAATTGTCACAAGATTTAT
Source organism: uncultured Roseburia sp. (assembly GCA_947070915.1). Classification (GTDB taxonomy): domain Bacteria; phylum Bacillota; class Clostridia; order Lachnospirales; family Lachnospiraceae; genus Eubacterium_F. Next base: position 8,035 of record CAMTDY010000076.1, read on the forward strand.
AGGACGTATACTCCACCTTCATCCCCGAAACCTGATACAGATCGTCCAGGGAAACCTGGGTTAACGAAGGTTCTTCCCCGGATCCCTCTGCCGGGGCCGGCTCCGGAGTATTTTCCGGCGCTGCTGTCGCCTGTGGCGGCTGGGAGGATTCTGGTACTGCCGGATTTTCCTGCTTTTCCAGTCTCTTTTTATAACTCTCTGCATGCTGCAGTACGATTCCTGCTGAATACTCTGCAATGATGTCCTGCTCTTCTTCTGTCAGTTCCCTCACCTGAACACATCCTGCCAACATAAACATAACCAGACAAAGGCAAACTGAAAGAATACATTTTCTGTTGATCATCTTTCCCTCCTGTGAATTCTTTGTCTTCCATAATTAATATCTATATTCTATCACATTGGAAGAAAAACTTCAATCAATTTTCCGCCTTTTCATCCAATTCAAACCAAAATTCTACCCCATTGTCATAATTTCTCACTCCGTACTCCTGGTTATGGGCTTCCATGATCGCCTTTACAATGGAAAGACCAATGCCATTTCCCCCATATTCACGGGTTCTCGCTTTGTCTACTTTGTAGAATTTTTCCCAGATCTTGTCCAGCTCTTCTTCCGGGATCTTCGCTCCTGTATTGAATACACTGATCCTCGCCTTACCTTCTGTCTCAGTCAGTTTGATCTCTATGATCCGCTCGCCATCAATATGGTTGACCGCGTTGCTCACATAGTTCATAATAACTTCTTCTGTCATGTATTCATCCGCCCAGACATAAACCGGCTCCCCCTCCTGGTAGGACAGGGTGATATCTTTTTGCCTGAAAAGGATATCCGAAGCCGCGACCACTGACTTGATGATCTCCTGCACGTCAAAATGCTCCAGGTGTACCTGTCCGTTTCCAAATTCCAGCTGGTTCAGGCTCAGGAGTTTTTTCACCATCTTGTTCATCTTATCCGCTTCGTCCACGATCACCTCGCAATAGAATTCACGGCTCTCTGGATCATCATTTACATTTTCCTGCAGCCCCTCAGCATACCCTTGGATCAAGGCAATGGGCGTCTTTAACTCATGGGATACATTCGCCAGAAATTCCCTGCGCATCTCCTCCTGTTCTGACCGTCGCTGAAGGTCCAGCTGAAGCTCATTGTTCGCTGTCTTCAGCTCAGATATGGTCTCCTGCAGTTTATCCGACAGGGAATTCATGCTGTGCCCCAGTACTCCGATCTCATCTTTCCGGTCTTCTTCATAGCGGACATTGAAATTCAGCTCCTCCATTTTCCGCGCCAGTCTTGCCAGGGCAAGAATCGGCTTTGTATAACGGTTGCTCACATAGACCATGATCAATATGCAGAGAACGACCACAACAGCTCCGGCATAGGCAAGAAATTCATTGGAGATCGCCGCACTTTCCCGGATGCTCTGATAGCTGGAGCGGACATAGATCCAGTAATCCCCCTCAATACCACCCACCAGTTCGATATAATTGGAGTCCATCCGCTCATCATACACCTTAAACAACTCATACTGATCCGTTTTTTTCAACAGCTGGTAATTATCATCAAAAACATCCCCCAGCTGCTTAAAAAGAACATATTTACTCAGCTGGCTCCGGTTCAGTTCCTGCATCCTTCCGCTCATGCTTGGATAAAGATAAGATACTTCACTGATCATCCCGCTGTCAACATTTACTTTAATCTCCATGATATACAGGCTGACGCCGATATTGGCGCTGATCCTGTCCACCGCATCATACATCTCCACCTGCTGCTCTGTGGTACTATTGTTCCAGTCTTTCTCTTCAAAGAGTTCTGCCACCTGGGAATACACGCTATTCATCTGTTTCATTTTGGAACTCTCATAATATCCCGGAAGCAGAAACAGATTCATGATCCAGCAGATCACGATGCTCAGTATAAGCATGCCCGCGGATATGAATACCAATCTGGTCCGAAGAGACTGTTTCATAAAAAAGATCAGCTCCTCTCCTGGCCGTCAGCAGAGACAAGAACCGCTCCCTTTCAGCCGCATGATACATTATATCTCGAACTTATATCCCATTCCCCAGATCGTCTTAATGTATTTACCGCATTTATCTCCCATTTTGCTCCGGAGTTTTTTTACATGGGTATCAATGGTTCTGGCGTCTCCAAAATAATCATAATCCCAGACATGGTTCAGGATCCTTTCCCGCGAGAGAGCGATATCCTTATTTTCCATGAAGTACGCCAAAAGTTCAAATTCTTTGAAACTGAGGTCCACCTTTTCGCCGTCTATGATGACCTCATGAGCTGACCGGTTCAGGGAAATCCCCCCATACTCGATCACATCCTCTGAAGACGCGTTGGCACGCCGCAGGATCGCCAGCACTCTTGCCACCAGGATCTTGGGGCTGAAGGGTTTGGAAATATACTCATCCACTCCCAGTTCAAACCCCCGGAGTTCATCATTTTCAGAGCCCCTCGCCGTGAGCATGATGATCGGCACCCTGGAATACTGACGGATCTCCCGGCAGACCTGCCACCCGTCCATCTTTGGCATCATTACGTCCAGGATCACCAGCGCAATATCCTTTTCCTGCAGAAAAAGATCCACTGCCTCCTCCCCGTCTCCGGCCTCAAGTACTGTAAAGTCTTCCCTGACAAGAAAATCTTTTACCAGCTTCCGCATTCTCTTCTCATCATCTACAACAAGTATTTTCTGCCCCAGCATAACACCTGTCTCCTTTCCCGAACATTTATGGACTCCGCTCCAGCGCATCCTCCCTGGCCTTCAGTTCCTTCTCCCAGCCCTCATATTTATGGATCAGTTCCTCTTCCATCTTCGCCTTATAATCCGTAAAATAAGTAAATACCGAATACTCACTTTTAAAATCGATCACAATGATAGCGATCACCAGCACCACCAGCGCCGCCACTACAAATTTTAACTTCCTGTTTAATAATCTCTGTCCTTCATATAAACGCTCAAATCTTGAAAGCTCCCGAAGCCGCTTGGGAGAGTATTCCGCTGCCTCTGCACCTCCACCAGAAGGCTTTTGTCCTTCTCCATCCCCGGAACGGATGGGAATCTCAGGCAGTTCCCCTTCTGACACCGCATTGGTTTTTAAGGCGATGACGCGCAGCTCTCTCAAAAAAGAATGCCCCACTGCTGTCATAAATACTCCCTCTTCCAAAGATTTCTGATACACTTTCAGGGCAATCTTTCCGTTGGCCAGTTTATATTTCTTCCGCATCGTCCCGATCAGCCTGGCTTCCATCTGTGCCCGCTCATAGACCGCCTTATCTTCAAAACTAAAGTGTTCCACTACATATTTTTCAGACATGTTATCTCCTTATCTTCCGGGATATGTTCTGCCTCGGAAAATGCCCACTCCTCCCAGACAGGGCTACATTTCTTTGGACTGCTCTCCCACATACTCCCTGACCCTCTCAACCAACACATCATCCTTGGGACGGCTGCCCTGATCTTTTTTGTATTCTTTTTCCAGCTCCTCTAGAGGTTTTTCATCATCTCCCTCTTCATAGCCCAGCAGTTCACGCAGCGTCTGCATATAATAGGCATCGTCCAGCGTAATCCCCTCTCTGGCGGCGATGGTCTTCGCTATCATATGATCCGCCACCGTTTCCTGGGCAACTTCACTGATCCCGTCCTCTCCCATGCCAAAACTCTCCAGAAGCTCTTCCACTGTGGTACCGGACAACTCGGCAAAGTTTTTATACATATTGGTAACATCTTCTGTTGTTCTGGACAGCATGACTTCCGAAACCGTGGTGATCTCCGTCTCTTCTTTCAGGGAATCCCATACCAGATCCCCTTTGTTTTCCTGATTGTCTTTCAGCTGTAATTGTTTTTCATATTCATAGTATTCGTCAATAGTCTTGTATTTTCCCTTGGAAAGCTGCTGGGCAGTCTTATCGCTGAATCTGTCATTTACCTTGATCAAAAACTGAACCTTCTTTCCTGCCAGTTCCTCATCATCATAATCTTTCGGGAAGGTACAGTCCACCGTCTTCTCTTTGCCTTTTTTTATACCGATGATTCCTTTTTCAAAGTCATCGATATATTCCCCCTTACCGATCCTCACATAAACATCTTCTCCAGAAGCATCTTCCAGGGCTTTCCCATCAAGGCTGGCAGCAAAGTCAATATTTACCAATTCTCCATCCCTGACAATTCCGTCATCATCCTTACTCTTGCTCTCTTCGGCTTCCGCAAACATCCCGGAATAGATGTCATCCTGTTCCGGCTGCACTTCTGCCTCCAGCCCCTTATACTCTCCCAGCTTCATAAAACCGGCCTTCTCAAAATCATATACTTCCCCGTCCCCAAGCTGGTCTGCCTCTGTACTTTCTTCAGTGTCCTTGGATGAATCCGCTGTCTGCTCCTTTTTATCGGACTCCGTACGGCTCAGGTCGTTGTAGATCATCACGCCCACGCCTCCAATCAGCGCTCCTCCCAGGAGAGCACATACAATACATATAATGATTATTTTTTTACTATTTCCTTTGTTCATCGTTTCCTCCATTTTAATGAGCCCGGAGACTCCTGATTCTGTCTCTTATACACATCTGACGCTGCCGACGATAAGGCTCGTGTGG
>CAMTDY010000077.1 GCA_947070915.1 uncultured Roseburia sp.
TTCTTACTTGTTTCTTCCGCATGGACAGGATTCATTTCATTACCCATCACACAACAGATAGTCATTGAAAACATAATTAAGAGCGCAATAACCCTTTTTGTGATTTTTTTCATTTATCCTTTTCTCCTTTTTTAATTTTAGAAAGTTTCCTTTTTTGTCCGGACAGCATAACCATAGCACAACATATTGAAAAAGGAAATAGCTTTTGCGTGAAAGGTCTTTTTATTGCGCGAATTGTATAAAATTCTTATAAAATTTATATTAACTTTATCTTCTATATAATACTATAAATATCTGAAAACAGTCTCCGTTCTGTATATATTCTACTGTTCCCGTATTATTTTTTGCACTTTCAATTACATTCTGGAGGCCATATCCATGATCTGCTTTATCTCTTTTTGTCGTCTTAAGAACTCCTGCCTTTTGTTGTAACTCTTCCATGAAATAATTTTCTGTCAGGATGAAGATCATATCCTTATCATAGCGGATCTGTAGTTTTATTTTGCGAAATTCTTCTGCACATTTTTCAGACGCTTCCATAGCATTTTCGAGAATATTTGAAAAAATAGTGCATAGATCAAAAGCATCTACAAAACAATCAGAGGGCAAATGTCCTGACACTATAAATTCTATATTTTTCTGGGAAAACATCTCCGCAAATCGATTGATCACTGCATCAGCAGTGGCATTTCCAACTGTCACAAAACTATCTAACATCTCAAATTTTCCGCAGATATGTTCTACATAACCCCGCAGCTCCTCCTTTCCCTCCTGACCTGCCAGGTCATAAATCGCGCGCATATGATTTCGCATATCATGACGAAATTTCTTTGTCTCTTCCTCCCTTCTTATTAAATACTCATAATGCTTTTCCTGTGCCTCAAGGTATATTTCATTCCACTTTTGTTTCTCCGCATTTTTCTGACGGGAAGCAGACAAAAGAAAAACCATGATCATCTGGGAAAAAACACTCAGGGACATATACAAAGTGACCCCACACGTTATAAACTCTCCCGTTTCTATATGTTCTCTGATTAAAGCAAGTACAATTTCATTGAGAACTATGATTCCAATAAAAAAGATGAAATAACCTGTCGGCACACACTGAAGCAAATCGATGTATTTTCGACGAAATAAGAATGCACACAGGCACAAAAATACAATCGTGACAATCGAAACTGCCAGATCATTTTGGTTCAAATGTCGCATGCCAAAAAATTTTCCCGACATCTGAAATATTGCCTGGAAGATTCCATTCAGCATCCTTAACACAGCCACTGTCCATAAAATATAACTAATTATCTTTGGCAGCTTTTCCTCTCTTCTGTTTTTTCTAAGCATTTGCATTTTCAAATCTCCACTGAATATGTCTTATTTTTAAGTCTGAATATCTGCGCCGGCTTATCGGAAGTTTATCTCCATTATCCAGAATAATCTCTTTGCTGCCTACTACATTTATATAGTCAAGATTTACCAGGTACCCTCTGTGCACCAGATAAAACCCAAATTCTTCTAATGCTCTGGCAAGCTTTCCAATGTTCTCCCTGCACTCAAAAACATCCTGTCCAATCTTCACTCTAACATTATGATTTGCCGCTTCAAAATATAAAATGTCCTTGCAGCATACTTCTTGTTCCTTCATCCTGGAAAATTTTAAAACAATTCTTTTGTAGCGCCGCAGTGCTTTCCCTGCACTGATCAATGCTTCTCTTATTTCTTCCGGATACAGTTTGTCTATGTATCGAAATGCATTGATCCGATATCCCAGGCGGCACAATTCTGTGTGACTCGATATGATGATTAAAATTGTTTCAGCTATCTGTTCTGTATATTCTTTAGAAACTGCGAAACCATCTTTTCCTGGTAATTCTATATCCATAAATACAATCTGATAAGTTTCCTTCTTCTCTATAAATTCTTCTCCCGTGGAAAAAACATCTATTTTTATATTCGTTCCGTAATAGCTTTCAATCTCTCTTTTCACAATGTGCTGCCATTTTTTTTCATCCTCAACAATAGCTATCTTCATGATCTTCTCCCTTTTTGCTTTTTTTACAAATGACGAAATAAAATCCCCATTTCTGTACACACTATAATCAGTTATACGACATCTGAGGAGGGTTTTATGAAAGTACAGGATCCCACTAAAAATTTCATCAAATGCGGGGTATACGGATGGGGGTTTGAGTGTCTGTGGACCGGGCTTCACTCCATCTTTTCCCACAAAAATAAAGAATACACCTGCCGGACTTCCATGTGGATGTTCCCCATCTACGGTATGGCGTCCCTGATCAAACCGATTTCAAAGGCTTTGAAAAATGTAAATGTAGTGATACGCGGAATGGTGTATACTACCTGCATTTTTGCCACGGAATACGGAACCGGAAAGCTGCTCAAAAAAAATCACTGCTGCCCTTGGGATTACAGTGACGCCAAACATAATATCAAGGGGCTCATCCGGCTGGATTATGCCCCCCTGTGGTTTATTGTAGGATTAATTTATGAAAAAATTCTGAGGGCATAACTAAACCGGCTTCTGAAAACTCACACGGGAGTTTTCCGGAACAGACTCGGTGATAAAGGTATTGCCGCCTATGACGGAATTCTTCCCGATAACCGTGTCGCCGCCCAGGATCGACGCATTGGAATAGATCGTCACATTGTCTTCGATGGTAGGGTGGCGCTTTGTACCGGAAAGCTTCTGGCCGCCTCGGGTGGAAAGTCCCCCCAGGGTAACGCCCTGGTATAATTTTACATTATTGCCGATTATTGTAGTTTCGCCAATGACGATACCAGTACCGTGGTCGATGAAAAAACATTCTCCGATGTCGGCGCCGGAGTGGATATCGATGCCCGTCTTGGCGTGGGCGTATTCGGTCATGATCCTCGGTATGTACGGTACACTCCGTATGTAAAATTCGTGGGCGATGCGGTAGACAAAGATGGCAAATAGACCAGGATAGGAAAATATGATCTCTTCCTTGCTGTGGGCTGCCGGATCCCCGTCATACCCTGCCTGGACATCCTTTAAGAGCAGTTTCTGGATGTGGGGAAGCTGTTCAAAAAATTCACTGCAGATCTGTTCTGCCCGTTCTTTATTTTTTTCATCCGGGTTTCCCTCCAGTGACTCTGCCCTGAGTACCTCTTCGTCCTCATAATAGGCAAAGGCACAGGCGATCTGCTCACAGAGCATATTATAAATCCCCAGAAGCCGGTCGCCCACAAAGTATTTCGGCAGTCCCCTGGTGGCATCCTGCTCTCCAAAATATCCCGGAAACATCACCAGCCGCAGCTCCAGCAGAGCGTCAATGATAACTTTTCTCTCTGGCATGTTCTTGCCCTGTTTTGTTGAAAACAGAGGCTCCCCTTCGTAATTATCAGCGATCTTTTCCACTACATTCTCAATCGTATGCTTTGTTTTCTGATTCATAATGGAATCTCCTTTACAAAGGTATCGATATACTCCCAGATCTCATCCTTTCCCTCCCTGTTCTGGGCGGAAAAAGGGATGACTGGCGTTCCCTCCACCAGCTGCAGCTTCTTCCGGATCATGGAAATGTGCCGGCTTCGGGCATTTTTACTGATCTTATCCGCTTTTGTGGCGATGATCAGCGGATTAAATCCCTTGGATAAAAGCAGCTGATACATCTTTACATCGTTTGCCGAGGGCTCGTGGCGGATGTCAATGAGAAGAAATACCACCCGCAGAGCCTGGGAGGTATCCAGATATTTCTCGATCATCTTCATCCATTTTGCCGCCGTCTCCTTCGACACTTTCGCATAGCCGTATCCGGGCAGATCCACCATATAGCAGACATCATTCACATTATAATAATTAATGGTCTGGGTCTTGCCCGGCTGGGAAGATATTCTGGCAAACCCTTTACGGTTCATCAGCGTATTAATAAGGGAAGATTTTCCCACATTGGATCTTCCCCAGAAGGCAAGCTCAATTTTATCATTCTGTGGCAGCCTGCTGGTGATGCCGCAGACTGTCTCTAATTCCAGTGACCGGATTACCATCCCATTCTCCTTTTCTCTCGCACATAGCTCGATTAACTGTATACTGGCACTCTCCTGCAGATACCTATCCCACCACTGCCGTATCCAGTACCTTTTTCATCTCACCGGCAAAAACGATCTCCATTCCCCCAGTGATCTCCTCTTCCAGTTCCTGTATGTCGGGTTCATTTTCTTTTGGCACGATAACCCTTGTGATCCCTGCCAGTCTGGCAGCCAGGAGTTTTTCTTTCAGTCCCCCGATGGGCAGCACTCTTCCCCGGAGTGTCACTTCCCCTGTCATGGCAGTTCTGGCATCCACTTTTTTCTCTTCAATGGCAGAATACAGTGCCGTGGCCATCGTAATACCGGCAGAGGGTCCGTCTTTTGGCACAGCCCCCTCGGGAACATGCACATGGATGTCGTGCTCTTTGAAATACTCGTTATCTTTTTTGCAGATCGAGCGGACAAAACTGAGGGCGATGCGGGCAGATTCCTGCATCACATCTCCCAGCTGCCCGGTGAGGATCAGATTGCCCTCCCCCGGCATGATATTGACCTCGATCTCCAGGGTATCTCCTCCCACCTGGGTCCAGGCGAGCCCCCGCACAATGCCGATCTCATCTTCTGCATTGGCTTTCAGATTCGTATAACGCCGTTTTCCAAGGATGTCTTTCAGGTTTTTCCCGGATACCCGCAGCTTTTCCGTCTCTCCATTTACGATCTGCCTCGCGGTCTTCCGGCAGATCCTGCCGATCTGACGTTCCAGTCCGCGAACTCCCGATTCCCTTGTATAATAACTTATGATATCCCGCAGCGCTTTATCATTAATGGACAGGTTCGATTTTTTCAATCCGTTCTTTTCGATCTGTTTGGGGATCAGATATTGCTTTCCGATATGGAATTTTTCATTTTCTGTGTAACCTGAGATCTCGATGATCTCCATGCGGTCTAGCAGAGGTCTGGGTATCGTATCCACCGTATTGGCGGTACACAAAAACAACACCTCCGACAGATCCACCGGCAGCTCCACATAGTGATCGGTAAAATGCTGGTTCTGTTCCGGATCCAGCACTTCCAGAAGCGCCGAAGAGGTATCTCCTTTATAGTCACTGCTCACCTTATCGATCTCGTCCAGCAGCATCAATGGATTTTTTACCCCGGAGCGTTTGAGGCCGTCGATGATCCGTCCCGGCAAAGCACCGATATAGGTCCTGCGGTGTCCCCGGATCTCCGCTTCGTCCCGGACTCCCCCCAGGCAGATCCGCACGTATTTCTTCTCCAGGGCGCGGGCCACGGACTTGGCAATAGAGGTCTTTCCTGTCCCCGGAGGACCTACCAGACATACGATGGGCGCCTCGCCTTTGGCGTTCAATTTCCGGACAGCGAGAAATTCAAGAATCCTCTCTTTCACCTTTTCCAGTCCATAGTGGTCCTCATCCAAAACCTCCTGGGCCCGCAGAAGATCCTGGCTGGATTCATCCATCTTATCCCAGGGCAGATCCAGAAGCGTCTCGATATAATCCCGCGTCACCGCACTCTCCGAAGAACTGGAGGGCAGGCTGTCAAGCCTCTTGATCTCCTCTTCCAGCTTTTCCCGGATCTCATCGGAACAGATGAGCTGCTCCAGTTTTTCCCGGTACTTCTCCTCATAACTGCCGGCACCTTCACCCAGCTCATCCCGGATGACCTTCATCTGCTCCCGGAGAAAATATTCCTTCTGGTTTTTATCCACTTCGGATTTGACTTTGGTCTTATAATCGGCACGGATCTTAAGGATATCGATCTCTCTGGCGAGATATTCAGAAACCAGATAAAAACGGTTTTCCACATCAAAGCACTCCAGAACCTGCTGGCGCTTCTCCAGATCCATCGGAATATGCATGGCAATAAGATCCAGCAGGATATCCAGATCATTTTCTTTCTGGATCTTCTCATAAGCGCTTCTTCCTGCACTCGGATTCTGCCCCAGATAGAGGGTATACATATCCTTTATATCCCGGCACATAGCAGTATATTCGATCTCCCGGATATTTTCAGCTGCCGCCGTCTTATCATAAAATACAACATCTCCCATCAAAAATGGCTCATTCTGAACAAGGGCGGTCAGTGTCCCTCTCTGTCTCGTAGAAACCAGAATACGGATCACATTGTCTTCCAGTTTTATGACCTGCCGTATCCTTGCCACGACACCGATGCTCTCCACATCTGAATAAAGGGGCAGTTCCACCCGGTCATCTCTCTGGCTCGTAATGAAAATAATGCTGTCTTCCGCCATCGCCTCATCCACTGCCCGCTTGGTGATATCACGATTCACATCCAGATGAACCAGCATTCCCGGTAGAATTGTCATTCCTTTCAATGCGATGATTGGCAATGTTTTCATTTGTTCATCCATGACATCTTGTTCCTCCATTCTTCCCTTTGTACCACATGACGCCTCTTAGGCACTTTCCCCAGTTTTTTCTTCCAGAAGGATCACCTGGTCATCCTGCCCGATCAGTTCCGGAAGCCCTTCCTTATCCACAACGGCCTTTGTGATCCGGCACTCCTTCACATCCTCTCTGGAGGGGAGCTCAAACATATAATCCATCATGCAGTTCTCAATGATGGCGCGAAGTCCTCTCGCCCCGGTCTTCCGCTCGATGGACTGGCGGGCGATCTCCCGCACGGCTTCCTCGTCAAAGGTAAGCCGGATGCCATCCAGCTCCAGCAGTTTTTGATACTGCTTCGTAATGGCATTTCTCGGTTTCACAAGAATCTGGGTCAATGCCTCCTCGTCCAGCAGATCCAGACTGACGGTCACCGGCACACGCCCCACAAATTCTGGAATGATACCGAACTTCACCAGATCCTGGGGCAGCACCTGGCGGAACAGATCCCCGATATTGGAATCCGTCTTATCTGAAATTTCTGCATTGAAGCCGATGGACTTCTTGTCGATCCTGGAACCGATGATCTTATCCAGTCCGTCAAAAGCTCCTCCGCATATAAAAAGTATATTCGTCGTATCGATGTGATAAAACTCCTGCTGGGGATGTTTTCTTCCCCCCTGGGGCGGAACACTGGCTTCTGTTCCCTCCAGGATCTTAAGCAGGGCCTGCTGCACGCCCTCACCGGACACATCCCTGGTGATGGAAGCATTTTCAGACTTCTTCGTGATCTTATCGATCTCATCAATATAAATGATTCCGTGCTCTGCACGGGGAATATCATAATCTGCCGCCTGTATGATCTTCAGCAGAATATTTTCGACGTCCTCACCGACATATCCCGCCTCGGTCAGTGTCGTCGCATCCGCAATGGCGAACGGCACATTCAGTACCTTTGCCAGGGTCTGTGCCAGATAGGTTTTACCGGAACCGGTGGGACCGATCATAAGAATATTGCTCTTCTGGAGCTCCACATCCATGTCTGCTGCGGACATAACCCGTTTATAATGGTTGTAAACTGCTACAGACAACGCCTTTTTTGCCTCGTCCTGGCCGATGACATATTCGTCCAGAAATTCCTTGATCTCCTTTGGCTTCAGCAGATTGATCTCCACCTCTTCCACATCATCCCCACCATACATTTCCTGGTATTCCTCTGCAAGTATTTCTTCACAGAGCTCGGTACACTCGTCACATATATAGACACCTGTCGGTCCTGCGATCAGTTTGCGAACCTGTTTTTCTGTCTTTCCGCAAAAAGAACAGCGAAAGGATGTCTGATTGTCATTATTTCTTCCTGCCATAAATTTCTCCCTCTCTGCTTCGCATAATTTCTAATTTTCTATCAGATAAAAAGCACATGGTGCCACCCGGAATAAATGGTGGCACCACAGATATTATTTCGATTCATGATTGACAAGGATCCGGTCAACAAGCCCGTACTGGAGCGCTTCCTCAGCCGACATAAAGTTATCCCGTTCGGTATCCTCAGCAATCTTTTCCACAGTCTGGCCCGTATTGGCCGCGAGGATCTCATTCAGCTTTTTCTTCGTTTTCAGAATATTCTCTGCCACGATCTGAATCTCCGTCGCCTGTCCCTTCGCTCCTCCAGACGGCTGATGGATCATGATCTCCGCATTGGGCAGCGCAAGCCTCTTTCCTTTGGCGCCACTGGAAAGCAGGAAGGCTCCCATACTCGCTGCAAGTCCCATACAGATCGTAGAGACATCGCATTTGACATAATTCATGGTATCATAAATCGCCATGCCGGCGGTCACAGAACCGCCAGGGCTGTTAATATACAGGTTGATATCCTTGCCTGGGTCCTCAGATTCCAAAAACAGCATCTGGGCCACCACAAGGCTTGCTGTCGTGTCATTTACCTCATCCCCCAGAAAAATGATCCTTTCCCGGAGCAGTCTAGAATATATATCATAAGAGCGCTCGCCACCCCGGCTCGTCTGCTCAATGACATAAGGAACTAAAGCCATATTATTTTCCTCCATCTGCACTACATTCATGTATTGTGTTACTCTGCATCTTCCTCCGCCTTATCGGAAGCCTCGGTCTCAACGGCTTCCTTTACCAGAAGATCCACTGCCTTTTGGACGGCAACATCCTTGGAAATCTGCTCTTTTTCAGCTTCTCCGGCCATCTCTTTGAGCTTATCTGCTTCCATTCTGTACATCTCCGCCATCTTCTCCAGCTCTTTGTCAATGTCCTTATCTGTAGCCTTGATCTTCTCTGCCTCTGCCACAGCCTCCAGGACAAGCCGGGTCTTAATGCGCATCTCCGCCTCCGGTCTCATCTGATCCATCAGCGCCTGAGGCTGCATGCCGGTCATCTGCATATACTGCTCGATGGAAAGTCCCTGCTGCTGAAGTCTTGAAGCAAAATCATTTACCATCTGGGATACCTGCTCATCTACCATCGGAGCCGGAAGCTCTACCTTAGCATTCTCAACAACCTTCTCCAGCACTTTATTTTCTTTCTCTGTCTTCACCTGGGCTTTTCTTCTGTCGGTCAGAGTCTTTTTCACACTCGCCTTGTATTCTTTCAGCGTATCGAACTCAGAAACCTCACTGGCAAATTCATCATCCAGTTTAGGAAGCTCTTTTACTTTCACTTCCTTGATCTCTACCTTGAACAAAGCAGGTTTGCCCTTCAGGCTTGCTTCGTGGTATTCCTCTGGGAACGTAACATTGACGTCCACTTTATCGCCGGTCTTTTTACCGATCAGCTGGTCTTCAAAGGTATCGATAAAGGTATGGCTTCCGATGGTCAGGGAATAATCTGTACCCTTGCCGCCTTCAAATGCCTCGCCGTCTACAAATCCCTCATAATCGATAACTGCGATATCATCCTTTTTGATCTCTCTGTCTTCTACCGTCATAATACGGGCATTCTGCTCACGTACACGGTCGATCTCCGCATTGACGTCCGCTGCCATCACTTTGACTTCCTGTTTTTCTACCTCAATCCCTTTGTAATCTCCCAGTTCCACCTCTGGCTTCACCGCAACCGTTGCGGTAAATACAAAAGGTTTATCTTTTCCGATATCTTCCACGTCGATCTCCGGGCGGGATACGATCTCAAGACCGCACTCTTTGGATGCAGCCTCGTATGCCTCTGGTATTGCAAAATTAGCGGCATCCTCATAGAAGATTTCCGGGCCATAAAGCTTCTCAACCATTTTTCTCGGTGCTTTTCCCTTACGGAAGCCCTGGATCGAGATCTTATTCTTATTTTTATGATAAGCTTTGACCATAGCCGCCTCAAAATCCTCTGCACTTACCTCTATCGTGATCTTTGCCATACTGTTTTCAAGATTCTCTACTTTGTAACTCATGTTCTTATTCCTCCATATACGATTTCTAAATTTGTTTTAAAAGGCAAGCTCTTAAAAGCATTCCCATTTTTTTTGTTTTTGAAACAGGTCAGATAATTCCCTGCAGGCAGGCTATTTTCTGTGCCCTGTTCTACCACACCCGGTAATTTCCACTCAGCGCCAGCAGGGCGAACAGATACAGACAGTTGTCATAATATCGTCTCTCACCGGTGCGAAGAGGCGTATTCCAGAACCGCTCCACACACTCTTTGGCATAAGGTCCGTCTGCCGCCAGGGAAGCCTGGGCATTGGTGGCAATGATCGCCACAGGATGAAGGGCCGGCTGGTCAAGAACCGTGCCATCGATCTCATAGGTCATAAAATCTTCTCCGCGGTGGGTCTCCATAAAGAATTTCTGAACCTTATTGTTGTTCTCTTTATTCCAGTCATCCGGTGCAAACCACTCATAATCCAGACCGATATTGGCGATCACCCGGTAAGAGTCACTGTAGTACCAGTCATGGCGGCCACCAAAGATATTCTGTTCTTCCGGATACGGTGTTCCGTCATAATAAGCATACTCTGCCGCCAGCCCGGTCTCCGGATGGCAGGCTTTTTTCAGGTATTCACGGCTTGCCTGGGCTGCTTTCTTCCAGAATTCCCGGTCCTCTTCATTTGCCCACAGGGCAAACAGCTCATAAAAATGAGGACAATGATAGGAAGGATCGCTGAATTTACGGCTGGGAATAAAGCGGATCAGATAATTTTCCGGTTCCATGATCGGATCCCCCGGCTCTTTCTCGCCGTTATGTATGCAGGCACTAAGGATATTTCTTGCCTCCTGGGAATAATTGAAGATTCCCTCTCCATCTCCCCAGCGGTGGGAAGCAAAGAAAAGCGCCATAGCAAAAAATTCCTCCCCGTCTGGTGCCGGCCCATGGTCATTCTTGGTTCCATTGGTCTGACAGGACCAGGCAAAATATCCTTTGTTGTAGCCCTCTTCCATATACATATAAGTCCTCGCCCATTTCCAGACGCGGTCAAATTCATTTTTCATATCCATCTGGACACACATCATCATGGCATAGGACATGCCCTCTGTTCTGGCATCAAAATTTCCGGTATCCTCAAAATATCCCATGTCTTCTCCGGCTTCAAAATAAAATTTTTCACCCTCCGGACCGTAGAATACAGTGTGGAACGCATCTTTTAATTTTTTATCGATCTCTTCCTGTGAATGTCCACACTCGGCAAATACATTGCGATACTGTTTTGTGTAATAAGCACCTTTCATCTCGTTTTTCCTTTCTTCGCTTTCATTTATTTAGCGGCTTCATGCCCTTTTGCCTTCAAAACCTTCAGGATCCGGTCAACGTTTTCTTTGCACAGCGCGTCGGTCTTTGCTTCTACCATGACCCGGATCAGCGGTTCGGTTCCGCTCTCCCTCAGGAGAAGCCTTCCCTCGTCTCCCAGAGCAGCTTCTACTTCTTTTGCGGCCCGGATAACATCCTCATCTTCCCTGGCCGCGGCCTTATCCTTCACCCGCATGTTCACCAGCAGCTGGGGATAAATCTTAAGATCTTTCGTCAGTTCCGAAAGTGCTTTTCCCTTTGATAACATAGCTTCCATGATCATAAGGGAGGTGAGGATTCCATCTCCCGTGACGGCATGCTCTTTAAAGATCACATGCCCGGACTGTTCCCCTCCCAGCACATAATCATGCTCCATCATACTGGCGCAGACGTATTTATCTCCCACGGCGGTCTGCTCGTACCGGATACCGGCACGGTCAAAGGCCTTATAAAGTCCCATATTGGACATCACGGTTGTGACTACCATGTCATCTTTGAGCAGCCCCTGCTCTTTCAGATAAACACCGCACAGGTACATGATATGGTCTCCAGTGACCACCTCGCCTCTCTCATTAACAGCGATACAGCGGTCTGCGTCCCCATCATAAGCAAACCCCGCATCGGCACCAGTATCCTTCACCAGTTCCTGCAGATTTTCGATATGTGTCGATCCGCAATGCCGGTTTATATTCATCCCATCCGGGGTATCTCCTGTGGTATGTACCTCCGCGCCCAGTTTTTCAAATATTTTTCCTGCGATGCGGGAGGCCGATCCATTGGACATATCCAGTGCAATCTTTTTCCCTTTAAAAGAATGCTTCACCAGCCCGGCAAGGTATTCTTTATAAATCTCTTTTCCTTCGGTATAATCATAACACCTTCCAAGGTTTTCTCCCGTAGCGTAAGGAAGCTCTGGTACCTCTCCGTCTATATATGCCTCGATCTTTTCTTCGATCTCTTCCTCCAGTTTATGTCCTTTTTCATTGATCACCTTGATGCCGTTATCCGTATAGGGGTTGTGACTGGCCGTGATCATGATGCCAAAATCAAAATCTTCTTTTCGTATCAGATAAGAAATACTGGGTGTCGTTGTCACATGTATCTCATAGACATCCGCACCGCTGGCTGTAAGTCCTGCCGCCAGGGCAGTCTCATACATATAGCCGGAAAGCCGTGTATCTTTCCCCACCACTACACGGACACGATGCCTGCCATCCTGAAAGTAATTTCCCAAAAAACGTCCAATCTTGAAAGCATGTTCCGCTGTCAGCGTAACATTTGCCTCTCCGCGAAAGCCATCCGTACCAAAATACTTCATGACGATCTCCCTTCAATTTCGCTTATATACTGCATATTTTCAGGGCATAGCTTTCCCCTGAAAACAAGATATCTAATATATACTATCATAACAAGCACATTTATTCAAGAAAAAATTATAGTATGCCCTGTTTTTGCCCTACTTTATAATAGTGCCCCCACCAAGCACGCAGTCTCCCTCATAAAACACAACGGC
>CAMTDY010000078.1 GCA_947070915.1 uncultured Roseburia sp.
GGAATTGGATGGGCGAGGTCCGCGTCGGAGTTTGACCTGTCGGGAGTCAGCGTCACAGAGGTTCCGGAAAATGAGTTTGCATTCTGTAAGATGGAGAAGATCGTTTTACCGGAGGGAGTGACGAAGATCGGAAATAATGCCTTTGGTGCCTGTTCAAACCTGGTTACACTGATGATCGGAACAGGCGAAGAGAATATTGTTGATCTGACGAAAATAAATGAGGTGGGAGCCTCTGCCTTCAGTGGCTGTGAGGCGGTCACAACGGTGAGATTTGCGGACTACGATGCTTCTAAGACGGAGCTGAAGCTGGGGACCAGGGCATTTGCTTCCTGTAAGAGTCTTGAAGAGATAAAAATTCCCATCAAGACCGCAGCCAATCTGGGAGCCAATGCTTTTGAGCAGTGTGCCAAGTTAGTAAAGGTAGGACTTCATAATGATCTGGCTTATTTGTCCAACGGACTGTTTCAGGGAGCTGGTGCTTCTGGATATCAGATCCATTTCTATGTGATAGAAAAGGGGGAGGGAGGATCTGCCAGCCAGCTTCCAGACAATATTACCTATGTGGGAGATAACTGTTTTGCAAATGCCTGGCTCTGGACAATGGATCTGAGTACCTGCAGTAAACTGACAAAGTTAAATCAGTATTCTTTTTCCACCTCAAAAATCCTGAGCCTTAAACTGCCGGAATCTCTGGAAACGATCGAGATGCAGGCATTTGGTGCAGCGACGATGGATTCCATTGTAATTCCGGAGAAATGTACCAATATTGGGGCAGAGGCATTTTCCAGATGTACGATCAGGGAGATCACTCTGCCGGATGCTTTGACGGAGATCAAAGCAGGTACATTTCAAACTTGTGAGTTCCTTGACGGCAATGCCATACATTTATCGGGAAATTCCAAATTAGAGAAGATTGGAAGTTATGCATTTGCCAGCTGTGGAGATTTGCAGACGACAGCATTCTTGAGAGATCTTAAAAATCTGACTACAATTGAGGAATACGCATTTGCCAATTGTACTGCCTATTGGAAAGATAAAAACAATAATACACTAAACGATGCATACCAGGAAACAGCGGTCGCATCGGGGCTTGAAGAGGTGATCCTTCCGGATTCCGTAGTTACTCTGGGTGAATCCGTATTTGAGGATAACTATGCTCTGCGTAAGGTGGATCTTGGAAATGGTGTGAAGGAAATTCCAGATAAAGCGTTTTATCTGAAGTCCCGGGGGGCAAAACTGGAGACCGTGATCCTTTCAGAGAGCCTTGAATCAATCGGAAAATCTGCTTTCGAGAACCAGACAAGACTTTTTACGATTGGTACCCGGACAGCGAAAAAAGAAGGTACGCTGCAGTTTGGTTCAAAACTTGCAAGCATTGGAGACCGCGCATTTGCGGGCTGCAGTGTGGAAAATTCCATTCGCGTCAGCGGGGTGAAGGCATATGCTCTAAAAGCGAAGGTCAAGACTGTTTCCGAACCAGGCCTTACCCAGCTGAAGATTTTTGACTATGATAATGCCTATGATAAAGATAATACGGATAACGCGGCAAGGGCAGCCGATTACTGCAGGATAGTATACATAGATGAGGCAGACATCCTATCCAAAGGTAACCTTCCAGAAGGAACTTTCAATGAAAAGGGAGAGCTGGAAGATACAAATTATATGGAGCTCTATATAGTTGCCAAAAAGGCGTGGGTGGATGACGATCTGCTTACGTCTGCAAAGAACGATTCTACCGATAAGCAGATCGAGATATACAAAAACGAATATGAGACAGATACCCAGGCATATAAAGACAGGTTCTATTCTAAGTACGATGGAGCGCTGACAGAGGCATCCTATTGTTCACAGGAAAATGTAGGCAGTCTGGTCTCCCTTCAGAGCACTGCCGGCAAAAGGGAATGCTGGATCCGGGCGGTAACAAATTCAGATATCGAACATGTAGCTCTTCCGGGAGAATCCTGCAGCATTGGTTTGACTTATGTCTTTGGTATCAGGGATGTCAGCCTGCCGGATTCTATGCGGGAGGACAGTCTTGGTGCCAGTGCTTTTGAAAAATGTTTTAGTTTAAATAAAGTAACACTTTCCGAGAATCTGACAGAAATAAAGGCAAATACCTTTAGCGGTGCTGCCAAAGAGATCAATTCTGTGAGCGGCAGTAAATATTATGATTATTATGGACTCCGCACAGTCTATATTCCAGAAGGAATGAAAAAGATCGGGGACAGTGCATTCCAGAGATGTTATAATCTGTATTTTAAAGAGAGCAGTACCAGTGCATTAGGGACTAGTCTTGAAAGTATCGGAAACAATGCCTTTATGGAGTGCTACTCCCTTGAGACAATGAAGTTTCCTACCAGCCTTACCACCATTGGGAACAGTGCTTTTGCGCAGTGTGCAGTCCGCAATACCAGCGATGCAGATTGTAAAAGGGAATCTGTCTTAAAAGAGGATGATAAGGAAATAAAGTATACCTATTACTGGAATTATGAGAAATATGGAAAAAGAAGAGAAAAGACCGGGTTAAGGAAACTTGATTTTTCAGCGGCAAAGAATCTGGAAGTTATCGGAAGTTCTGCCTTCCGTCAGTGTAACGTGACGGATGTACAGCTTACCAATTCACCATTAATAAAGGTCTCTGATGGTTTGTTTGATCAGTGTTCGTATCTGAAAAATGTTTCATTTGGTGACAAGGTACAAAGCGTGGAGCAGAATGTTCTTAAGGATACAGTAAGCCTTACCACTGTAAGTATACCAGCAAGTGCTTCGATAAAAGGGACAGCGATCAGCGGAGCATTTGGTAAAGTCACGATGGACAGGGAAAATGAAAAGAGGCAGGCGGATCCTACTCTTAGTCTGTCATATAAGGAAAACGAAGAGGTAGTAATCCCGGTCCATGACAGCGTCCGGCTGCCGATCAATGCATTTAATAAGGATGTATTGAATGGTTCTGTAAAAGTAGTGATCGTAAACGGATCCACAGAGACAGATATTCTCGGGAAATCTGCCCAGGGACTCCGGGCAGAATTTGACATGTCAAAAGAACCATATTCTTTTGTGCTTCATGGAGAGTCATATTTGAAAGATCCGGTGACGGTTAAGATCGAGGCCGGGGCAGCATTTAATTATTTAACTGCCAAAAATACGGGCTGGGTCAGCAGCCATACCTTTACTTACCGTGTATCTGTACAGGATGTGCCGACCCAGAGTGTATCTGTATCGGCAAGTGAGGACAATACGGTTAAAGGAAATCCATCCATGTACGATGAGACCACCGGTAAAAAAGCATTATACATCCCGGTAAAAAGTTCGGCTGCTACGAATGGCATCCGGCTGACAGCAACGATCGATCCTGCGGAGACTACCGACCAGGTGTCCTGGACATCAACGGATGATGAAGTGGCTGAAATCAGTGATATGCAGTATGAGCCGGGAAGCGGTGTGGCAACTGCTGTTGTAAAATGTAAAAAGCCAGGAGATGCAACGGTTACAGTAACTTCTGGAACAGTTCAGGACAAGATTGCTGTGACCGGCCAGATACCAGTGGCATCCGGGGGTCTGAGCTGTACCACCGGCGGAGGGCTGCTGGATACTAAGATAACCAATAATGCCACCTTTGGACTTTCGGTGGGTGACAGCGATAAGATCAGCATCGGGGTGGATTATGGAAAAACAGAATACGATGACAGTGTGCTGGGGACTTATGGTGAAAAGACGGTAATTGAATCCTCTGACGAAAATGTTGTTACGGTGAGCCCCGATGGAACTTTCCGCGCAGTGGGCGAGGGAACTGCTGTGATCACGATCAAAGGGCAGGCCAGCGGAACGAAAATGCAGTTTACTCTGCAGGTATCGAAAGAAAATAATTATACACCATTTTCTGTGACGATAACAGGTGACAGTGAGGTAAATATTGGGGACAGTATACAGCTGACAGCAGCAGTTGCTCCGAAAGTGGCATCCCAGGCGGTGACATGGAGTGTAACTTCTGGACAGAAGTATGTGTCGGTGGACGATACAGGAAAGGTGACAGGGCTTGCGCGGGGAGAAGCTACGATCGTGGCTGCTTCCACGGAAAAAGACAGTGTCAAATCGGAAGCTTTTAAGGTTACCGTAAAGGCTCCAGTAAAAGAACTGCGTATTTTAGATGGAAATGTGACGTTGGAAGTGGGAAAAAATATGAGTTTCTCAAAGGTGACGAAAACGGATGCAGCCAAAGGATTTTTTGTGTCTCCTTCGGACACCACCGATAAGATTGAATGGAAGAGCAACAATGAGGGAGTTCTTCAGGTGACACAGGGAACGAGCCAGAGCGTGAGCGTCAAAGCCCTGGCAGTAGGAACGGCCGAGCTGACAGGAACAGCTTCTTCCGGGGTACGTGCTTCTGTAGTGATCAACGTGATCCAGAAGACAGATTCCATCACAGTAGATAAGGAAATAACCCTCAATACTGGCAAAACCCATAAGCTGAATCCACAGAAAGTTCCTGCGACCTCCAATGAGGAATTGACCTATACTTATTCCTCCAGTGATCCGAAGATCGCAACGGTGGATGCCAGCGGCCTGATCCGGGCTGTGGCGCCGGGAACGACTTCCATAAATGTAAAATCCAATACTGGAAAAACGGCGTCCTGCCGTGTGACGGTCAAACAGCCGGCCAATAAGATCACGTTGCTGCTGAATCGTCCGTCTACCAAGACGGTCTATCTGGCGAAAGGTCAGAGCGTGACGCTGAATACCAGACTGGCGCCAGAAAATACCACAGATAAGCTGAAGTATAAGTCCAGCAATGTAAAGGTGGCTCCTGTGACGTCAAGTGGTGTCGTTACGGCGAAGAAAAAAGGTTCTGCCAAGATAACAATACAGGCAGATTCTGGTAAAAAGATCACTGTAAAGATCGTAGTATCCAAGAAACAGGTCAAAGCCAAAAAGGTTAAGGTTAAGGCGCCCAAGACCGTGAAGAGGAAAAAGACCGTAAAGCTGACAGTAAGTCTTAAATCTGCCAAGTCAACGGATACGCTTACTTTTTCAAGCAATAAGCCGAACATAGCTGAGATCGATGCCTATGGATATCTGAAGGCAAAAAAGAAAGGTAAGGTTAAGATCACCGTGACAGCAAGTTCAGGCAAAAAAGCAGTGAAGACCATAAAAGTAAAATAAGTTTATGACATATCGAAAGATCCCCTTGCATATACTTTAACAGTTTAGCAAGGGGGTTTTTTTATGGACAGTGGATATAATGTGTACGAAGATATAAACAAAAGAACCGGAGGAGAAATATATCTGGGAGTAGTAGGTCCTGTGAGAACCGGAAAGAGTACTTTTATTAAAAATTTTATGGAGATCATGGTCATACCGGAACTGATGGATGAGGGGGAGAAACAGAGGACCATTGACGAGCTTCCCCAATCTTCGGACGGTAAGACGATTATGACAACCGAACCCAAATTCATCCCGAAGGACGGAGCGGCGCTTACACTGCCCAGCGGCGCCGCATGTAAGATCCGGCTGATCGACTGTGTGGGATTTGTCGTGAAAGATGCCGCTGGTTATATGGAAGAGGGAAAAGAGCGGATGGTTAAGACGCCCTGGTCTGCCCAGGAAATTCCTTTTACAAAGGCGGCAGAACTGGGCACAAGAAAAGTCATCGAAGAACATTCCAATATTGGGATCATTGTCACCACAGACGGAAGCTTTACGGACCTCTCCAGAGAACAGTACGTAGAAGGAGAGGAAAAGACTGTGGAAGAGTGCAGGAGGACCGGCAAACCGACGATGATCATTTTGAACACGGTAAATCCCCACTCCGAGTCCGCCAAAAATCTGGCGGAGGAGATGGAGCAGAAATATAAGATGAGCGTCTTGCCTTTGGATTGTAAAAGGCTGAAAAAGGAGGATGTATATCGGATCATGGAAACAATCTTATCAGATTTTCCCATTGGAAGGATCAATTTCTTCCTTCCCAAATGGGTAGAGTTTCTGGACAGGGATCACTGGCTGAAAAAGGATCTTCTGGAGCAGTGCCGGGAAATGCTTATGAATATGCGGCTTATGAAAGATGTAACCAAGGACCGTCTGAATCTGGAGGCGGATTATATCAAAGGAGTCTATATCCAGGATAAGCAGATGGAAAACGGCCAGGTCAATATATCTGTGGAATTTGAGGAACACTATTATTATGAGATCCTCAGCGACATGATCGGAACCCCCATCACCGGAGAATATGAACTGATCGCCACTTTGAAAGAACTGGCGGGAAAACGGGCGGAATACGAGTCCATTGGAACCGCCTGCGAACAGGTAAAAGGGCGGGGGTATGGGATCGTCACCCCGACAATGGAGGAGATTGAGATCGCAGAACCGGAGCTGATCAAACACGGGAACAAATATGGTGTGAAGATCAAAGCGGTCTGCCCATCCCTGCATCTGATCCAGGCTAATATAGAGACAGAGATCGCACCCATTGTAGGCAGCGAGGAACAGGCGAAGGATCTTATTGAATACATCGAGATGAACAGCAAAGAAAATCCCGATGGGATCTTTGATACCAACATTTTTGGAAAAACGATACGGCAGCTGGTGGATGACGGCATCATGAATAAAGTGAACCGGCTGACAGAGGAGAGCCAGGTGAAGCTGCAGGATACCATACAAAAGGTAGTCAATGATTCCAATGGTGGTCTGGTGTGCATCATCATTTGATTTCATATAAAAGAAAAAAGGTTTCGGTTTCACTGACCGGGACCTTTTTTTGTATAAACCCTGCGATTTTCTCCATACTGATTACAAAGAGATAATATGGAGGAAATGAACATGACCTTTGAAGAATTATACCGGAAAGTATTAAAGGACCGTCTGTGGGGAAGGCCGGTATCGGAAAACGAGTCCAGGAAAAAACTGGATTGTTTGTTCCATCCGGACAAATATCCCCTGGTGTGGAAAAATGAGCCCTGCGACTGCGAGGATGCCCAGTGCGTGACGGCATGCATGTTCCGGGCATTGGAAGTCCGGGACGGGAAGGTGACGATGAATGCGGAAAACTGCACCGGATGTGCCCAGTGTATCGAGGCATGTCAGAATAAAAACCTCACTTTCAGCCACGATGCAGTAAAGGTAGTGGAAATCCTAAAAAATTCAGAGGAGCCGGTATATGCGATGATGGCGCCTGCCTATATCGGTCAGTTCGGAGAGGAGGCGACACCGGGAAAGATACGCAGCGCCCTGAAAGGAATGGGGTTTGCCGGGATGATCGAGGTGGCGGCATTTGCAGACATTCTGACGCTGAAAGAATCCCTGGAGTTCCGCGAAAACATGGATCACAAAGAGGGATTTCAGCTGACCAGCTGCTGCTGTCCCATCTGGATCTCCATGATCCGCAAAGAATTTGATAAGATTGCAGGGCATCTTCCCCCGGCTGTCTCACCGATGATCGCCTGCGGCAGGATTGCCAAAGAGCTTCACCGGGGATGTAAGACAATATTTGTGGGACCCTGTCTGGCCAAAAAAGCAGAAATCAGGGAACCGGATCTTGTGGGGGATATCGACTGCGTGCTGACCTTCCAGGAACTGCAGGATATCTTTGAGGCGCTGGAAGTGGATTTTTCTAAAATGGAAGAAGATGAAAATGAGCATTCTGCAGCGGCAGGAAGACTGTATGCGAGAACTGGCGGGGTGAGTCAGGCTGTGAAAGAAAGCCTGGCGAGCATCGATGAAAAATATGAGCTGAAACCGATATGTGCCTGTGGCGTCGCCGAGTGTAAAGAGATGCTGCAGAAGATTCTCGATGGGCATGTGGAAGGGAATTTTTTTGAGGGAATGGCGTGTCCCGGCGGATGTGTCGGGGGACCGAAAAGGATTCAGGAGATCGGGAAGACGACGGAACTGGTGAACGAATATGCGGATCAGGCAAAATACCGTACTCCGGGAGAAAATCCTTATGTTCTCGACCTCATCCAGCGCCTGGGATTTCACACTGTGGAAGATTTTATTGAAAACAGCCGGATACTGACCAGGACGTTTTAACAACTTCCTAACATTTATATGTTAAAATAAGCTCTAAAGAACTTATTAGCAAGTTGCTTGCGCAACTTGATTTGTGCATAAAGCGTGCACAGAAAATATGTTACAATACTACTACCGTAGCCTGGCGTCAGTGCCGGGTGAAGAGGAGGATTTATTTATGGCACGCATATTGGTGGTAGAGGACGAGGAGACCATCCGCAATTTAATCTGCTGGAATCTGGAGCTGGTAGGACACAGTTCCAGTTCCGCGGCGGATGGCTGGGAGGCAAAGCGGATGTTGGAAAACCAGCAGTTTGACCTGATACTGCTGGATGTCATGCTTCCTGGCATCGACGGTTTTCATCTGGCAGAATATTGCAGCGGGACGCCGGTGATGTTTGTGACAGCGAAGGATGAGATCCAGGATAAGATGAAAGGATTTCAGGCGGGGGCCGAAGATTACCTGGTGAAACCCTTTGAGATCGTGGAACTGCTTGCCCGGGTCCATGTTATTCTTAGGAGAAATGGGACGGAGGAAAGTGGAATACGCATCGGAGATGTGAGGATTGATATGACGAGCCGGGCTGTGTACCGTAAAGGCATGGAAGTGGAACTGACGCCGCAGGAATATGAACTGTTTGAGGCATTGGTGAGAAACCGGAATATAGCCCTGTCCAGGGAAAAACTTCTGGAGCTGGCATGGGGATTTGACTATGAAGGGGATACGAGGACGGTGGATGTACATATACAAAAACTCCGCCAGAAACTGGGGCTGGAAAAAGCGATCAAGACGGTTTACAAAGTAGGATACCGGTTAGAGGAAATGTGACTAAAGTCGCGAGAGCGGCAGTGGCAAGCTTGCTTGTCCACTGACATTTGAGCGACGGACATCATGAGTACGAGCGAAGCGAAGTACGAATGTGCCTGTGCGAAGCACAGGGTCACACGCTTTTCACAAATTATTTGTGCCGCCTGTGGCGGCATGTCTGGAAATGTGAGGGATGAGTTTGAAATTCTGGAAGAAGATATATTTTACGGTGCTGCTCCTGTTTCTCGTTTTTTTAAATGTAGGTATATATATGGTATTCCGGGTGGCCTATCATGGAAGCCTGCAGGAAGAAAAAAAGCGGATCACCGGGGAAAACCAGGTGATTGAGCGGGCGCTGGCAGAGGATATTTCCGCTTTTGGGGAAAAAACGCCGGAGAAAACGATGTTAGAACCCATTATGCAGGAATATGAAAAAATATTCTTAAAAAATGGACTGAGTTTTGAATTATGGCAGAATGGAATCTGTGTGTTTCCCGGTGAGGGACAGTCTTTAGCAGAGGGGGGAGACAACAATACCATAACCATTCAGCGAAAAGACGGGATCCAGACGGCTTGTCTCGTTACTTCTTTTGAAGCCGGGAAAGATGCGTATCGTCTCATAACGACAAGGAAAATGACAGAATTGTCTGCCCTCTGGGACAAGCTCAAATATATTTTCCTTATCCTAAGCGGTGTGCTCTCCCTGGTTCTGGCCGCTGCTCTTTATATGATCCTGCGCCGGCTCACGAGGCCATTACATCAGCTGTCACAGATGACGAGGGAAGTGGCGGCGGGCAATTACGAGTGTATCCGGATCCAGGGAAAGGATGAGATCGCAGAGCTGGGAAGGGATTTCAATGTAATGACAGAGGCAGTACATAACCGGATCGAATCCCAGCAGCGGTTTGTGGCTGATCTGGCCCACGAACTGCGGACGCCTCTGACTTCAATCGGCGGCTATTCGGAATTTTTGCTGCGGGGAAGGGCAGACCAGGAGAAGCAGTACCAGGCGCTGCATTATATAAAGAAAGAGAGCGGCAGGATGCAGCAGATGGCACACCAGCTTCTGCTGCTGGCGAGAGTGAGGGGAGAAGAACTGGAATTTACGGAGACAAACCTGGGAGACTGTGTAAAGGAAGCCTATGACAGCTGCTTTCCATTGCTGGAGGAAAAAAAACTGGCAGTGGATATGTCCGGTACAGATTTTATGGTTCAGGGCGTCCCGGAGCTTCTCGTCTGCATGGTGCGGAATTTGCTGGAAAATGCAGTCCGTGCCTGCGAAGAGGAGGGAAAGATCCAGATCCTATGGGAAGAGGGACAGTTACGCATTCTGGATGACGGCATCGGGATGGAGGCCGGAGAACTGGAAAAGATCCTGGAACCCTTTTACCGGGTTGACAAGGCAAGGAGCAGAGAACGGGGGGGAAGCGGACTGGGACTGGCCCTCTGTGCGGAAATCATCCAGCTGCATCGGGGAGAGATCCGGGTGGAGAGCGAGCAGGGAAAGGGAACAGAAATTTTTGTGATTTTTACAACTCTCTGATATGTTGATGAAGTTTCTCATATAAAGACAGGGTAATATAGACTTGTAGCAATCAATAAAAGGTTAAGATATCGAAAAGGAGGCAAATACAATGAAAAAAGAAAAATTGATCTTAGCTGCAGTTTCTCTGTTTCTGGTGATCATAAGCCTGGTGGGAGTGAGCGTGGCCATCGGGGCAGTCCAAAATGAAACTTCTGTGGAAAAAAACGCAAAAGAGAGTGTCAGGGAAAAAGAGGATGAGATCACAAAAAAAACCTTTCAGGTATTTATCAGCGGTCTGGATACCTATGGGGAAAAAGACCGAAGCAAGAGAAGTGATCTGAATCTGCTTGTTACGGTAAATCCGTCTGAAAAGAGACTTTTGATCACGGGGATACCGCGGGATCTCTATGTTAGTTTTCCTTCAGAATCAACCAATGAAGAGAAGCAGAAAACGAAATTTTCTCACCTTTCCCTTTATGGCACCAAATCTCTGGTCCAGGGAGCGGAAGAGCTTCTGGATACAAAGATCGACTATTATATACAGCTTAACATGTCCGGTTTCCGGAAGCTGATCGACGCCATTGGAGGGGTGGATGTAGAAGCGGACCGAAGTTTTGAAACAGACTGGAAGACCAGTTTCCAGAAGGGAATAAATCATGTAAATGGAAAAGAAGCACTTACCTTTGTCAGAGAGCGACACCATAATTCAAAAGGCGTGGAACAGAGAAATAAGAACCATCAGGAAATGTTAAAAGCTATTCTGAAACAGGTCATGAAAAAAAATCTGATGGAAATGGATATTAATGCATTGTACAAGTTGTGTAAAAAGAATGTCAGGACCGATATGAAAGCGGGGGAGATCTTATCTCTGATGCGCTGGCAGAAGGAAGAGAAGGTTGAGTGGGAGATGGAAACTGCCACAATAAAGGGAAAATTTGCATTGGAAACTTTAGCAGAGTACCATGACGCTAAATTATACGTTGAGAAAGTAGATCAGAGATCACTGGATCAGGTGAGCAAAAAAATAAAAAAATTGTTAAATTCTTGAAATATTTTATTGGACCCTTGACAATATATTTGTATGTTGTTATAATCTGATTATACAAATGTAACAAAATTGTAATAAATGATACATGCAATATACAAATATATGGAGAGGGTCGTATACCATGAAAGTATTAAATAAGCGATATGTGAAATTTGCAGCGGCAGGTGTGCTGGCAGCGGGATTGATTTCAATTCCTGTAAAGGCAGCGTTTGTAGCGACAGAGCAGCAGATAGCCGGAGCCAGTGTAGTAGTAGATGAATATTGTCAGAATGTAGCAAGTGGTGTTGTACAGGAGACATCTGTAGAGACAGAGCCCGCACCAGAACAGATCCCGGCGCAGCCGGAAGTGACGCCGGAACCTGCGGCACAGCCGGAGGCGGAAGATGACAACGGCGGACATGTGAAGCTGAATCTGAATTATGACCGTCTTGGTATTGCCAGCAAGGTAGATACTTATCTTAATGTAAGAAAAAAACCATCCGAGAGTTCAAAAATTGTCGGTAAGATGACAAAGAATGCGGGATGCCATATTTACAAGATCAAAAAAGGCTGGGCAAAGATCGTGTCCGGCAAAGTAGAAGGCTGGGTGAAGTCCAGTTATATCGTAACCGATGCCAAAGCAGAGGAACTGGCGACAAAGGTAGGACGCGAGTGTGTCGAGATCAACACGAACTCTCTCCGGGTCCGTGCCCTTCCGACCACCAGCGCCCCGATCTATTCTGTGGTATCCGAAGAGGAAGAGTTTGTGATCCGTAAGAAACATCTGACGATGGATTTTGTCAATAAGATGATCAAACAGCAGAAGATATCCAAAAAAGCCATCGAGCGTGCCGGGGGTCTGGAAGCGATCCAGGCAGATCTGGATAACTGGATCTGTATTACCGTGGATGACGAGCATGCTTTTGTGGCGAAAGAATATGTTACAGAACAGTATTCCCTGAAGCGTGCGGTGAAGGTGGGAACTGTTTCTGCCGGCGGTTCCGAAGGAGTTTCCTCCAGTCAGGCTTCCATCGCAGAGTATGCCAAACAGTTCCTTGGAAACCGGTATGTATGGGGTGGTTCCAGTCTGACAGGCGGTACAGACTGCTCTGGATTTACCATGA
>CAMTDY010000079.1 GCA_947070915.1 uncultured Roseburia sp.
ATGTAGCTCCGTCTCGTGGGCTCGGAGATGTGTATAAGAGACAGGTTATACACAACTGTTCTTTTGGTAAGCATAATATTTATGAGGAATATTTTATTTCAAGAAATATTTTGCCACAAAACTGTATTGATGACCGAAGATTGCTTCAAATTAAAGCCATACACTTGCGTAAATGTAACGAAAAAGTATTTAGTTTACAGGCTATTGCCGATATTTTAGGAAGTTCTAAAACTACAATACAAAAAATCGTAAAGGAGGTCGGGATCAATGGGTGAACACAATCTTCCGATAAAACTTATTCTACAGAAAACAGAGGATATTTTTAGAAACACCCCTGGTGGAAAGGTTAAATTCTTTGGGGAAGTTACACCGGAATTGCAAACGGAAATTTCTCATAAATTTGAATCTCTTTTAGAATTCTATGGGGAAATATTTAATGAAAACGAAAACATACCCGCAGTTGGAAAAGTGATAGTAAAGCCAGAAGCAATTGCGAAATCACACAAGCCTGATGATTTATGCAAAAATTGCCCTATTATCGGCACAGAGGATTTGAACGAGATCTATATTAAGGTAAAAAAACAATCAATAGAAGAAACTATAAAAATGGTTAATAATCCGCCTTCAAAAAGATTTCAGGCTAATATGACTGCTATTTCAGATATTCAACCTATTACAGTTGCTGAAAAAGTTTCTTCAGCACTTGTTCTGGCATCACAAAATAATTTTTCTGTTGCTCAGAATAAAATCAAAATTAAGGTGTTTGATTTTGATGATGAATTTGATAATGCACAAATCTGGAACTATGTGCATAGAAAAATTTCAGAGTTGGGATTAAATGAAAAGTGTGAACTCATCACATATGGTGAACATATTAAATTTTTTAAAGTTGAAGTTCGCTCTTATGAAGATGTTATACAAATTGCTTCGATAAACGGTGTGAAATCTGTTGATTTTTTTCAAGAATACTCCCTTCCAAAAGATGATTTTACAGAAACAGATTTGGAGAATCTTCTGGATTGCGAGTATATAGATAGCGATCTTTCTATTGGAATTATTGATGGTGGAATCAGTGATGATAATCACTTTTTACAACCGTTTATTATTTCTAGAGAAGAATATGTTGGCCAAGAATATAGAAATCCTCATCATGCCACTTTTATAGCATCAACAATTCAATATGGAAATTTGCTGAATGATATTAACAGTACCACTTTTCACCGTTTCAAATTTGTAGATATTATAGCAGTTCCAAATGGTGATAAAGATTATGGACCAACAGATACTATTTCTGAGGATGATTTGATGGATATCATTGAAGAAGTTATGGAAAAGTATGCGAATTCAACAAAGATTTGGAATATATCTCTAGGTATCGAAAATAAACTGTGTAATGGGATGATGTCTGATTTGGGAATATTCTTAGACTATATTCAGGATAAATATCGTGTCCAAATATTTGTATCTAGCGGAAATATTAATGAATTACCATTGAGAAAATGGCCGCCTCAAGACAATCTTGGCGAACATGATCGTTTGATTTCTCCGGCAGATTCTATTAGAGCTATAACAGTTGGTTCAGTGGCCTTATTCGAGTCTGATGATTCAATTGTAAAATTTAATGAACCTTCTCCGTTTAGCAGAAGGGGCCCAGGGGCTAATTATATTGTAAAGCCAGATGTTGTAGATTACGGCGGAAACCTTTCTACTTCTTATTGTATTGATGGTTTAGGGGTAAGGGGTCTTGATCCTATAGGTAGAATTGTTGAAGGAAATGGAACCAGTTATTCAAATCCACGTGCACTACAAAAGTTTGCATCTATTTACGAAGAAATGATTGACCCGGACATTCTTCTTGCAAAGGCCATGTTAATTCATTCTGCAAGAATGAATTCAAGAACGTTGTTAGATGAAAAACCTGATAATATTAAATATTATGGATTTGGCATTCCATCACCGAATATTCAGGAAATACTTCAATGTAGTGAATATGAGGTGACACTTGTTTTTAAGCAAAAAATATCTCAAGGTTCACATCTTGAAATGTACGATTTCCCGTACCCGAAATCACTTATTAAGAATAACAAATATATCGGAGAAATTGGTATGACCCTCGCCTATCTGCCCCCTCTTGATGAGCGATTTGGACGTGAATATTGCCGAACTAATATTGATGCAAGTTTTGGTACATATTCTTATTCTCAAGATGGAAAGCCGGAATACAGCGGGCAAGTTCCTCTTGAAACAAAATGGGATGAAAAATTTGAAGCAGCTAGGGTTGAAAATGGATTTAAATGGAGTCCTATTAAATCTTATTATAGAAAGCTTAAGAAAGGCATACAACTTGCAGATGGCTGGAAACTTCGTATTGATATGACAGCGAGAAATGGCATGTACGTACCATCTCAAGAATTTGTCCTAATTGTAACTATTAAAGATCCTAACAAAAATGATATTTATTCAGAAATTGCAACAGGATTGAGAGAACGAGGATATATCACAAATAATTTAGAAACAAGATATCAAACTCGCCAAAGGCAATAAAATCGTAAAACTAATTCAAATTGTAATAGCAAGGACTAACTATGCCACAGAAGATTACTTTACTTATGTAGGAAAAATCCGTACTCCGCTTTATAAACCGGATATACCTACAAATACAGAAAAACCGGCGTGACCTCCGCCACGTCGGTTTTACCAGAAAATTCATTTACTTCCTTATAGGTATCCACCTAAAGCGCGCACCTCTTAAGAGTTTTCTAAATAAACTGCTTCTAAGGGATCAGACCCGCGGACTCTCCTCCGGTCCCAGATAGGATTCCGGAAGCTCTCCCCTATATAGAATGAGCTTCTGCAGGGCAAGGCCAGCCTCCACGCCATAGTACCGGATCTCATTCACTCCGGCCTTGAGATGATGGGTGGTGATGCCGTAATGGCAGTTGTTGAGGACGCCCTCCGCCCAGCCATGGGCGCGGTCCCAGGGACCTCCGCCAATCTCATAATTTTCCGCCAGGATCGTATCTCCCACTACCGGCGCTTCATCTCCGGCACAGACCGCATAGCGCACCGTCCTTCCGTGTTCCAGATTGTTTTCCGGTGTGGTGATCACTTTCAATGAATACTCTCCGGCTTCCTTCACATATACCGAATAAGTCAAACTCGGCGCCTCGCCAATCTCATCAAAATTTCCGATGGTAGGATAGATCTTCATGGCAGAACAGGTTTTTCCATAACCCTCTAATTTCTCAAAATGATGCTCCCCATAGGTTTCGGAATTTATAAAGTGTTCTGCCTCCATGGAAACGATGCCGTCCCTCTCGATAAAAGTGCTGGAAGGAAGATCTTCTACTGTTGTAGTATATCGTACTGCCACCTCGATCGTCTCTTCCGCTCCCTTTACTTTTACTGTCTTCTCAAAATCAGCAGAAACCGAAAGGGCTACACTGACATCGATGCTGACAATTTCACTGGAAACTCTTCCGCTGGAAGGGCTCACAACGATGCCATCCTCTGCTTCCACTGTAAAATCGAAAGACTCTCCGCCGCCGCTGGCGATCTCGATGGTGTAGTGTTCCCCGCCTGCCTGGGTAAATTCCGGAAGGCTTGTCTTTCCAGATGCCACGAAGCGGTCTGCATTCTCTGCATGTACCAGCATTTTAACATTCTGTGCCACCGGAATCTCTTTCACTTCTGGAAAATGCCAGCCCTCTTCATTCCAGGATACAAAACAGGCATGGTTTGACATCATCATGCCCTTCCATTTTCCCTCTGCCATCTCTTCATTATAATACCTGGTCAGTTCCGCATCATATTCGATGGCGTTCTTGACTTTTTCTGCGTAATCATTTGCTGCCGTGATCCCCTGTTCTGCGTACCAGTGATTCAGTGCCGCATAGAGACTCATAAGCTGCAGGTTCATTCCCGCCACCGCCGGATAATAAACCAGACCATAAAAAGTATCTGCGGATTCTGCCGGAATCTTTTCTTTTATAGAATCTGTCTTTCGGATCAGCGCCTCACAGCGTTGGATCATTTTCTTTGTCTCGTTGAAATGAGAAACATGATATACCTTGGGATTCATCGACTCTGGTCTTCTCAGTCCATGGATCCTCGTGTATTCTCTCAGTACATCAGCGATCTCCGCCTTGCACGCTTCATCTTTCACATAAGCCCCAAACTGCTCTTCTACCCAGCCAGCAAGAAATTGATCTGTCTCATTTTTGTGATCCGTTCCCCTGCCCTCAAAATCATAAGCCAGTTCCATGATAAAGGATAAGGGAAGCTCATCCGGGCGGATATCTCCCACATTGGCGATCCACAGATCCCGTATTCCATAATCATAGGCCATGGACACCTGCTCCCATACTTTAGGAAGCGGCGTAGAATTGACCCACTCGTAAGAAATAGGACCGCCATGATAATCAAAGTGATAATATAGTCCCCAGCCCGCTTTTCTATCTCTCAGTTCCTCCGTGGGAAGAGTGCGCACATTACCAAAGTTATCATCCGACAGGAGTAGAATAGTATCCTCCAGCCCATCCCAGGACTGCAGCCCCTTCACTCCATTGCCGCCGTAATAAAATCCTTCCACCTCTTTATAGAGCGCAAGCATCTTCGGCATGTCATCACAGCCTTTATCGTGGATGATCTTCTTCTGGTCCGTGATGATACGGCGCAGCAGTTCCACATTTTCCTGTATGGTGGAATCCGGTCCCAGCATCATCGTATCCCGTTCTCCCCGCATACCGATGGTGATCATATGTTTAAAATCTTTGTCCCTCTCCACACCATCTTCCCAGTAACGGTAAAGTCCCTCGCTGTTTGTAGAGTAATTCCAGTCTTTTCCATACCCTACGTTGTTCTCCTCGGTCTTCACCTTATCCCACTCTTCACTGGCACGCATCAATGGCTCATGATGGGACTGTCCGATGGTGATCCCCAGCTCCGTACCCAGTTTTATGATAGCCAGGGGATCCTCGGAACCATCCAGCGGAAGGGACGCCGACCACATCGCCGGCCAGAAATAATTTCCTTTCAGACGAAGCAAAAGATCAAATACTTTTTCATAGAAAAATTCATTGAAATCCCCAAAGGTATTCATAACAAAATTTCCCAAAGACGGCCACTCGTCGTTCATAAAGAAGCCGCGGAACTTAACCGATGGCTCTTTGGAAACGAAATTTATGTCCTCATCAAAAAGGAGTTCTTCCCTGTGTGCCGGTTTCACGTCCGCCCAGTACACCCAGGGGGAGACACCGATCTTCTTCGACAGATGATAGATCCCGTGAAGGGTGGACACTGTCTCTGTCCCCGCGATCACCAATTTTTCTGTGTTGTTATATGTAATGAGCTGGATCAGGAAAGATTCCCTCTTTCCTTCCAGCTTTGAGCTATCAAGCATGCCCTCCTTCTCCAGCTGCCGCAGCAGGGGGCTCCTTCCTATGGTCCCCGCGATCACCTGTGGCTGATCTGTAAGTTCCGCTTCGATCTGCGGTTTTACGCCTGTCACCAGTTCCACATCGCCGGCAAAGATCTCCGCCACGTGAACAAGTCCTTTTATATCTTCGGAATCCGGCGACAGGCAGATGCCTGCCGCAGTTCCTGCTTTTACTAAATTAAACTTCATTCCTCTCTCCTTTATTATATTTATTATAAATCAAATCCAAAATATCTCACTGCATTGTAATAGGAGATGTCCTTCACCATCTCTCCCAGCAGATCATAGTCCTCGGGATACTCCCCGTCCTCGACCAGCCTTCCGATATAATCGCAGAGGATCCGGCGGAAATACTCATGTCTCGGATAGGAGACAAAACTCCGGGAATCAGTCAGCATGCCGATAAAGTTCCCCAGAAGGCCAAGGCTTGCCAGGGAGGTGATCTGCTCTGTCATCCCCGGCTTGTGGTCGTTAAACCACCAGGCTGATCCCTGCTGGATCTTTCCACGGATCCCATCTCCCTGAAAACATCCGATCATCGTACCGATCACCGCATTATCCACCGGATTTAGGGAATACAGGATTGTTTTGGGCAGCTCCTCCGTTCGGCAGAGGGCATTAAGAAAATCTGCCACCTCTGCGGAAAACCCCTTTTCATTGATACAGTCGATCCCTGCATTGGCGCCGGCGCTCTGGTAGATCCGTTCATTGTTCTCCCGCTTTGCCCCGTAGTGAAGCTGCATGGCAAGATTTCTTTTCGCATACTCCCTGCCCAAAAACAGCATCATCATCGTCTTAAACTGAAGAAGTTCCTCCAGATTCAGTTTTTCCCCGGCAAGACTGCGCTTTACCAGTTCATCCATCGCGTTTTCAGAGACCGGACGGTACTGGGCATAATCCAGTCCATGATCCGTGATGCGGCAGCCATTTTCTACAAAATAGTCCAGGCGTTTTACCAGCGCCTCCCGCAAAGTTGGGAAATCTTTGACCAGAACGCCACTCACCTCCGAAAGCTGTCCCATATATGCTGTAAATTCGTCCTTTTCCGGTGACATGGCGAGATCCGGACGCCATGCCGGGAGCACCTGAACCTCAAAATCCGGGTCTTCCTTGATCTGTTTGTGATATCTCAGATCGTCCACTGGATCATCGGTTGTACATACCAGTGTCACGCCAGACATACGGATAAGATTCCTCGCAGACATCTCCGGTCTCTGAAGCTTTTCATTACAGATATCATAGACCTTTCTCCAGTTCTTTCCACTTAAAGGCTCTGTGATCCCAAAATACCGCTGAAGTTCCAGATGGCACCAGTGGTACATGGGATTACCGATAGCTCTGGGGAGCGCTTCCGCAAAAGCCTGGAATTTCTCTTCGTCCGCTGCATCCCCGGTGATATATTTCTCATCCACCCCATTGGAGCGCATGATACGCCATTTATAATGGTCACCTCCCAGCCAGAGCTCTGTTATATTTTTAAACTGTCTGTCCTCTGCGATCTCCCTGGGATCCAGGTGACAATGATAATCAAGAATCGGCGTTTTCTCCGCATAATCGTGATATAATTTTCTTGCTGTCTTCGTATTCAGTATAAATTCCTGGTCCATAAATGCTTTCATATCAGCCTCCTGTTTACTCTATTTTTATCTGCCATGCAGATAAGCGCTTCCATTTTCTATGTTCTTTCCTTTTCTTTCCATCAATTCACTGACAGTAAGTACATCGTACCCTTTATTCTGAAGCCAGGGCACTACCTTTTCCACCGCATCGGCAGTAGTACTGTAAATATCATGCATCAATATGATATCCCCATCTTTTACCTCTTTTCTAACTTCCCTAAATATCTTTTTCGTATTTCTCGTCTTCCAGTCCAGCGTATCCAGACTCCACAGGATCATCGGCATATCAAGTTTTTTTCTCATCGTCTTGCTGATGGATCCATAAGGGGGCCGTAAAAGCCGGATCTGATATCCCCCTGTCAGGTTACTGACCATTTTGTTTGTTTTACTCAGCTGCCGTTCCACTTTATTCCACTTCATCTTGCTCAACTGGGGATGATTCCAGGAATGGCTCCCAATCTCGCAGCCTGCCGCCAGATACATCTGAAGAATGTCACCATCCACTCTCGCCCTGTCCCCAAGGACAAAAAATGTGGCATGAGCCCCATATTTTTGTAAGGTTTCCAATATTTTTCCATCGTTTGCACGGGAAGGACCATCATCAAAGGTAAGGGCAACTGCTTTGTCCCTGACCACAGGCGCAGGAGTCGGCTGTACCACTGTTTCCACCGATTCAGGTACAGGTGAAGCTGTTGCCTGCACCTGATGTGCTTCCGGTTCGTATCCTGATCCGACATTTTTCATCGCTGAGTATATCTTCACAATAGATAACGCCAATATCATGACGGCTGCTGCCGAAACCGATACTGCCAGGATCACATTCTGTTTTCTTCCTTTGTTTTGTCTGATAGCTCTTCTGATCTTCCTTCGCACATTCAAACGTCTGTTCATTTTACTCTCACAACCTTCTATTATAATTTAATAGTCAAAGTGTAACACTAATTTTCTGGTTTTTCAATGACAATTTTTCCATCTACCAGCTCCAGTTTTACTTTATTTCCTTCCATTCCCATTTCCTGAAGAAGTTCGGATGGAATCTGGATCCTTCCTGCACGGTCGAGAACGGCAAATTCTTCCTGAACCTCTTCTTCATTCCAATTAATAGTAATATCCTCCAACCGCTGTTTATATTCACTTTTCATGATGCGTTCACTGCTGGTCTTTCCATCCCGGATGGAAATCACACGGTTTACCTTGGAAGCCAGTTCTTTATCATGGGTTACAATTACGATCGTAACCCCCAGTGTCTCATTCAGCCTCCGGAACATATCCAGGATATCATCCGCAGTCCGGCGGTCCACAGCTCCCGTGGGCTCATCCGCCAGCAGAAGTTTGGGATCATTGGCAAGGGCAATGGCAATAGCGACACGCTGCTGCTCTCCTCCGGACAGCTGGCTCAGTTTGTTATCTTTCCGTTCTGAAAGACCCACCAGCGCCAAAAGCTTCTCCGCCCGCTGTTTCTTTTCCGCCTCTGTCATGGAATCCTGACGGAACAGCATCGGCGTCATGACATTTTCCCAGGCAGTCAGGTAGGGAAGAAGATTCCTGGCGTTATTCTGCCACACAAAGCCGACTGTACTACGTTTGTAGTCCACCAATTCTTCCTCTGTAAGCTGAAACAGGTTTTTTCCATCTACATACAGCTTCCCCGCCGATGGCCGGTCCAGTCCTCCGATCATATTCAGAAATGTGGATTTTCCACTGCCGCTGTTTCCTATGATCGCCATAAGTTCTCCCCGGCGGACTGTGAGATCCAGTCCCTGCAGCGCCAGAACTTCGATATCCTTTGTTTTGTAGATCTTCACCAGGCCGTCACACTCGATCATCACATCTTCCGGCACATCAAGTTCTTCCATTTCCTGACTTCCAGAAGCCTGTCGGTTGATGTGGCGGAAATCTTTTATCTTTTCCAACACTTTATTCTTCATCGATAATCTCACCATCCTCCAAATGATAGATACAGTCTGCAATCTCCAGCAGCCCCATATCATGAGTTGTCATTACGATGGTTACCCCTTCCTTACTGATCAGCTCCCGGAAGATCTTCATCACTTGAAGCCCGGTAGCGGTGTCCAGTTCCGCTGTCGGCTCATCGGCAAAGATAATCCGGGGCTTGTGGGCGATCGCTCTGGCGATGGCCACCCTCTGCTGCTCTCCTCCTGACAGCTCCTGGGGCATATGGTGCATACGCTGGCCAAGTCCTACCAGCTTCAGGCATTCCTCTGCGCGTTTGCGCTTATTCCCCGGATACTTTGCCAACCGCAGTAGAAACTCCACATTTTCATAGGCTGTCATCATCGGGATCAGCGCCACGGACTGGAATACAAATCCCACATTGTTTTTTCGGAACTCTTCCCTCTGGGCTTCGCTCATTTTTTCCAGATTGCTGCCGTCAAAAACGACCTCGCCTGCCTTGGAATAATCCAGGGCACTCAGTATATTCATTAAAGTCGTTTTTCCCGAACCGGAACGCCCTCTTAATATCGTAAGTTTTCCCTCTGGAATCTGGATGCTGATATCATGCAGCGCCACAAACTCTCCCCCGGAAGCCACCGGAAAACTCTGTTTCACACCCTCAGTAACAATAATATTTTCCATGTCCTTACCTCGCTTCCATTAGTCCTCACCAAGTTTCAGTGCCTGAGAAATATTGATCCTGGATATCAGCTTGCCAAGAACAATCATACAAATAATGATCACGATTCCAATGATACTGAACAGCCTCACCATATCCAGCGCCTTATTCACTACCTCCAGTGGTATCGCCTGATCGGTAGATGCATAGAAGATCTGAACCAGCGGCACAAACATCCGGGAAGCCAGAAGGCCGATCACCGTACCAATCAGAATGGAGACACCGGAACTGAATATCTGCTCATTGATCAGCATCTGGATCACTTCCCTCTTTGTCATACCCATTGCCCGGAACACGCCGAACAAAAGCTCTCTCTGCCGGATAGATAAGATCCAGTAGATCAGGAAACCGGTACAGCACAGGATCAGGATCACGATAAAACTCATGGTCAGGATTCCATTGGTTCCCTGAAACAATGCATCGTTTTTGACTGCTATCATCTTGGAAGAGACGTCCTCAAAAGTGGTATATGTAATATTATTTTCTTTGGCATAATCGTATATAAACCGGGAGGTACCGGATGTCTTCAGCCACACCTGGTATGGACGGAGCCCATAGGTGTGCTGGATCTGGGCCAGATTGGCCACGATCAGATAATTCTCTGTAGTTACCAGGGTCTCTTCTTCGTTCAATGAATGGGTCTGAGACACATATCCCGGAAAATAATCAAAGAATCCATAAACGACTCCCTCTGCTTCCACTCCTTCATCGTTGGTAAAAGTGATCCGGTCCCCGATCTCGATTCCATGCTTCTTATGATAGTTCATACTCAGCAAAACCGCATCCGTACGCTTCGCCATGGCATTGAGATACCGGTTGATATGTACTGGAAGCAGATCCTGCTGAAATCCGGAAACCGTTTCCCCAAAACTTTTCGTGTCAATGGCCATCAGTGTCGTACGGACTTCACTGTCCCCGCTCTTTTTATTATAAGAAGTCTGGATCTCGTCATTGCGGTATACCTTAGCTGCTGATTCTACTCCTTCCATACTCTCATACACCCCAAAATCCGGTTCGGTATAGGTCAGTTCCAGATCCGGATAGTACGAAAGAATCAGTGAGTTATCCTCCCAGGGCTGCTGGAGCACCAGATCTGTACCGGTGCTGTACCGGATCCCTTTCTCAGAATTGGAGAGGATGGTCCTGGCCACCGTGGCATTGAAGATACCGAGAGAGACTGTAAACATCAAAAATACCATCATAAATCCCTGCTTTTTCCTCGTCCGGATGATCTGCAGGAAAGAGGCAAAAAATGCCGGCTTCCAATACGCCCTGCCGATATAATACACGAGCTTGATCAGGAGGGGCTGAAGTCTCAGCCCTACCAGGCTGGCACTTATAATAAAAAGAGAGGAACAGATGAACAGAAAGGGATCGATGGAATCCCCTTCCAGCATACTTGTCATCAGCTCATTGCGCCTGGCACTAAAAGAGTACAGTCCATACAGGGACACTGCCAGAAGTATCACATCCAGATAAACCCGGCTGAATATGTTGTGCTCATTGTTGTTCTTCTTATGTTTGACATTGACGATCGTCACGTTGGCATCCTTGATCACCGGAAGTACCATAAAGGCAACGGATACCAGTATCGCCCCCAGTGTATACAATAACACCTCCGGACTCAGGCGCACATGCAACGCCTTACGCTGTATAAATTCCAGAAATCCATTGGTGGACCCAAGGGCCTTTGTCAGAAAATATCCCAGCGGCACACCTACGATACTGCTCATTACCGACAGGATCAGTGACTGAAGAAAATAGATGAACAAAATCTGCTTTTTACTGCTGCCGCGGCTCTTCAGCAGAGCGATCTCATTCTGCTCCAGGTCCAGCATCTGCCTGGAGATCATAAAGATAAAGGCAAGGAGCAGCGCCAGCACCGGAATCTGCAGGATAAGCAGCGTCGTGTACACTTTCTTTGCCGCCGTCTGGTACTCTCTGAGAACCTCAAGATAATCCGGCTCCTTGACATTGGTAAAACGGCTCTTTGACATACTGCATAACTCTTCTGTCCGTTCCACAAAAGTATTGATCTCGGAAGGGAGTATATTTTCATAATCAAAAACCTGATGCCATAGGGCAGTCACGTTATACTGCTGGTTTTCCAGATTGACAAAAGTCTCCTGGAACAGCTTTTCATTCATAAACACTTCCAGATAATAGTCACTCGGTCCCTTCACCCAGTAACAGTCCTCGTAGTCACTGGCATCAAATACTCCTACGATCTTTATCTTCATAACAGTGCCATCTGTCTGTTTCAGTTTTGCAAATTCGATCACATCCCCCAGGATCACGTCCAGTTTTGTCATGGCACGCTGGCTCAGGATCACCGGAATGGAGCCATCCTCCAGAAGCTGGTCCCCACAGTTCTCCCCGGCAAGGATTTTGATGTGATCGGAAATCCCGGACAATGCTGCGACACGCATGGATTTAGTCGAAGCCTTATTGCCTCTGGACTGGACAAAATCTCCCCTCAGTTTGGAAGTCTCATACAGCGATACCAGATATTTCTGGTCTACTCCGAGGGTCTCAGCAGAATTTTCTGCCGTATTCTTCATCTCTTTAAACTCTTCCTCATGTCCCTTCCCCGCATCCATCGACGCCTGGAAAGTGATCACCCCTGGATAGGCATTTTTCCTCTCTATATATGCTGAATATTTGGACTTCAGCGTTTTTTCCAGTGCCGCATCCCGATA
>CAMTDY010000080.1 GCA_947070915.1 uncultured Roseburia sp.
AGGTTGTGACAGTCCAGGGCCCCTGTGAGCATGTGTGGGGACCGTGGGCGGTGGTTTTGTCACCGGAGTGTATGGTAGAGGGAACCGAGCGGTCTACCTGTGAAAAGTGTTCCAAGATCCGGGAGAGGGCTGTGGCTGCCACGGGACATAACTGGATCGGCAAGGTACTGACAGAGCCTACCTGTGAGGGGGCCGGGGAGAGAGAACTTACCTGCCAGAACTGTAGTGAGACTAAAAAAGAGATCATTAAAGCAAAAGGACATACATGGATCACCAACGGCACGGTTTTGGAAGAACCCACCTGTACGCGGGCAGGAAAAATAAAGTATACCTGTACGGTGGAAGGGTGTGACGGTGAAAAGACGGAAACCATAAAGGCGCCGGGGCATACGTGGGATACAGGGGAGATCACAAGCAATCCCACCTGTACGAAAGCCGGACAGAGAACCTATCACTGTACCGTTGAAGGATGTACCGGGACGAAGAAAGAATCCATCGATGCCACAGGGCATACATGGAACTACGGCGAGATCACGGTTCAGCCGGAATGTGAAAAGGATGGGCGGAGAGACTTTTCCTGTCTGATCTGTTCTGCTAAGAAGAATACCAAGGTACCTAAGCTGGGCCATACCTGGGATACGGGTAAGGTGACGAAGGAACCCACCTGTAACCGGACGGGCGAGAGAGTTTATACATGTGCAACCTGTCTCAAGACAAGGAGTGAGACCATCAGTGCGCTGGGGCATAAGCTGGCAGATAAGCCTACAACGGATAAGGAGCCAACCTGTGAAGCCCAGGGAAGGGAATCCCTGCACTGTACGAGAGATGGCTGTGATTATGTCACCAATATACGGCTGATCCCGATGCTGGGCCATGACTGGGATGAGGGTACGGTGACGAAGGAGCCGGACTGTACCCGTCCTGGTACCAGAAAACTTAACTGTAAGAGAACCGGCTGCAGCAAAACAACGACAAAACTGATCCCGGCGCTGGGCCATGACTGGTCAAAAGATTATGTGGTCACGATGGAACCAACCTGTACCGGCGCTGGCCGAAAAGCATTGACCTGCCAGAGAAAGGGCTGCACCAAGGTGAAGAATGAGCAGCTGGTGGATCCGCTGGGGCATGACTGGGATCTGGCAAATGTTGAACACGTAGATGCCACCTGTACGACGGAAGGATCGAACACCTATACCTGTAAACGGACGTATTTGGATATAGATGGAAATACCCAGACCTGCGGCAGGCGCAAGAAAGAAATCCTGCCGGCAAAGGATCATACTTTTGCTTCCACATTCACAGTGGACTGGGCACCGACCTGTGTGCTGGCGGGGCAGCAGTCCAAGCATTGTACGAACAGCTGGATCAATAAAGATGGAATAAAAGAGAACTGCAAGGTGGCAGATGATATTACTGTCCTGGAGCCTTTGGGACACACCTGGTCGGGGTGGAGCACGACAGTCCAGCCTTCCCACGGAGTATTGGGAGAAGAGACCCGGACCTGTTCTGTCTGCAAGAATGTACAGACCAGAGGCAAGGCAGAAGAGCACCGCTACGATGCCAATGGAACCTGCCAGGTGTGTGGGGATAAGATCACTCTTACCCAGTCAAAGATCAGCGATTGGGAATATACGGTTAA
This sequence comes from uncultured Roseburia sp., assembly GCA_947070915.1. Lineage (GTDB taxonomy): Bacteria > Bacillota > Clostridia > Lachnospirales > Lachnospiraceae > Eubacterium_F. The sequence goes on from CAMTDY010000080.1 coordinate 1,640, forward strand.
TACCACTGAGAAGACAGTCCTGTTGAAAAAATATATTGGATCTGCAAAAGCGATAAAGATTCCGGCGCAGATGGTGGTGAATGTGGACGGTGTGTCAGGCAACTATGCGGTAATGTTTGCCGGTGAATATGGACAGAGACCGCAGACGGGAGTCTTTGCTTCCAATACCAGATGTCCCATCGAGGCGGTAAGCTTCGATTCCGGGATAAAACTGGAGAATATGCAGTATATGTTCTCAGAATGTACCAGACTGAAAGCTGTGTTGAATCTCCCAGCCTCTGTGAAGGATATGACAGGAACATTTAAAGGCTGCAGTTCACTGATCTCTGTAACGGCCCTTCCTGCAGGACTGACATCGCTTACAAATACCTTTGAAGGCTGCAGCAGCATGAGTTATGTGCCGGCAATTCCGGCAACGGTAAAGAGCATGTATGCCACATTTAAGAATTGTACTTCCCTGGGAAAGGCACCTGTGCTGCCGGCCACATTGACTAACATGGACTGGACCTTTAGCGGATGTACTGCACTCTGCCAGGCTCCGGTGATCCCGGCGACGGTGACAGAGATGACAAATACTTTTGAGAGTACGTCATTGTTGAGTGTCCCTGAAGACATTCCGGCAGGAGTGAAGAAACTGACGTTGACATTTTACAACTGTCAGGGACTGGAACGTGTTCCGAAACTGCCTTCCACCATAGAAACGATGGAATATACCTTTAAGAATTGTAAAAATATCTCGTATGCTGTACCGCTTCCATCCACAGTGACCAGAAAAGTCGATGTGTTTGCCGGATGTGATAAACTGGTTCAGTAGTATGATACCGATATCCAGGGTAACAGACCTGGATCTGCCCGGCTGGGCAGCGAGCACCTGCATGGCAGCCCAGCCAAAGATAAAAAACAAAAACAGCCCTGCATTTCAAAGTAGAAACTGTGAAATGCAGGGCTGTTTTTACTGGTTACAACCACATTGTAATTCTTAACTTTTACATAGATATATATAAAAATTAGTTCATTAAATTCGATTATAACTTCGTTACGTTTGCTGCCTGTGGTCCTTTTTCGCCGTCGATTACTTCAAATTCAACCTCATCGCCCTCATCAAGAACCTTGAAGCCGTCCATCTGTAATGCAGAAAAATGAACGAATACGTCATTTCCTGTCTCGTCGGAGATAAATCCGAATCCTTTTTTGGCATTAAACCATTTTACTGTACCTTTCATGTTATTGCCTCCTAAAAACTTAAAATATTGATACTTACTAACCATAACACATCTATTTATAAAAGTCAAAGGATTTCTTTCCTTTTGAAAACTTGAAATATTCCATAAAATGTAGTATCATATAATTAATTATGTAAAGATTCAACAGATATTATAAGTGAGAAATGAGGTAAAATGATGAGCGACAAGTTAAAGGTAGGTATCCTTGGTGGTACTGGTATGGTAGGACAGAGATTTATTTCACTTTTGGAAAATCATCCCTGGTTTGAGGTGACGGCGATTGCGGCCAGTCCGAGAAGCGCAGGAAAGACCTATGAAGAGGCCGTGGGCGGCCGTTGGAAGATGCAGACACCGATGCCGGAGGCAGTAAAGAAAATTGTCGTAAAAAATGTAAATGATGTGGAAGAGGTCAGCAGTGCGGTGGATTTTGTGTTCAGTGCCGTTGACATGACAAAGGAAGAGATTCGTGATATAGAAGAGGCATATGCCAAAACGGAGACACCAGTGGTTTCTAATAACAGCGCGCACCGCTGGACGCCGGATGTACCGATGGTGGTACCGGAGATTAATCCGGAGCATCTTGAGGTGATCGAGAGCCAGAAAAAGCGCCTTGGGACGAAGAGAGGTTTTATCGTTGTAAAACCGAACTGTTCGATCCAGAGTTATACCCCGGCGCTGACGGCATGGAGGAAATTTGAGCCTACACTTGTAGTGGCTACGACTTATCAGGCGATTTCCGGAGCAGGAAAGACCTTTGCCGAGTGGCCGGAGATGGAGCATAATATCATTCCGTACATCGGTGGTGAGGAAGAGAAGAGCGAGCAGGAGCCGCTGCGTATCTTCGGAAAGGTAGTGGATGGAAAGATTGAAAAGGCGGAAACTCCGCTAATCACCACCCAGTGTATCCGTGTGCCGGTTCTGGATGGACATACGGCGGCGGTATTCGTAAACTTTGCCAAAAAGCCGACGAAGGAAGAGCTGATCCAGGCGCTGGTGGAATTCCGTGGGCTTCCCCAGGAACTGGAACTTCCCAATGCACCAAAGCAGTTCATCCAGTATCTGGAGGATGATAACCGTCCCCAGGTGGCATTGGATGTAAACTATGAAAATGGATTTGGCGTAAGTATCGGCCGTCTGAGAGAGGACAGCCATTTTGACTGGAAATTTGTGGGGCTTTCCCACAACACGGTCCGCGGTGCCGCAGGGGGCGGTGTTCTCATCGCAGAGCTCTTAAAGGCCCAGGGCTATATCCAGAAAAAATAATGGAAACGTGAATACCACTTTAGTAAGGGAGGCAGCGATGGATAAATTTCGAATTCTTGTGAAGGGGATCGTACAGTGCAACGGAAAATATCTGGTTGTGGAAAAATGGTACGATGACCGGATTTTTGAACCGTATCAGTGGGAGTTTTTGGATGGCGTCCTGGAATTTTCTGAGACACCGGAGAAGGCCGTTCAGAGAGTAGTGGAAGAAAAAGCAGGGCTTCATGTCCTGGTGGATAAACCGCTGTATACATGGGGATTTACAGGGGGCGAGGTGTGCAGTATCGGCATTGCCTTTGAATGTTCTTCCCAGACGGAAGAGGTCGTTCTTGCTGAAGATCTGAATGACAGCAAATGGGTTACAAAAGAAGAACTGGCTGAGGTGATCACCAATGAGGCCGTTGTAAAGGATATTGAAAAAGCAGGGCTTACCAGCAATTTTAACCTGGATGACTTTGGAAAGGTGGATCTGTTCATTGAACCTATTGATTAAAAACGGACATCTTCTGGATCCTGCCAGCGGATATGACGGGATTGGTGATCTGTATGTGAGCGATGGGAAGATTGCAGACAGAGACGTGTTTTCCGAAGAGAAGCGGAAAGAGCTTGAGACTGCTGGTACAAAGGTCATCGATGCGGTGGGAAAATATGTGATGCCTGGATTTGTGGATCTGCATGTGCATCTGAGAGAGCCGGGCTATGAGTACAAAGAGACCATAAAGACGGGGACGATGGCAGCGGCAAAAGGCGGATTTACCGCAGTATGCCCGATGCCAAACACGAATCCATCCACCGATTGTCCGGAGATGGTTCAAAGAGTTCTGGAGATCGCGAAGAAGGACAGTCCGATCCATGTGTATCCGGTGGGAGCTGTGACAAAAGGCCAGAAAGGCAAAGAACTGGCGGATATTGAAGGTATGGTGAAGGCAGGGATCAAAGCCATCAGCGAGGATGGCAAGAGTGTGATGAATGCCAGTCTGTACCGGCAGGGCATGCAGGAGGCGAGGAGACTTTCTATCCCGGTATTTGCCCACTGCGAAGATATTAATATGGTAGAAAAGGGCGCTATGAATGCCGGGAAAAGAGCAGAGGAACTGGGGATAAGAGGAATCAGCAACGCCGTGGAAGACGTGATCGTGGCACGGGATATTTTGCTGGCAAAAGAGACTGGCGCCAGACTCCATCTCTGCCACTGCTCTACTGAAGACAGTGTGGAGATGATACGCATCGCCAAAGAAGAAGGGCTTTTGGTGAGTGGTGAGGTGTGTCCACATCATTTTACACTGACAGATGAAGATATTCCTTCTGACGATGCAGATTATAAGATGAATCCGCCTCTTCGATCTTCTACAGATGTAGAAAGATTGAGGCAGGGGCTGGGAAGCGGGATCATGGAAGCCATTTCCACCGATCACGCCCCCCACGGCGAGGAGGAGAAAAACCGCTCCATCGCGGAAGCGCCTTTTGGCATTGTTGGTTCGGAAACGGCATTTTCCCTGGCGGTGACAGAGCTTGTGAAGACCGGGATCCTGTCGCCCCTGGAGTTGGTGCGCCGGATGAGCACCGGTCCCTGTGAGATCCTGGGTGTTGAGGGGGGCTCACTGGAACCAGGGATGCCGGCGGATATCACCATAGCAGATTTTGACGCTGAATATGTGATCGATAAAAATAATTTTGTATCAAAGGGGAAGAACACGCCTTTTCACGGACAAAAGGTATCCGGAAGGATCGAGTATACCATCGTGGGCGGGGCAGTGGTGTACCCTTTTGCATAACGAAACAGCAACCCGTAGATGATTGGAAAGGAGAAGCAGGATGATCAATGTACTGGTCAACAGGATAAAAAAGATGGAAGCCCCCATTGTTGTTGGGCTGGATCCCATGCTGGACTATGTGCCGGAGTATCTGCTGCAGAATGCCATCCGTGAGCGGGGGGAAACCCTGGAAGCTGCGGCAGAGGCAGTCTGGCAGTATAATAAGGGGATCGTGGATGCCATCTGTGACATTGTTCCCGCTGTAAAACCTCAGATCGCTATGTATGAACAGTTTGGCATACCGGGACTTGGGGTGTTTAAGAAAACCGTGGATTACTGTAAAGAGAAGGGACTGGTAGTTATTGGGGATGTGAAGCGTGGGGATATTGGATCCACTTCCGCGGCCTACGCTGCCGGGCACATCGGGAAAGTGCAGGTTGGAAGTAAAAAACTTGCTGCTTTTGACGAAGATTTTATTACCGTAAATCCCTATTTTGGAGTGGACGGGATCAAACCTTTTGTAGAAGTGTGCAAGGAAGAGAAAAAGGGATTATTTATCCTGGTGAAGACATCCAATCCATCCAGTGGAGAGTTCCAGGATCAGAAGGTCGATGGGAAACCTCTGTATGAACTGGTTGGAGAGCAGGTCGTAAAATGGGGAGAAGAGTGCATGGGGGATACCTACAGCTATGTAGGGGCAGTCGTGGGCGCCACCTACCCGGAGATGGGCAGGATCATGAGAAAGGTAATGCCAAAAACTTATATTCTTGTTCCTGGCTATGGAGCCCAGGGAGGAACCGCGAAAGATCTTCTTCCATATTTTAATGAAGACGGTCTGGGGGCCATCGTGAACTCATCCAGAGGGATTATCGCAGCCTATAAGCAGCCAGCTTATGAAAAGTTTGGAGAGACGGGGTTTGCAGAGGCGGCGAGACAGGCTGCACTGAACATGAAAGAGGATATAAACAGCATTTTTTAACAGAAAGGAAGGTTATTACTATGAAGAAGATGACAAAAATATTTGCAATGATGATGTGTGTTGTACTGGCCATCGGTTGTCTGACCGGTTGTGGCGGGAAAAGCGAAGAGGAGATTCTGATGTCTGCCGTTACCGGCATCAATAACGCCAAGAGCTGCGAGATAGAAGTCGGCATGTCAGGAAAGATGTCCATGAAAATGGGAGAGGAATCCCAGGATCTGGATTTGAAAATGGATCTCAAAGGAGCGATGTTTCAAGATCCTATTAAAATGAAAATAACTGGATCGGTATCCTCTATGGGACAGTCTGCACTGGTGGAGTCATACATCCAGAAAGAAGATGAAAAATATGTGCTCTATACAAAAACCGAGGGAACCTGGACGAAGATGGAGCTGGGAGATCTGGATACAGCTCTCGCATCTTCCGGTATGAATTCTTTTTCCAATCAATTAAGCGCCGACGTCGGCCAATATACGAAAAAGGAAGAAAAGAAAGAGGGAGAAACCACGTATCATGTATATGACTATAAGATAAGCGGCGAGGAAATGAAGTCCACGTTAGAGGGAAGTTCCTCCAGTGTCAAATCGCTGCTCAGCAGTCTGGGTGAGGTAGAGGCGAAAGAATACGAAGAGCTTATGAACAGAGTGGTTTCCAGCATTGGAGATGTGAGCCTTACGGTATATGTGGATGTGAAGAAACAGGAGATCAGCCGCGTGGAGTATCCGATGACGGATATGATGAATAAGATGTTTGACGAGACCATGAAATATGTGAAAGAAAAGGCATTGGAAGAGGCCAAAGGGGATGAATTAGAGGAAGTGAAGAAGATGATGGATTCCATAGAGTTGAAGGTTTCTGATATGAATATGACCATGTCTTATAAAAATGTAAACAATGCGGAAGACTTTAAAATTCCGGATGAAGCACTGAAGGCAAAAACAATGAGCGATGCTTTAAGCAGCCTTGAATAAAGGAGCAGGATATGAGTAAACAGAAAAGTCTATGCCGTGTCCGGGAGTCAGTACAGCTGGCTCCCGCTGTATTTAGCCTTTGGCTGGAGGCGCCGGATATTGTGAAACATGCCCTTCCAGGACAATTTGTGTCCCTGTACTGCCAGGAGAAAGACAGGCTTCTGCCAAGACCCATAAGCATCTGTGAACTGGATCAGGAAGCAGGGAGCCTGAGACTGGTATACCGTGTCGTGGGAGCTGGGACAGAGGAATTCTCACGGCTGGGGGCCGGGGATCAGATCGAGGTACTTGGTCCTCTCGGAAATGGATTTATGCAGGAGGGAGAGAGACCGCTGCTGATCGGTGGCGGCATCGGTATTCCTCCCATGCTGGAGCTGGCAAAACAGTTTGGCGGCAACGCCACGGTGGTACTGGGATACCGGGACAGCGACATGTTTTTAAAGAAAGAATTTGAAGCATATGCACGAGTTGTCATAGCTACGGATGATGGAAGCGCAGGCACGAAGGGAACTGTGATCGATGCCATAGCTGAGCAGAAGGTTCTGGATGATGGGGTGGATGTGATCTATTCCTGCGGCCCTACGCCCATGCTGCGGGGAGTAAAAAACTTTGCCCAGGAGCATGATATCAAGGCATATCTGTCCATGGAAGAGCGTATGGCCTGCGGAGTGGGGGCATGCCTGGCTTGTGTCTGCCAGTCAGCAGAGATCGATGACCATTCCAAGGTGAAAAATAAGAGAGTCTGCAAAGATGGTCCGGTATTTTTGTCTACAGAGGTAGAATTTTAAACAATACATAATGTGAGGGAGAAGGATATGAGTTTAGAAGTTAATTTCGCAGGAATACCCTTTAAAAATCCGGTTACGACGGCGTCGGGAACTTTTGGTTCTGGCATGGAATACAGTGAATTCGTGGATCTGGCCCGGCTGGGGGCGGTGACGACAAAGGGAGTAGCCAGTGTGCCCTGGGAGGGAAATCCCACCCCCAGGATCGCGGAAACCCACGCTGGTATGTTAAATGCCATCGGCCTGCAGAACCCAGGGATCGATACCTTCATCCAGAGAGACCTTCCTTTTCTACAAGAGAAGAATGCCCGGGTGATCGTAAACGTATGCGGGCGCTCCAAAGAAGATTATGTGGAAGTGGCGGAACGTCTGGCAGAGGAGCCGGTGGATATGCTGGAGATCAATATTTCCTGCCCGAATGTAAAGGCAGGAGGAATCGCCTTTGGCCAGAAGCCGGAGATGGCAGAGGAGATCACCAGGGCGGTAAAAAAAGTGGCAAAACAGCCGGTCATCATGAAATTAAGCCCCAATGTGACAGACATCACTGAGATGGCGAGAGCGGTGGAGGCTGGCGGCGCCGACGGGGTTTCCCTGATCAACACACTGACGGGAATGAAGATCGATGTGGAGAGAAAGACCTTTGCCATCGCTAATCAGACCGCAGGAATGTCCGGTCCCTGTGTGAAGCCGGTGGCGGTGCGTATGGTGTACCAGGTGGCGCACGCGGTGAAGATTCCGGTGCTTGGCATGGGCGGGATCCAGAACACCGAGGATGCCCTGGAGTTTCTTATGGCGGGAGCTACGATGGTAGCAGTGGGGACGGCAAACTTTTTCAATCCCTATGCCACGACAGAGATCATCGATGGACTGGAACGCTATGTGAAGGAAGAGGGGCTGTCGGGGATTACGGATATTATCGGGTGTGTGGGCTAGCTTGACGGCGCAAATTTGAACCCTGCCTCCGCCTGTGATTTTCCAATTTACTGCGTCAACGTCAATCAGCGTACCTCCAGTACGTTTCATTCCGTAATCTCTGAAACCGCAGGGATTACTGGTGTGCGAGTTTGGAGCAAGTGGGAATATTGCAACGATTGAAAATGCTTTTATAGAGACTTGTAATAGTCTGGGATATGGCTATGAGGCTAAATTTAATTTTCCTACAGTAGAGGACTTTGGTAAATTGTTAGAGGATAATGGATTCATTATTGACAGGATTTATGATTATGACAGACCAACCACACTAAAGGATGGGGAACAAGGGTTGGTGAATTGGATGAAGCAATTCTTTGCCTCTGAATTGGAAATGATGCCGAAACATATCCAAGCTATGCTTTTTGAAAGAGTGGAAGAATTGACGAGAGATACTTTATGGAATGGAGCAGAATGGGTTGCGGATTATCGAAGATTGAGAACAATTGCACACATGTAGGTGTTTTTATTTGATGAAAAAAATGAATGTACAGGAAGAATGACAGAATGAGCAGAATTGTTGTTTTAGTCGGCAGTATGCGGAAGAGTGGAAATACAGATTTGCTTGCACGAGCATTCGCAGAGGGAGCAGGTCAAAATAATACAGTGGAGATAGTTTCTGTTGCTGATTACAAGGTAAATCCCTGCATTGGCTGTAATTCGTGTTTTACAAGGGAAGAGAACCAGTGTTTCCAAAAAGATGATATGGCAGAAATTTATAAAAAACTGAAACTGGCAGATGTGCTGGTAATTGCATCTCCTGTTTATTTTTATGGAATTAGTGCAGAATTAAAAGCGATTATTGATAGATTACACACGCCTATGAGGAATGAATTTCAAATAAAAAAAATGGCATTACTGCTGGTGGGAGCAGCAGCATTACCGGAATTGTTTGACGCAATCAAGTTGCAATATCAGCTTGTACTTAATTTCTTTTGTTTGGAAGATATTGGGATGATTTTGGTAAGAGGGGTTAAGGATATTGGAGATATCAAGGGAACAAAAGCGTTGGAGGAGGCATATAATCTAGGGTGCTCTATAAAATAGAGTTTTTGCTAATGATAGAATGAGTAAGGACCAATAAGAAAGTATTGGAGGAATGGATTTATGGCAAGTAAATACAAAGTTATAGATGAAAAGACATGGGAAAGAGCTATGCACTGTATGATTTTTAGAAACAGTGTTGAGCCTGCATTTTGTGTAACTTTTGATGTAGATATCACGAATTTCCTGCAACAAATTAGAAAACAAAATTTTTCCTTTACACTTGCATTTGTCTATGCGTTATGTAAATGTGCAAATGAGATTGAAGCATTTCGTTATCGTTTTTTAGATGGTAATATTGTTTTATTTGATAAAATTGATACTGCTTTTACATACTTGAACAAAGATGCAGAATTATTTAAGGTGGTTAATGTTCCAATGAAGGACACGATGAAAGAATATGTGGAATTGGCAGCACAGACAGCAGAAGAACAAAAAGAATATTTTGCTGGACCGCTTGGCAATGATGTGTTTCAATGTTCTCCTATGCCTTGGGTAACATATACCCATATTTCCCATACGAATTCTGGCAAGAAGGATAATGCAACACCATTGTTTGACTGGGGGAAATATTACGAGAAGGATGGACGGGTGATTATGCCGGTGTCGGTTCAGGCACATCATTCCTTTGTAGATGGCATACATATCGGGCAGTTTGTAGATAAATTGCAGGAATACCTAAATGAATTGTAGAGGAAAATGTGGGCTTGTAAAGGCTGATGAATTTCTCGCACCAGCGGTACGAAATTTTTATTTAAGTTATTGTGATTCTGAAAAACTCGCACCATTGGTGCGAGAAATTAGCTGGAGCAATAATGTTGTCATCATGGAAAAGTGCAAGGATGATTTGCAAAGAGAGTTTTATATCCAGATGACAAAGCGTTATGGATGGACAAAACGTATTTTGACAAATTTTATTGAGGCACAGACCTATGAAAAATATCTGTCCAATCAGACAAATTTTGATATGACGTTACCAGAGGAACGTAAAGTTCAAGCAAAACTGGCAGTCAAAGATGAATATACATTTGACTTTGCAGAACTTTCGCCAGAGTATTCCCAGCATGAGTTGGAAATGCAGTTAGTAAATAATGTCAGAGCTTTTCTGATAGAAATGGGAGGAGATTTTACATTCATTGGGAACCAATATCACTTGGTAGTTGGAAGCAGGGATATCTATATCGACCTTTTACTTTTTCATAGAAGATTGAGAAGTTTGGTAGCAATAGAGTTGAAAATAGGGGAGTTTGAGGCAGAGTATGCAGGTAAAATGCAGTTGTATTTGACTGCATTGGACGAATAGGTAAAATTATCAAATGAAAATCCTTCGATTGGTATTATTATCTGTAAGAGTAAGGATAAGACTTTTGTAGAATATGCGTTGAAACAATCTAATGTGCCGATTGGAGTGGCGACTTATCAGTTGAGTAAGTCGTTGCCGGAAGGGATGCGGGAGATGTTGCCGGAACCGGAGGAGATTGCGAGGAGGTTGAGGATATTTGAAAAATAAAGATTTAAAAAGAGATGATGGATTAACATATGGTTTATCAAAAAATATGGTAATCATTTTGTTTGTTTATTATTTTTTACTTTTTGCTATTGGAGGTTTCATATCAATAGAAATAGCAATTACCTTAACCGCAACAGTGACTAAGTCTAAGATTGTAATGGATGCATTTTGTGTATCAATTGCGGTTAGTGGCATGCTGTGTAGTATTCAATATATAAAAAGACTTTACAAAGCATGTAT
>CAMTDY010000081.1 GCA_947070915.1 uncultured Roseburia sp.
AAAGATCTGACAGAAAATATTACCAAGTGCATGGTTCAAGTGAATGGTGTTGCACTGATCGAGTGGATGCTAAAACAGCTGGATCAGCAGAAGCTTGACCGCATCGTGATTGTTACAGGGTACAAGAAGGAGATTTTAATAAAGTTTATCCGTATGCTGGAGATTAGTACACCGATCGAATTTATCGAGAATTGTAGCTATGACCAGACAAATAATATTTATTCCCTGGCACTAGCGAAACATATTCTTCTGGAAGCAGATACTATTTTACTGGAATCGGATCTGATACTTGAGGATCCGGTTCTTACAGATCTGATCCGGGATCCCAGGGAAAACCTGGCATTGGTGGACCGATACGAGAATTGGATGGACGGAACAGTGATTAAAATATCCGAAAGAGATGAGATTCTGGAATTTGTTCCCGGAAATAAGTACGTAAGAGAGGATATTTTCAGGTATTATAAAACAGTAAATATTTATAAATTCAGTCAGAGGTTTTCGGAGACATGGTATGTCCCGTTTTTAGAGGCATATACTGCCGCATTAGGATATAACGATTACTATGAACAAGTTCTCCGTGTAATATCTTTTTTAGATAAAAAAATTATCCGTGCAAAGCGGATGAATGGACAAAAGTGGTATGAGATCGATGATATTCAAGATTTGGAAGCCGCTTCTTCTATTTTTAATAAGTAATATAACACAGAGGAAATATTTTCTTGTTTTTCTAAGATGATTATGATACCATATAAAATAATCTGTGTATTACAATATAATGTGATTTAACGACTCTGATGAGCTTGGGCAAGGAGAGTGAGAAAATGTTACTGAGTATCTGCATACCATCCTATAACAGAGGGCATCGGGCCTTTGCACTGGTGAAAGAACTTCTTCAGCTTCCCTATGGGGAAGATCTGGAGATCATCTGCTCTAATAATGGGAGTGATAAAAATGTCGAAGGTTATGAGCAGTTAAAAGAATTGAAAGAGGATCGTTTTGTATACCACGAATTTGTAGAGAACCAGGGTTTTGTGGGAAATGTAAATCAGGTGATACGAATGTCCAGGGGAGAGTTCTGCCTGCTTCTCAGCGATGAGGACAAGATCGTGGCGCCAAATCTTGATTACTATTTGCAGGTGATCAAGGAATTTCCCCAGATCGGTATGATCAAGGCAAAAACAAGCACCTTCTATAACTGGCTGAAAAGTGCTTATAAACGGGCCGGTCAAAAGGCCTTGGAGGCATTTTATATGAACGGGAATTATATGTCTGGTGCCATATATAATAGAAAGGTCATTACGGATGAAGTGATTAGCCAGTATGAAACAAAATATTCGGAAAATGAGGCATACTGCTATTATCCTCATATGTTTTATGAAGCGTATGCCTTGGTTTATTCTGACTTTTTAGCGGGGGAGATCTGGCTGATAGATGAAGGGGAAGCAGAAGATGATCTTGTTGTGGCAGAAAAAGGTCCGGATCAGAAGGTGGCGGAATACGGAACTTATGAAAAAAGAATGGTACAGATGCATGGTTTTGCAGAACAGATCCGGGATATGGATACAACGGCCAGCATAAAATTCCAGATGTTTATCATGCTCTGTGAAAAGACCAGTTTTCTCATTAAGCTGAATAAAGAGAAATATGAAAAAGATGGTTACGATTGGAAAGAGATCATGAGAGAAGTAACAGAGAAAATGAAAAAAGAATTAGAACAGGTACAGCTTCCAGTCAGCCCGGACGACAAAAAAGTTATCTGTGAGTTTATTGATGCGATTGCAGAGAATTAAGGAGTTTGCGATGAAAAAGGTACACATTATCATGTATCACTATGTGCGTGATCTGGCACACAGCAGATACCCGGAGATCCGGGGACTGGATCAGTCCCTGTTTATCCAGCAGATGGATTATATCATGAAGCATTACAGGGTGATCACGATGGAGAGTCTGTTGGAGGCGTATTCCCAAGAAGACTTTTCCGGGATTCCAGAGAATGCCCTGCTTTTGACTTTTGATGACGGTTATATCGACCACTATACTGTGGTCTATCCAATTTTGAAAAAATACGGAGTGCAGGGATCCTTTTTCTTAAGTGCCATGGCGGTGAAGGAACATAAGCTCCTGACGGTAAACCGGATTCATTTTATTCTGGCGGAGGCAGAGCGGATGGGGAGAATGGCTGAACTTGTGTCAGACTGTTTTCAAAGCATGGACAAGTACCGTCTGGCGGGTGCCGGAATCGAGGAGAATCAGAAGATCTACGACCGCATAGGGGTTCCCAACCGGTGGGATTCCGGTGAAGTTATTTTCGTGAAACGTTTGCTGCAGAATGAACTGCCAGAAGAGATCCGCAATGAGATGGCGGAAGAATTGTTTGCCAAGTATGTCGGAGTTCCTGAGGATGTATTTGCCCGGGAACTGTATATGAACAGGGATCAGGTCTGCTGCATGAAACAGGGGGGGATGTTTTTCGGCATACATGGATACGACCATTACTGGCTGGGAAAACTACCGGTGGAGCAGATGAAAAAAGACGTAGATCAAGCCCTTACATATTTTGAGGGAATCGTTGACAGGGACTGCTGGGTAATGAATTATCCCTATGGAAATTACAGTGATGACGTCATTGAATATATCAGGCAGACCGGGTGCAGACTGGGTGTGTCGGTAGAAGCCAGGGTGGCTGAGCTGGGAAAAGATAATCCCTATACTCTGCCGAGACTGGATACCAATGACATTTACCCAAAAGGAGATAAGGGTGAATTTTAAAATGATTTGCATGGCAGTGGAAAAAGGTGTATAATAGAGCCAATTATATTTAGGAGGAACCAACTATGCTGGACATTAAATTTTTACGGGAAAATCCGGAAGTTGTGAAGGAAAATATCAAAAACAAATTTCAGGACAGGAAGCTACCGCTGGTGGATGAAGTGATCGCGCTGGACAAAGAAAGCCGTGCCACACAGCAGGAAGCGGATGAACTCCGGGCAAACCGTAAGAAGATTTCAAAAAATATAGGCGGACTGATGGCGCAGGGAAAAAAAGATGAGGCGGAAGCGCTGAAAGCAGAAGTGGCGAAGGGCGCTGAGAGACTTGCGGAGCTGGAAAAGAAGGAAGGAGAGCTGGGGGAGAAGATCCGTGAGATCATGATGACCATCCCCAATATTATAGACCCCAGTGTTCCCATCGGAAAAGATGACACTGAAAATGTAGAGATTGAGAAATTTGGCGAGCCAGTAGTGCCTGATTTTGAGATTCCATATCATACAGAGATCATGGAAAAATTCGATGGCATCGATCTGGATGCGGCAAGAGACGTAGCGGGCAACGGATTTTATTACCTGATGGGGGATATAGCGAGGCTTCATTCGGCGGTGATCTCTTATGCCAGGGACTTTATGATCGACCGCGGATTTACCTATTGTGTGCCGCCCTTTATGATCCGGAGCAATGTAGTGACCGGAGTGATGAGTTTTGATGAGATGGACGCCATGATGTACAAGATTGAGGGCGAGGACCTGTATCTGATCGGAACCAGCGAGCACTCCATGATCGGAAAATTTATCGATAAAATACTCCCGGAGGACAAGCTTCCCCAGACGCTGACCAGCTATTCTCCCTGTTTCCGCAAGGAAAAGGGCGCCCATGGCATCGAGGAGCGGGGGGTATACCGCATTCATCAGTTTGAAAAGCAGGAAATGATCGTTGTCTGTAAACCGGAGGAGAGCATGCAGTGGTTTGATAAGCTTTGGCAGAATACCGTAGACCTATTCCGTTCTCTGGACATACCAGTGCGGACGCTGGAGTGCTGTTCTGGTGATCTGGCTGATCTGAAGGTCAAATCCATCGATGTGGAAGCGTGGTCTCCCAGACAGAAAAGGTATTTTGAGGTGGGAAGCTGCTCCAACCTGGGGGATGCCCAGGCGAGACGTCTTAAGATACGCGTGGTTGGGGAAAAGGGAAAATATTTTGCCCACACATTAAATAATACGGTAGTAGCGCCGCCGCGTATGCTGATCGCATTTTTGGAGAACAATCTCAATGCAGATGGTTCCGTGAATATTCCGAAGGCGCTGCAGCCATACATGGGAGGAAAAGAGAAGATCGACGTCAAATAAATAAGGTGGTATTGGTATAATGGGGGGATATTTTGAGGATCAGAGTGTCATATAACAAAGATAATAACATGGGAGAAGGCACGGGAATCTGTGTGATGGAGGGAAAGGTGACAGAGAGCGGTCCGGCTGGCTGGCTTTCTGGCATAAGGCAGGGCAGATATACGCCCGCCAATATTTCCCTGGCCATCATGAGCAGGGCCCGCTGGCGGGACCGGGAGACGATGGAGTTGCAAAACCGCCTTTTAAGGGATTTTGCACACTGGTTTTCCCAGGAGCTGCCGGAGTGCCTTCCCTTTATTTACGCCAGAGGGCGAATGGAGAGGAAAGAGTTTCCGGAACCTGCAGAGACATCAGCCGGCACTCTTCTGACAGGATGCTGGCAGGATATTCTGGAGGGCGTACTGGGAGAGCTGACAGGTTCCGGAAAACTGCCGCTGGATTTTGTGATCCTCCTGTTCTGGGATGATCGGTATCTCTTTTGCGGCAGTGGCAGCATATATATTCTGGAGTATAGCAGTTCCAGGGGAGTGAGCCGGTGGCATACCTGTGAGGAAAGAAGGGAATTTGCCGAAGCGCTGGGTGAGACGGGAAATATCTTTTTTAAAATTCGTAATGTGAGAGAACATTGTCTGTTTATTCTTAGTCCGGAGCCGATCGGTCCGGAGATTTCAAAAATATCATGGAAGAAGAAAATAGGAAAAGGACATGGCAGGGCAGGGGACCGGTTTTTGACAGAAAACAGTGGAATCCTTTGGGCAGAGTGCATTCCGTCTGCCAGGATGCAGCCTGACGTTGCAAGGCTGCGCAGGAGAGCCCGGTGCCTGTTGTCGTGAGAGGGAGATATATGGAAAAATATACTTTAATAAAAAAGCTGGGAGAGGGCGGAACCTCCGGTGTCTATTTGGGAGCGGACAGGATGACAGGCAGGCGGGACGCCATAAAGAAATATTCTGCCGGAATCGGGATCTCCAGCGTGGAAAATGAGAGAAGGATACTGGAGAGTATGGATCATCCGGCGGTTCCCAAAGTGAGGGAGGTATTGTGCCAGAATGGATCTGTCTATTTGGTCATGGAGTATGTGCCGGGAAAGACGATGAAGGACTGCATCACAAACTGCGGCAGGATCCAGGAAGAGCAGGTTATCTGCTGGGGGGTGGAACTGTGCGGGATTTTGTCCTTTCTGCATGGAAGTAAAAACCGTATCTTATTCAGGGATCTGAAACCGGGAAATATCATGATATCACCGGCAGGCAGGATCCGTCTAATTGATTTCGGAGCGGCCCTTCGTATGCGGGCAGGGGCTTATGGCAGGCTGGGGGCAACGCCAAAGGAACCTCTGGGGACACCGGGGTATGCCGCGCCGGAGCAGTTTGTGAAACAAGGCCAGCTGACGCCGGCGGCAGATATCTATGCTCTGGGAGCAGTTTTGTATCATAGCCTGGGCGGCTGCCCTCCCAGTCAATTTTCCGGGCGTGTTCCCCTTAGGAAGCGGAACCGGGATGTATCCAGGGGCATGGAATATATCGTGATGAAGTGTCTGGAGAGAGAACCAGAGAGGAGATATCAAAAGGTGGAACAGATAAAAATAGACCTGGAGAATACAGCCTCCTGTTATAAAAAGAACAAAAGGAAGCTGTATCTTCTCCGGTCTGAGCTGGCTTAGTGTACAGTACACTAATTTCCTTTGCTGCTGAGAGGGTTGGAAGCGTGCTCCCAGAAGAGGTTGTTGTCTGGTGCAGGCAGATCCTCTTCGTTATAGAGGGATTTCTGACGGATCTGAGCGGCTCTCTGTTCGGAGATGCCATCCTTTGTGTTTTTGTTTTCTGCCTGGTTGATATTTGTTTCGTTGTTTTTCTTATTGTCCATATTGGTCATTCCTTTCCATTTTTGGATAGTATCTGCAAATTCAGCCATAGTATTCACAGAAAGCGGGAAGTGTGCTAAAATAAGTCCGGATGAACCCGGTTTTACCTTGGGCCGGGACAGTACAGATGGAGGGGGCAGGATTTATGAGAAAATATGATACGGTGGTTTTTGACCTGGACGGAACACTCTTGAATACACTGGAGGATCTTTGCGATTGTGTCAATGTTATTATGCAGCGGTTTGGATGGCAGGTCCATACTCTGGAACAGATCCGGAATTTTGTGGGAAATGGCATCGGTAAGCTGATGGAACGTTCTGTACCGGAAGGCAGGGATAACCCCCGGTTTGAGGAAGCTTTTGAGGCATTCCGGAACTATTATACCGGGCACTGCCGGATCAAGACAAGACCTTATGACGGTGTCCTAAAACTCATGAGGACGTTAAAAGAGAATGATTTTCATATAGCGATTGTTTCCAATAAAAATGATGCTGCGGTGAAAGAATTAAATGAGATATATTTTTCCGAATTTACAGAATCGGCTATTGGCGACAGGGAGGGGCGACGGAGAAAACCTGCCCCGGACCCGGTATATGCAGCACTGGAGGAGATGGGGTGCGGCAGGGAACGGGCGGTCTATATCGGAGATTCGGAAGTGGATTACCAGACCGCGGTAAACAGCGGTCTGGCATGTATTCTGGTGAGCTGGGGATATCGGGAGCGGAAATTGCTGGAGAGCTTTGATAAGGCAGTGGTGGTGGATGAGTGCCGGGAGATCGAAAACATGTTACTATGAAGACCCATCAGCGTTGTATTAGTATCTTGTATACACCCGGAAACCATTAGAAGCCAGGGAGGAAGCCGTTATTTTCCGATCCCAGTGGACAGAAGAATTGTAATTTCCTTCCACCACTGTTATATAGCTGGAAGATTTTGTGAGCACGACCACAGAGTGATTGTTTCCGATGCGGATGTTATCTCCCACGCGGATCCGGTCAAAGGAGGAATGGGTCTGATAACTTTTCTCCGTTCCAAATACCGTATCACTGAGCTTTGCAGCAAAACCATAGCAGCCGTAGCCGTTGCCAAAACGGGGGGAATAATAGTAATAACTGTTGTTAAGAGGCATTCCCTCCGGGTAGGTGCTGCGCAGTGAGTTCAAAACGGAGTAAGCACCTGTTTCTGTCACTGGACCGGAGGGAGTGTCAGGTTTTGGGGCAGTTGTCGGTGTTGGAATCATAGTAGGTTTCGGAAACGCTGTTGGCTTTGGAACCTGGGTTGTAGTTGTTTTTTGGGCAGGTGGGTTACTGGGGGCAGATGGTTTTTTATTTTTTACGGTCACCCTGCAGACAAGCTTTTTGTTCTTTATTTTTGCTGTCACTTTTACCTTTCCGGTTTTTCTGGCGGTGACTTTTCCACGCTTGCTGACGGTGGCAACTTTCTTATTTGTGGATTTCCATTTTACTTTTTTTGATTTGCTTCCCCGGATTTTCAGAGTGTAGCTTTTCCCGGGGCGGAGCGTCAGTTTTTTTCGGCTCAGGTTTAGGGAAGCTGCCTCAGAGTCTGCCGGTGCGGCAAGAAGGGTTAACAGTGAAAGGGAGAGAACTCCCGTTAAAAGTTTTGTATTTGTTGTATGTCTCATATAGACTCATTCCTTTCAAATATTGTGTAATGATGTTACAACTTTTATGTTGTGGATGTTAGCTCAATGGAGAGCTAGCGCAGAACGAAACAGGGTTCAAATTGGCACCGACGAGCTAAGTATAACATAAAATATTACAAAAATGTTACAAAATAATTAATTGCATGAAATTACCAAGAGTAGTTGGAATATTTTCCTGTCCTTGCGAATCCAGTTGACCTGTGATATGATGATTTAAGTACACGGAAGTGAGGAATAACATGAAACAGCGTTTTATAGATCTTGCAAATACCTGTTACCAGCGGGGGCATTATACCTTTACCCATTTTTTGACACCGGCACAGATCGATGAATTCTTTCAGATCAGGAGTGAGGTTTCATTTGTAGGGTATGCCCTGGAGGGGGGGAGTGAGATGGCGGAGCGCCAGATGCTCCGTTTTGGGGATGTGGAAATGTTCGGTTACGTGGAAGAATTTCCGATCTGCTGTATCCACTGCCGCCCGCTCACGCCTAAATTTGCGGAGGAGACGGGACATCGGGATGTGCTGGGAGCGCTTATGAACCTGGGGATCGAGAGGGATGTGATCGGTGATATCTGGGTCCGGGACAAGGAGTGCTATTTTTTCTGTCTGGAGGGAATGAAAGAATTTATCTGTGATTCCCTGACCAGGATCCGGCACACCAATGTAAGATGCCAGGAGATTGAGAAACTGCCGGAAGAGTTTGAGCCGGTATTGGCGGCGGAAGAGCATATCATACCGTCAGAACGATGCGATGCCCTGATCGCTAAAGTCTATCATCTGTCACGTGGTAAATGTATCCCATTATTTCAAGAAAAAAAAGTATTTGTCAACAGCAGGCAGTATGAGAACAACAGCGGAATTCTGAAACCAGGAGACGTGGTGAGCGTCCGGGGCTTTGGTAAATTTATTTACCAGGGGGTAGTGAGAGAGACGAAAAAGGGACGTATTACGGTAAAGATAGAAAAATATATATGAAAGCAGGGACAGAATGGAGAAGAGAGAGAAGATACGCCGGGGAATCATGCTGGGGTTAGCGGGATTGATGGCATTGATCCTTGTATTTGGAAAAAATGAAACAGAAGAAAAAGAGGAAACTACAAAAGTAGAAAATCACACGCCGGCGCCAGCAGCTACCGGAACCGCGGTGATCACTGCGCCTGAACCTACTCCGAATCCAGAAGACAGCATCTATTCCTATCTTCAAGGGCCAAAGTCCTGGAAGGAAAGACGGCCCTGGTCAGGTAAATGGGGGAAAGAGATTCATGACGGAGCTTCTTTTGGCAGTTTTGGGTGTGGGTTCTGCTGTATGGCCAATATTTATTCTACAGTAACAGAATATAAATGTACTCCTCTGGACATTTATGCCAGATCTAAAAAGGTCAGTTTCTACGGCGGAGGCGGTGCCATATCCTGGCAGCTTATGAGGAAGACCATGGCAGATACCGGTTTCCAGGTGGAGCTGGGAGAGAAGCCGCCAACCTATGGAGAATTTGCGGATAAGATGAGGCAGACCCAGGCGATGCTCGTACTGGTATCCAGTTACAATGATGATTCCTACTGGAAAGATACGCCGGGACATTATGTAACCCTTTTCATGTACGATGAAGGAAAGCAGGATGTATTTCTGACAGATTCCGGCGATCCGAAGCACAACCGCCAACGGGTTCCGCTGAAAACGATTTATAAAGCATTGAAGACCAGTAGTGATTTTCAATACATGTCAGTTCTTTCATACGATAAAAACAAGGATAACTGGAAACATAATTCGACGGAGGGAAACTGGATCCCTCCGGAGGGTATGAAATAAAATACACAGGTTTTAGAATGGAGGGAAAAGATGAGATTTGTGATACAGCGAGTGAAGCATGCCTCGGTGGCTATCGATGGGGAAGTGCGGAGCGAGATTGGAAGGGGGCTTCTGGTTCTGGTGGGGATCGGACAGGAAGACAATGAAAAGATCGCAGATAAGATGGTTCAGAAGCTGGTGAACATGAGGATTTTTGAGGATCTGGATGGCAGGACTAATCTGGGACTGAAGGATGTAGAGGGAGAACTTATGCTGATCTCCCAGTTTACCCTGTATGCGGACTGCCGGAAGGGAAACCGTCCTTCATTTACGGCAGCAGGTGCACCGGATATGGCAGAGCGGCTCTATGAATATATCAAAGATCAGTGCGCCGGGCAGATTCCTGCCGTGAGATGTGGGGAATTTGGCGCGGATATGAAGGTGGAACTGTTGAATGACGGACCTTTTACTGTAATTCTTGATAGTTCAGATCTTGGATGTTGAAAGCAGATGATGTTCAGGCAGGTATTGAAATAATTATTTGGATATGTTAAAATATTTACATAGTCGTGCTGACATGCAAAGGGATTCCTGAGTGGGAAGGCGGCAGTGTATAAAAGAATATTCATTTGAGGGATTCTGATATGGGCCCGGCGGTGCGTCGCAGGACGTAGATAAATTTCGTAGTATGGATTCCTTCTGTTGTTTTTATATACTGTGATCTGGAAATCCCGGCAGGATGCCGGGATTTTTCTTATAGGAAAGTTCTCAATTTGCGGAGCAAAAGAATGGCCGAAGGTTATTCTTTAGAGGTGCGCGTTTTTCAGCCGCACCTTTTTTACGTGAAGGCAGCTCGACGGCATTCTTTATGGGAGGAGCGAGACCATATATGCAGAAAAGACTTGCTGTCATTGGTATTATTGTAGAAGAGGCAGAATCGGCGGAGGCTGTTAATGATATCCTTCACTCGTATCGTGAGTATATTGTAGGAAGGATGGGCATCCCCTACCGTGAGCGGGATATGTCCGTGATCAGCGTGATCGTGGATGGACCGAATGATGTGATCAGTTCCATGTCAGGAAAACTTGGTATGGTGGATGGTGTGACCAGCAAAGCAGTTTACGCCACAAAATAGCTCAATGGGAGCTGGACTGAAACGGCAGGAATAAATTAAGAAGAAAGGAAGACGAGAAGATATGTATGATCCAAAATCTGGCATTGCAACAGAATTTATTGACGATGCGGAGATCCGTAAATCCTTGGAATATGCGGAAAAAAATAAGGGAAATAAGGAACTTATCGACGCTATATTGAAAAAGGCCTGGGAGATGAAAGGAATATCCCACCAGGAAGCCGCCATTTTACTGGAGTGTGAGTTAGAAGAAGAAAATAAGGAGATCCAGAAGCTGGCAAAGGAGATAAAAAAGAGATTTTATGGAAACCGGATCGTGATGTTTGCCCCCCTGTATCTTTCCAATTATTGTGTGAATGGCTGCACATACTGTCCATATCACCATTGCAACGAGCATATCCGTAGGAAAAAGCTGAGCCAGGAGGAGATCCGTCAGGAAGTGATTGCCCTTCAGGATATGGGGCACAAGCGGCTTGCTATAGAATCCGGAGAGGATCCAGTGAACAATCCCATTGAATATATTCTGGAGAGTATTGAAACGATTTATGGCATCAAGCATAAAAATGGCGCGATCCGCCGGGTGAACGTCAACATTGCTGCTACAACTGTAGAAAATTATCGCAAGCTTCACGATGCCGGCATTGGAACCTATATTTTATTCCAGGAAACTTATAACAAGGAGAGCTACGAACAGCTGCATCCCACGGGACCTAAGCATGATTATGCCTACCACACTGAGGCCATGGACCGGGCAATGGAGGGCGGTATCGATGATGTGGGTCTGGGAGTTCTCTTCGGGCTGAATATGTACCGTTATGAGCTGGTGGGAATCATCATGCATGCGGAACACCTGGAGGCAAAATTCGGCGTCGGTCCCCACACCATCAGCGTTCCGAGAATCTGTCCTGCGGATGATATTGATCCTGAGAATTTTTCCAACGCCATTTCTGACGAGATATTTGAAAAGATCGTCTCGGTGATCCGCATCGCAGTTCCCTATACCGGTATGATCGTTTCCACGCGGGAATCCAAAGAGACAAGAGAGAAAGTGCTTGATCTTGGTATTTCCCAGATCAGCGGCGGTTCCAGGACCAGCGTTGGCGGTTATGTGGAGGAAGAGACCATAGAAGAAAACTCTTCACAATTTGACGTCAGCGACCGGAGAACGCTGGATGAGGTGGTAAACTGGCTGCTTGGGCTTGGTTACATTCCCAGCTTCTGTACGGCATGTTACCGCGAGGGAAGGACCGGAGACCGTTTTATGAAACTGTTGAAATCCGGGCAGATCGTCAACTGCTGTCAGCCCAATGCTTTGATGACGCTTAAAGAGTATCTGGAGGATTATGCCTCAGAGGACACAAAAAAGAAAGGTGAGGAAGTGATCCGCAGGGAGCTGGAGGTGATCACAAATCCTGTTGTAAAGGAAAAGGCGGCGGAGTATATTGATAACATCCATCAGGGAAAAAGAGATTTCCGGTTCTGATTGACATTTTCAGATGAATTGATTATAATAAATGCAAAGCGGTGATTCGCTACGATAGTGCGAAATGAATAAAAGCGGTGATTCGCTACGATAGTGCGAGATCAATAAAAGCGGTGATTCGCTACGATAGTGCGAAGTGAAACATTTGTGGAGAGGATATGATCCTCTCCACTTTTTCCACACAAAAGGAGGGTGTGAATGAATAAACTAAAATTATTTTATGTCTGTCTCTTATACACATCTGACGCTGCCGACGATAAGGCTCGGGGG
>CAMTDY010000082.1 GCA_947070915.1 uncultured Roseburia sp.
TATAAGAGACAGTATCCGGAACGATTGTTTGTAATTAAGGAACAACTTTAAAAGTGATAACAAAAAAACCTATGTGAACGAAATATTCGTTTGCATAGAGATTTTTTCCGTTTGCCTGGCATTCGTTATAAGTTTTTACAATATTTCCCTATGGGCTACTGCCCTTTCAGCCGCACCTTTTTGTTCCCCTGTGATCTGCCAGAAAGATCAAGCTTTTGTTGGTGGGAATCACAGAAAATTTATAAATAATTAATGGAATATCTCTTGTAATCGAAAGAATCCTCCGATAATATTATGAAATATATTATAATGTATCAGAAAGGATTTGATCTAATGAACAAGAGAAGTATAGCGCTGATCCTTTGTTTTGCATTGACGCTTTCTATGTTGGTCTCGCCTGAGCAGTCAGCTGCAAAAAAGGCGAAGCTTAAACTCAACAAAAAGAAAGCGACCTTGTATGTTGGAAAGAGTGTCCAGCTCAAGGTTAAGGGAACAAAGAAAAAGGCGAAATGGAAGAGCAGCAATAAGAAAGTAGCAGCTGTCTCTTCTAAGGGGAAAGTTTCGGCAAAGAAAAAAGGAACTGCCCGAATCACAGCGAAAATCGGCAAAAAGAAACTGGTATGCCGCGTGACAGTTAAGAATAAGAAGAAGCCTGTTCCTGTACATACAGGTTCTGTGAATACAGCTCCGTCACAGCCGCAGACCTCATCAGATCCGGGAGTAAGGGCATCTGCGCAGCCGCAGACCTCTTTGAAGCCGGGGGATAAGCCGTCTCTGAGTGCCTCCCCAATACCGGATCCGGGAGATAAGCCGTCTCCGAGCGCATCGGCCTCATCGGATCCGGGGAATAAACCGTCCCCAAGTGCGTCGGCAACATCAGATCCGGGAACCAAACCATCGCCGAGCGCATCAGCCTCATCGGATCCGGGAACCAAACCGTCGCCGAGTGCAGCGGCAACATTAGATCCAGGGACCAAACCTTCACCGAGTGCAGCAGCGACGGCAAAACCAGGAACGAAGCCATCGGCGAGTCCAGCGACTTCACCGGGAGTAAAACCGTCGCCGAGTGCAACGGCAACTACCGATCCGGGAGAGTATCCTGCCGAGATTGTCAGCATCAAGGATACCTATGACGATATCTTTGGAAAAACGGGAACATGCATCAACCTGTTTCAGCTGCAGGATGCTGAGACATTGGAATATGTAAAAAAACACTATTCCAGTTTTACCCTGGAGAACGAGATGAAACCGGATTATCTTATGCCTGGCTGGCTGCAACCGATCAGTACAGAAGAGGCTAAGAAAAAGACAGGGGATTATGTGATTCCAGAGAGTTATAAAGAGACCACAGTTCCCCAGTTCAATTATGATACCGTGGACAAAGTGCTGAAGATCGCGAAAGAGAACGGCTTAAAGGTCCGTTATCATGTGCTTGTATGGCATTCCCAGTCACCGGAATGGTTCTTTAAGGTGAACTACAGCCAGGATGAAGCTGCAGAATACGTATCAGAAGAAGTGATGTATGAGCGTATGCGGATGTATATCAGCAGTATGATCCATCATGTGTATACACTGGATAACGGGGCATACAAAGACGTAGTCTATACCTGGGATGTGGCAAATGAATATTTCAGTAATACGCCGGATAAAAACTGGGCGGCGGTATTTGGAAACAGAGAAAATATTGAAGGAAAGACCAGTACTGACAGACCGGCGCTGGGAACCAGACCTACTTATATAAAGAGAGCATTTGAGATGGCATATGATGCCCTGGCAGAATTTGATCTGCAGGATACAGTATCGCTGTTCTACAATGATTTTAACACCTACTATACGAAGGAAAAAATCATTGAGATGATAAACTTTATTAATGAAGACCGGAAGGTCTGCAGTGGTGTGGGCATGCAGAGCCACCTGTCGGTGGAAGGTCCTACTGTAGATACTTATATAAATACGGTAGCGGCATTTGTCCAGGCAGGGTTCCAGGTGCAGGTCACGGAACTGGATGTAGGGTGTACTCCCAAAAAAGGTGAAGACGATCCAGACCCGACAGAAAAAGAGCTTGAAGAAGCCTACCAGAAGCAGGCAGAATATGTCAAGGAGCTGACCAAACAGCTGATCACGCTGCAGAAGTGGTCCGGCAATAAGATCACCTGTCTGACCTGGTGGGGAATGTATGATGATTTCTCCTGGCGTAAAGATGAGCACGTGCTGATGTTTGACAAGGATATGTACGATGCGAAACCGTCATATTACGCCTTTATGCAGGCGGCGAATGAAGTTCCGGATGAGCCGGAGAAGCCTTCTATATCTTCGGCAGTAAAACTTGACTTTGCAGCCCAGGGTGCTTATGAAAGCGAATCAGATAAGGCGGTCTGCAAGCTCAATGATGACGGTTCACTGACGGTTACATTTACAGCCCAGTATGCAGCAGTTCGGTTTGATCTGCCGGCGTCCTTGAAAAAGGATAGTCCATACAAATCTGTGGTGCTCACCTATACAAGTTCAGGAGGAGATCTTGGCCATTCTTTCTATACCGAGGCAGGCAAGAAAACCAACTGGGGCGGTGAGATCAAAGCATCGGCGGATGTGAAAACATGTGGATTGAATACAGCAAATGATTACACTGTGAATGATATCCTTCAAGGATTCCAGATATTCAATGGCGGTGAAGCCTCTGCCGAAAAACCGATCACGATCACCATAAAATCTCTGATCTTCTATGAGAAGACAGCCTATTATCCATGGGAGCTGAATCCAGATGAAGTTCAGACTCCGGAACCGGAGCCGGAACCGGATCTGGAAGCCCCACCAGAAGGAGAGGGATGGCAGGCTCTTTCCCTGGATCAGATGTCAGATGGCGTCAAAGAAGAGGGCAGGGTAGTACTAAATGATATAGAACAGGTGACAGTACCATTGCCAAAGACTATGGAAGGCGACGGAAAGAAACTGGAAGTAGTGGTCAAAGGCACTCTTGGCACCAGTTCCCAAGGGCTGCGCATGTGGCTGGCAAATGGTACAGGAACTGCCTCAGACCAGTATTATTTTACCAAAACCGGTGTTGGATTTGGCGGTGCCGGTGATACCGATGTGTTCTTTAAGACAGGGACATTTGAACTACAAAAGGTTTTGACTGTTGGACACACCGAAAAAGAAGCAAGAGTGACAACTGCCAATAATTTGCTGCTGAAGGCACCTGCTCCTGGTGCTAAGATGCAGGAAGTCACCATTTATGGTATTTACGTCCGTGAGGTACAGGAATAAGGATATAAAGTAAAAAAGGACAGACCGGTTAGAGAACGATTCTCGCCGGCCTGTTTTTTTGCGCGGGCAATGCGAAAAAAATGTAGCATCTTCCCCTGCTTTATGTTAAGATAGTCACGAGTGTTTGCAAAAAAATACCGGGAGGATTTGTTATGGCTGAAAAATGTATTGAGCTAAAAGGTATCACCAAAGCATTTGACGGACAAATCGTTCTAGATAATATGAATCTTGATATTCATGAGAATGAGTTTGTTACCCTGCTTGGTCCCAGTGGCTGCGGCAAGACAACGACGCTGCGGATTATGGGAGGCTTTGAGAATGCGGATGCAGGAGAGGTGCTGCTCTATGGTGAGGATATCGCAGGAGTACCCGCCAATAAGCGCCCCATCAACACCGTATTTCAAAAATACGCTTTATTTTCACATATGAATATCGAGGAAAATATTGCATTTGGTTTAAAAATAAAAAAGAAGTCAAAGGACTATATTAAAGATAAGATAAAGTATGCCCTGCGGCTGGTAAATCTGGAGGGCTTTGAAAAACGTATGCCGGACTCTTTAAGCGGCGGGCAGCAGCAGAGGATCGCCATTGCCAGGGCGATCGTGAATGAGCCCAGGATACTCCTGCTGGATGAACCGCTGGGGGCGCTGGATCTGAAACTGCGCCAGGATATGCAGTATGAACTGATCCGTCTGAAGGAGGAGCTGGGCATCACTTTTGTTTATGTGACTCATGATCAGGAAGAAGCGCTGACGATGTCGGATACCATTGTGGTTATGAACCAGGGATATATCCAGCAGATCGGTTCCCCGGAGGATATTTACAATGAACCCCAGAATGCTTTTGTGGCGGACTTTATCGGCGAGAGCAATATTATTCCGGCGACCATGGTAAGAGATAAACGGGTGAACATACTGGGAAAGGAATTTGACTGCGTCGATGTGGGGTTTGGCGAAAATAAGCCTGTGGACGTGGTGATACGTCCAGAGGATCTTATTTTAGTGCCTCCGGAAAAGGCTATGATCCGGGGGATTGTTACTTCCCTGGTTTTTAAGGGAGTGCATTATGAGATGGAGATTGAATCCATGGGATATACCTGGCTGGTGCAGAGCACCCGTCTTGCCGAGGTGGGAAAAGAGGCTGGCCTGTGGGTGGATCCTTTCAATATCCAGATCATGAAAAAGCCGGAAAATGAGACAGAGGAGGCGTTTGCTGGTGATAGAATCGAGAGGAGTTAAGCGCCTGTCCTATCCTTATATTGTATGGATGGCCATATTTGTGATCGTACCGCTTTTGATCGTGTGTTATTATGGTTTTTCTGACAGAAATGGAAACTTTACGCTGGAATATGTAAAAAGCATCGCTTCCCCGGTACACTGGAAAGCGCTTCTGCTTTCTGTAAAGTTGTCATTGATCAGCACATTGATCTGTTTTCTGCTGTCCCTGCCACTGGCTATGGTGATCCGCAGCCTGCGGCTCAACAGCAGCGGTTTTATTATTTTTATCTTTATTCTTCCTATGTGGATGAATTTTCTGCTTCGTACCATTGCCTGGCAGTCTCTTCTGGAAAAGACCGGAATCATCAATACGATCTTACATGCTGTGGGGCTTCCGGGGCAGAGCCTGATCAATACAGAGGGCGCTATCATCCTGGGCATGGTATACAATTATCTGCCCTTTATGGTACTGCCGATTTATAATTCCCTGGTAAAAGTCGGCCAGGACACTTTTGATGCGGCGAAAGACCTGGGAGCGAACTGGTTTCAGATCCTGTGGCATATTACGCTGCCCCAGATATTTCCGGGCATCGTCAGCGGGATCACCATGGTATTTGTGCCGGCGATGACCACCTTTGTCATTTCCAACCTTCTCGGCGGAGCCAAGATCAATCTTATCGGGAATATCATTGAACAGGAATTTACGACGGCAAACAACTGGTATCAGGGAGCAGGGCTTTCCCTCGTGCTGATGGTTCTCGTGCTGGGCAGCATGGCCGTTATGTCCCGATATGATAAAGACGGGGAGGGGGCTGCGATATGGTAGAAAAAAAGAAAAGGACCGGCCGGAGCCCGCTGACGAGGCTGGTGGATGCCGGTGGAAGAATTTACCTTTTTTTAATCTTTGTATTTTTATATGGCCCGATTGCCACATTAATTGTATTATCCTTTAACGAATCAAAGTTCAGGGGAAGGTGGGGCGGTTTCAGTCTGAAGTGGTACGAGAGTCTTTTTTCTTCCCGGGAGATTATGGAAGCTCTTTGGACCACGCTGTTTCTGGCGTTTTTGTCGGCATTGATCGCGACACTTCTTGGGACGGCGGCTTCTTTTGCCATGAACCGGATGAAACGCCTTCCGAAGATGATCCTTATGACGGTGACCAATATCCCGATGCTGAATGCGGATATTGTGACAGGAATTTCCCTGATGCTTCTGTTCATCGCGCTGAATTACCGGATGGGCTTCAGCAGCGTTTTATTTGCCCATATTACATTTAACCTGCCCTATGTGGTACTCAGTGTGCTTCCCAAGCTAAGACAGATCAATAAAAGTGTTTACGAGGCGGCACTGGATCTGGGGGCTTCCCGTGGATATGCCTTTATCAAGGTGAGCTTTCCCGATATATTACCGGGGATACTGACCGGTTTTCTGTTGTCCTTTACCATGTCTCTGGATGATTTTGTGATCACCCATTTTACAAAGGGCATGGGCATTGACACACTTTCCACAAAGATTTACGCGGAGGTCAGAAAAGGGATCAAGCCGGAGATCTATGCGCTCTCAACGATCATGTTTGCGGCGGTATTCATCCTGCTGGTCATGATAAATAGAAAAAACGGGAAAAATGAGAATAAAGAGAGGATATCCATATGAGACGAATTTTAACATTATTTTGTATTATGACGCTGGTTCTTGGCAGCCTCACCGCCTGTGGAGGAGGCGGAGGAGAAGATTCTGCCGGAGAGCTTTATGTATATAATTATGGAGAATATTTTGATCCGGATGCCCTGGCTCAGTTTGAAGAGGAAACTGGGATCAAAGTGACCTACGATGAATATGAGACCAATGAGGTCATGTATCCGATCATAGCCAACGGGGCGGCGCAGTATGATCTCGTCTGTCCATCGGATTATATGGTCCAGCGGATGATCTCGGAGGGAATGCTGGAAAAGATCAATTTTGATCATGTGCCAAATATAAAATATGTGGATCAGGTGTATAAGGATGCGGCAAAGGGCTTTGACAGCACCAACGAATACAGCGTTCCCTATCTTTGGGGAACCGTGGGGATCCTTTACAATAAAACGATGGTAAAAGAGCCGGTGGACAGCTGGGGCATCCTGTGGGATACAAAATATAAAGATAATATCCTGATGCAGAAAAGTGTGAGGGATGCTTTCGGGATCACGCTGAAATACCTGGGACATTCCCTGAACAGCACCGATGAAAAGGAGCTGGAGGAGGCTAAGCAGAAGCTGATCCAGCAGAAACAGTCTGGTGTGGTCCAGGCCTATGTGGTGGACGAAGTGCGGGATAAAATGATTGGAAATGAGGCGGCCATCGGTGTCATCTATTCCGGGGAAGCGCTGACCTGCCAGTCGGAAAATCCAGATCTGGAATATGTCATTCCGAAGGAAGGCAGCAATCTTTGGATCGATGCCTGGGTGATCCCCAAGGGGGCAAAAAATAAAGAAAATGCAGAGAAGTTTCTGGATTTTCTCTGCCGGCCGGAGATCGCAAAAATGAATTTTGATTATATTACCTATTCCATTCCCAACAGCGAGGGACGAAAGCTGATCGAGGAAGAGGAGTACCGTAACAGTACCATTGCTTTTCCGGAATTTTCCTCCCTTACTAATTGTGAAACCCTTCAGTACCTTGGCCCGGATGTGGACGATATATACAACCAGAAGTGGAAGGAAGTGATGGCGGACTAAGGTTCGCCAGGCAGACTAATGTTTATCAGGTAGATTAGGATTTGCTTGTTCCGTTGACGCGGGTCTCCATTACAGGTATAATAAAAAGTATCATTGGGGAAAGAGGTGTAAATTATGTATACCGTAGCATTACAGGAATGTATCGATAAAATGAATCTGGAGTGCCTCACTCCGGAAGTGGAGCTGGAGGACATCAAGATCACCCAGTCAGACATTAACCGTCCGGCGCTGCAGCTGGCAGGCTTTTTTGATTATTTTGATCATCACCGGGTTCAGATCATCGGACATGTGGAAAACACGTATATGGAAAACCAGGGCATGGATTACAGTACGGAGATGATGGGAAGGATCATGTCCTATAAAGTACCCTGTATCGTATTCTGCCGCAATATGGAGGTGCCGGGAGAATTCCTGGAGCTGGCGAAGGAGCATGGCGTACCGATTCTCAGGACAAAAAAGACAACCTCATCTTTTTCATCGGAGCTGAACCGCTGGCTGAAGGTAGAGCTGGCGCCGAGGATCAGTATCCACGGCGTGCTGGTGGATATTTACGGTGAGGGTGTGCTGATCACCGGTGAGAGCGGCATCGGAAAAAGTGAGGTGGCGCTGGAGCTGATCCACCGGGGACACCGTCTTGTATCGGATGACGTGGTGGAGATCAAGAAGGTCAGCGACGAGACGCTGATTGGGACGGCGCCGAATATCACAAGACATTTTATCGAACTCCGGGGAATCGGCATCATCGATGCCAAGGCATTGTTCGGTGTGGAGAGCGTGAAAAATACCCAGTCCATTGATCTGGTGATCAAGCTGGAAGAATGGGATAAGAACCAGGAATACGACCGCATGGGACTGGAAGAAAAATATATTGAATATCTGGGAAATAAGGTGGTGTGCCATTCGATCCCTATACGTCCGGGGCGGAATGTGGCGATCATCTGTGAATCGGCTGCGGTTAATTTCCGCCAGAAGAAAATGGGTTACAATGCGGCGATGGAGATGTATAATCGCGTCACCAGCAATCTGGGACAAAATTAGGAAAGGTTGTGCGGGATCAATGAATAAGTTTTATATCGGAGCAGATATCGGTGGGACAACGGTGAAATTCGGAATGTTCTCCCATATCGGCGAGTTGCTGGAAAAATGGGAGATCAAAACCAGGGTGGAAAATGAGGGGGAAAACATTCTCCCGGATGTGGCTGCCAGCATTGAGGAGAAAAGGGCGTGTAACGATGGCAATATTATGGGGATCGGCGTGGGGATACCCGGCCCGGTGGTGGAGGATGGCACAGTGTTGAAATGCCCCAATATTCCATGGCCGGTGTTCAATGTGAAAGACAGTCTGTTTGATCTGACCGGAGTGGGGAATATACGGGTTGCAAACGATGCCAATGTGGCTGCCCTGGGCGAGATGTGGAAGGGCGGCGGAAGAGGCTATGACAGCATTGTGATGGTAACTCTTGGAACCGGAGTGGGCGGCGGTGTGATCCTCGGCGGGAGGATTCTCACAGGTACCAGCGGCGCCGGCGGAGAGATCGGGCATATGAAAGTAGAACTTCATGAGACGGAACAGTGTGGCTGCGGCGGCAGAGGCTGCCTGGAGCAGTATTCGTCTGCCACAGGTATCGTGAGGATGGCGAAAAAAGAGATGAAAAAAGATTCAGCGCTGGCAGCTCTGGAGGAGGTTACGGCAAAGGATGTATTTGACCAGGCGAAAGCGGGGGATTCTTATGCTCTTTATATTGTGGATAAATTTGCCAAATACCTTGGAACAGCCCTGGCCAACGTGTCCCATGTAGTGGACCCGGAGGCGTTTGTTATCGGCGGCGGTGTATCGAGAGCCGGAGATATTATCATAAATCACGTGGAAAAGTATTATAATGATAATGTGCTCTATGCGCTGAGGGATAAAAAATTTCATCTTGCGGAGCTGGGGAATGACGCAGGAATTTATGGTGCAGTGCGCATGGTATTGTAAGAGAGACAGGAAGGGAAGATAAGATGCGTATATTTGAACAGGAGCCGCTGAGCAGCCATACCACCTTTCGGATTGGTGGTCCGGCTTCCTATTACATGATTCCGGAAAATGCAGAGGAGATAAGGGAGGGGATCCGCTTTGCCAGAGAGCGGGGGCTTCCTTTTATCACCATCGGCAGGGGCAGCAATATGCTATTTCCGGATGAGGGATATGATGGTGTTGTCCTGGAGATCGGCAGCGGCATGAATCAGATCGAATATTGCGGAGCCGGGAAGATCCGTGCCCAGGCGGGGGCTTTGCTGAGCGCCATCGCCAGTGAGGCGGCGAGACACTCTCTGACCGGGTTTGAATTTGCCGGAGGAATACCGGGCACTCTGGGCGGCGCCGTGGTGATGAATGCGGGCGCTTACGGCGGAGAGATCAAAGACTGTATCCTGGGTGCCAGGGTGATGGATTCCGCAGGAAATGAGTCCTGGCTGGACCGGGAACAGCTGGAATTGGGATATCGCACCAGTGTGATCCAGAGACAGGGGATTCTGGTGTTAGAGGCAGAGTTTCAGTTTGAGACGGGAGATTCCGGGGAGATCCGGGAACGAATGAAAGAGTTGAGCGCAAAACGGCGGGAGAAACAGCCTCTGGAGTTTGCCAGTGCCGGGAGTACATTTAAGCGCCCGGAGGGGCATTTTGCAGGAAAACTGATCCAAGATGCCGGACTGAGGGGGTATCGCATCGGGGATGCCCAGGTATCGGAAAAACACTGCGGTTTTGTGGTCAACCGGGGGCATGCCACAGCGAAAGAGGTTCTTGCTGTGATCAGTGGCGTACAGGAAAAGGTGCTGGAAAATTCCGGCGTGATGCTGGAACCGGAGATAAAGATCGTCCAGTGATCTGGAAAGGAGAAGTCATGCGTTTTGTCATTATAACAGGGATGAGTGGTGCCGGAAGGTCATCGGCGATGCGGATTCTGGAAGATGGCGGTTATTTTTGTGTGGACAATCTTCCTGTGTCCCTGCTTCCGACCTTTATGCAGCTGACAGAGGATTCCAGCGAGCAGATTCAAAAGGTAGCGCTTGGCCTGGATATCCGGGTGGGAGAAGAGGCTTTGAGAGAGACTGCCAGCGTGCTCCGGGAATTGAGACGCAGCGGGAATCAGTTTGAGATTTTGTTTTTTGAGGCGAGTACTGCGGTGCTGGTAAAAAGATACAAAGAGACGAGACGTCTTCATCCCCTGGCAAAGGGAGGACGGATTGACTCGGGGATCGAGGCAGAACGGGAACTTCTGATCGAGTTAAAGAGCAGTGCGGATTACATCATAGATACCAGCACTCTGTTGATCCGGGACTTAAAGCAGGAGCTGGAGCGTATTTTCATAAATGACGGAGAATACTGCAATTTTTACCTTACTTTTGTCTCCTTTGGATTTAAGTACGGGATACCGACGGATGCGGATCTGGTCTTTGACGTGAGATTTCTGCCGAATCCCTTTTACATCGATGAATTAAAGCCTCTGACCGGAAATGATGCGGAGGTATACGATTATGTCATGAAATCTCCCAATGCGGGGGAATTTTTGCATAAGTTAAAGGACATGCTGGATTTTCTCATTCCCAACTATATGATCGAAGGGAAAAACCAGCTGGTGATCGCCATCGGCTGTACTGGTGGAAAGCACCGTTCGGTAACGCTGA
This sequence comes from uncultured Roseburia sp., assembly GCA_947070915.1. Lineage (GTDB taxonomy): Bacteria > Bacillota > Clostridia > Lachnospirales > Lachnospiraceae > Eubacterium_F. Next base: position 10,865 of record CAMTDY010000082.1, read on the forward strand.
CCAATGCCATTTTTAAAGAGTTTGAAAAATCTGAATATGGCTGTAAGAAAGAGCATAGAGATATAGAGAAGGACAGGTTGAGGAATTTATGTCGTTTTCCGGAAAAGTAAAAGAAGAACTCGGTGTCCATGTCAGCCGGGCGAGGCATTGTCAGATTGCTGAGCTGGCAGCGCTGTTTTCCTGCTGCGGCCAAATAGTTTCCGGGACAGATTTTGACGGAAAACAAAACTTTTCTGCGAAATTTGTCACAGAAAACTTGACAGTTGCGAAAAAATATTCTATTTTAATTAAGAAAGCATTTCATTTTCACATGGAAATGTCAGTCAGAGGTCATCAGTATCTGGTTTATCTTTTGGATCCAGAAGATGCGTTGACTTTTTTTAAAGCTCTCAAACTGCTGGAAGGGAAGCTGCTGGTTCACGAGCTGATTGTTCAGAGGAGCTGCTGCAGGAGAGCTTTTCTACGGGGATTATTTTTAGCCTGCGGGTCCATAACGGATCCAGGCAGGGGATATCATCTAGAGATCACATTAGACAACCAGGGCAGGGCCCGAGAGGTGGTACGGCTTCTAATGAGTTTCTCCATCGAGGCCAAAATTGTAGAGAGAAAGAAAAACTATATTGTATATTTAAAAGAGGGGGCACGTATTGTAGACTTTCTGAATGTCATGGAAGCGCATGTGGCGCTTATGGAATTTGAAAATGTACGCATTTTAAAAGAGATGCGCAATTCCATTAACCGCAAAGTAAACTGTGAGACTGCCAACATCAAGAAAACAGTTTCCGCTGCAGCCAGGCAGATCGAAGACATACAATACATTAAGGATACTTCCGGGTTTGGAACACTACCTAAGGGATTGGCACAAATCGCAAACCTTCGACTGGAACATGCAGAAGTATCGCTGAAAGAACTTGGTGAGATGCTTGTTCCCCCGATCGGCAAATCGGGTGTGAACCATCGTCTGCGCAAACTGAGTGAGATCGCGGAAAATCTCAGAAACCGCGATCTTAATGAATAAAGCCATATAGACCATGTGGCAGCTTGGAGGATAAAAATGATAGAAAAAAATGTAGAAGTAAATCTTGCTGAAGGCGGAGCCAGACCGATTGCGAAGCTGGTACAGATCGCCAGTCAGTATCAGAGCCGGGTCAGCATTAGACAGAACAGTAAGACCGTAAATGCAAAGAGCATTATGGGAATGATGACGCTGGGGCTTTCCCTGGGACAGAGTCTTGATCTTGAGATCGAAGGGGAAGACGAAAAGGATGCCATGTACAGTATTGAGCAGTATCTGCTTGGCAAATAAATTAAGAAAAAGATACACCTTTCCGCAGGCA
>CAMTDY010000083.1 GCA_947070915.1 uncultured Roseburia sp.
TGTGTGGACAGGGAATTTATACCATGGAACAGCCGCCTGAAAGTGACAGATCACAAGTACGTAAATTATGACAAAGTAGAAGCCAGGTACAGCGAAAAAGAAGCGGGTGAGCGGCTGAAGGCGCGGTTTCAATCCAGGCTGGAAGAATACAGGGAAGCGGGCTGCCGTATTGTAGACCAGTCGCTGGATATAAAAAAGGAATTGGCAGCGTATAAAGCCCATGGAAGCATCCAGTTATCCATATCCAAAATGGATAAAAAAAATGTGTCGGAAGAGGAACTGGTGCTGCCGGGCGAAGGAAAGGAAGATGAGGATGGCGCAGGAACAGATAATTCTTGACATTCCAGCCAGCCATGAAAATAACATATTTGGCGGACTTGATATTCATTTGAAGAAGATCGAGCGTGCCCTGGATATCGAGGTGATACTCCGGGATGGTTCGGTCCGGATATCAGGAGAGAAAGAGAATCTTAAGGAAGCCAGACGGGTTTTTGAAGAGCTTTTAAAACTTTCGGAGAGGGGCAATACGATCACAGAACAGAATGTGGACTATATCCTTTCTCTGGCAAAAGAAAAATCCCCGGTCTCCATGGCGGAGATCGACAAGGACCTGATCGCCTTTACGATCCAGGGAAAGCCGGTAAAGCCGAAGACTCTGGGGCAGAAAAAATACGTGGATGCCATCCGGGAAAAAATGATGGTGTTCGGTGTGGGACCGGCGGGAACCGGAAAAACCTATCTTGCCATGGCGATGGCGATCCAGGCATTTAAGCAGGATGAGGTGGGAAAGATCATCCTGACCCGGCCGGCCATCGAGGCGGGGGAGAATCTTGGATTTCTTCCAGGAGACCTGCAGAGCAAGATCGATCCTTATCTGAGACCCCTCTATGACGCATTATACCAGATCATGGGGGCGGACAGCTTTATCAAAAATTCAGAAAAAGGGCTGATTGAGGTGGCACCCCTGGCATATATGAGAGGACGTACCCTTGACAATGCCTTTATTATCCTGGATGAGGCCCAGAATACCACACCGGCGCAGATGAAGATGTTCCTGACCCGAATTGGTTTTGGCTCCAAGGTCGTCATCACCGGCGACCTGTCCCAGAAAGACCTGCCTTTTGCGGCGGTATCCGGTCTGGAGCAGGCGTTGAAGGTGTTAAAAGACGTAGAGGAGATCGGCGTGTCTTTTCTGACCAACAAGGATGTGGTGCGCCACCCGCTGGTGCAGAAAATTGTACATGCCTACGAAAAGTTTGAGGCGAGGGAGCAGTACCGGGAGAGCCGGAAGAATAAGAGGAAACGGTGACAACCTGAGTTTGGGAATGGAAGGGTAGTATGACGGTATATTTTGAAGATGAGGCGGGGATTTCCTTTGGATTTAACCCGGAAGAAAAGGCGGAAGAGGTGATCTCCTCGGTCAGGGACCATGTGGAATGCCCCTATGATATCGAGGTAAGTGTGACGCTGGTGGACAAAGATACGATCCGCCAGGTAAATTCGCAGTTCCGGCAGATTGAAAAGGTTACCGACGTCCTTAGTTTTCCGATGATGGAATATGACAGCCCCGGGGATTTCAGCGGACAAGCATTTTTAAACAGCCTGTCCCTGCCGCCGGATACGGAAGAGATGATGCTGGGAGATATACTTCTTTGCTCCGAGGTTGTCAAAGCGCAGGCAGAGGAATATGGGCATTCGGAACTCCGGGAGTTCTGCTTTCTCATCGTCCACAGCATGCTTCATCTCTTTGGTTACGACCACATAGAGGAAGAGGACCGCAGGGAGATGGAAGAAGAGCAGCAGAAGATCATGGATAGGTTAGGGATAAACCGATAAAAAGAGAGGTATGGATAATGAATCAATCGAAAAAGAAAGTGATCGCGATCATTTCCGGGGCAAGTGTTGTTGTTCTGGTCGCAGTCTGCCTGATCTGTTTTTTAGTTCTGGGAGACAAAGGGGAAAAAAATGCACAGGTGAGCCAGACACCGGCTCCAGTGGAGACGCCGGAACCGACACCGACACCGGAACCCACGCCGGATCCCCACGCCGGAAAGGTAAAGAGTGTACTGACAGGAAAGTACATATCGAAAAAGGTGGCAAAACAGAGGCCCTTTGCTGTGATCATTAACAATATTGAGTATGCCAACCAGCACCAGCAGGGCACGTCCCAGATCGATGTACTCTACGAAGCGCTGGCGGAGGGTGGGATCACCCGTATGCTCGGTGTCTATCAGGGGACGGACAAGATCAAGAGACTGGGTTCGGTCCGCAGCGCCAGACATTATTTTGTCAGTTTTGCCAGCGAATGGGATGCGATCTTCTGTCACTTTGGACAGACTTCCTATGCCATCTCGAAGATCGAGGAGCTGGGTGTAAATAACCTCAGCGGCCTGTCTGCCATCGGGGGAGTCGTATATAAGCGTGATTACTCCTTCAAAGCCCCCCACAATGTATATACTTCCGGGGAAAAAATGCTCAAAGGCGCGAAACAGCTCAAGTACCGGACAAAATTTAAGGAAGAAAAGATGGCGAAGCATTTTGAGTTTTATGAGGAAGATACCGAGCTGGATGCCGGCAACGGGACAACTTATATCAATCTTCCATTTTCCGCCTATTCTACCTGTTACCTCAAATACGATAAAAAGACGAAAGAATACAAAAAGTTTGAGTACAGGAAAAAACATCTGGATCATAAAAACAATAAACAGCTTTCTTTTAAAAATGTGATTATCCAGCTGGTAAAGGAGAAGAACATCGACCGCAATGGATACCAGCATCTGTTCCTGCATAAGCGGAAAGGTGAGGGATATTACATCACCAATGGAAAGCGTATGAAGATCAAATGGAGAAAGAACGAAGAAAAGGGAACAATGTGTTATTACGATATGGACGGAAATGTGCTGACGATCAATCCGGGCAAGACCTATATCGCGGCATATCCTACCAGCAGAAAGAAACTGATTTCCTTTAAGAATAAAGAGTAGCAGAAAGGTGCCTGTATGAGTACAAACAATCAGGATAACAAGAAAAGTGCAGATTTCCTTAAACATGGCAGTATACTGGCGATGGCTTCTCTTATCGTGCGCTTTATCGGCATGGCATACCGGATCCCTATGTCCAATATACTGGGGGAAGAGGGTAATGGAATTTATGCGGTGGCGTTTGATATCTACGATATTCTTCTGATCGTGTCATCCTACAGCCTGCCGCTGGCTCTTTCCAAAATCATATCTGCCCAGAACATAAAGCGGGAATACAAAAATATCGGAAAGACCTTTCGCCTGGCGCTGTTGTTTGCCGTTGTGTCCGGCGGGGTATTTGGAATCCTGCTCTTTGTCTTTGCCGGATGGATCGAGAAAAATATATATCCTGATTATGCCGGGGTGCACATCCCCCTGCGGGTGCTGGCCCCCACGATATTTATCGTGGCGCTTCTCGGTGTGTTCCGCGGTTTTTTCCAGGGAAAAAAGACCATGGTGCCCACGGCGGTTTCCCAGGTTCTGGAACAGGTGGTAAATGCCATCGTCAGTGTATCGGCGGCCTATCTGTTCATCCAGTGGAATATAGACAGTCTCGACAAGAGTGCCTGGGGAGCGGCAGGAGGCACGCTGGGAACCTGCCTGGGTGCCTTTTCGGCGCTTCTTCTGGTTGTGTTTGTCTACTATATCTACCGTCCGGTGCAAAAAAAGCTGGAACGGCGGGACCGGGGACGACGGCTGTATTCCGCTTCCCATATTTACCGCATCCTGTTCATGACGATCCTGCCCATCATTCTGAGCCAGACGGTGTATCAGATCAGCGGCCTCGTAGATTATTACCTGTTTGGAGACATTATGGGGGGAAGAGGGATGGATCCGGTGACCATCAAATCCCTGGTGGGTGTGTACAGCTCGAAGTACCGGGTTCTGACCAGTGTACCTATCGCCATATCCACCTCCATCGCATCCTCCATGATCCCCAGTGCGGTGGCGGCATTTACCCAAAAGGATACGGCACAGCTCAGATATAATATCCTTTCAGGTATCAAATTTAATATGATCATCGCCTTTCCCTGCGCCATGGGTTACACGGTTCTCGGACAGTCCATAGTAAGGCTTCTGTTTCCTTCCTCCAATTATGTTCTGGGAGGACACCTTATGCTTGCCGGTTCTGCGGCGGTAGTTTTTTATGCCATATCCAATGTGACAGGCAGTGCACTCCAGAGCATTGACAGAATGCACACACCTGTCATCCATTCGGCGGTCTCCCTTGGGATTCATGTGATCCTTGTGGTGTGTCTATTGAAATTTACGGGACTGGGTATCTATGTGCTTATCATCGGTAATGTAACCTTCCCGATTGTAGTCAGCATACTGAATTTGCTGGCCTTACGGCGCTATATTCCATCCCTGCGGCTGAAACCATTGAAGACATTTTTCGTGCCGCTGTCCGCTTCCCTGTGGATGTCGATCGCTGTTGTTCTGGTCTATACCCTGTCGGATAAACTGTTTTCTTCCTTCCTGGGAGGGTATATGGCAAATGCTGTATCTGTGATCCTGGCTCTCCTCACCGCGGTCATCGTCTACTTTGTGGTATTCCTCAAACTGCGGGGAATGACAAAGGAAGAGATGTTTGATTTCCCAATGGGGCGGAGACTTTATCGCATGGCTGTGAAATTAAAGCTTATGAAATAACTTTTTCACTGCCTCTAACAGATAATCCGTCAGTCCAGCTTCCTCAACGGTTTCGCCGGCGGTGAGCTGGACGCTTCCGATGAGTTTTCCGTTATAAAAATATTCGGCTTTTCCTACCGGGGCGCCCTTTTGCAGGGGCGCCTTTATGGATTCCTCATAGGTGATCGTTCTCTTTACCTGGTCCATATCGGCGTCCTGGGTAAAGATGTGGGAAAATATGGAGGTTGGTTCCACCGCCGCCGTGTTCTTTCTTCCTCCCTGTACCGGAACTTCTTTCAAGAGCTTAGTGAGTTCGGAATCTTTGTAAACGCTGCAGTTGGCAAAGCCATAATCTAAGAGGGACTGGGCCTCTGAAAACCGTTTTTTGTGATCCGGGGCTGCCATAACCACCGCGATCAGATCCATGTCGTTTCGTCTTGCTGTAGCGCTGAGGCAGTATTTAGCTTTGGAAGTGGAACCTGTCTTAAGTCCGGTGATGCCGTCGTAAAAACGGACTAACTTATTGGTGTTGGTCAAGCCAAATTCCGTCTCCCCTTTTTTAGTCTTATGGGTGATGGAATCCATCCACACCGTGGAATATTTGCTGATCTGGGGATGTTTTGTGATCAGCTCCCGTGACATCAGCGCCACGTCATAGGCGCTGGAATAGTGTCCGGATTCGATGTTATCATCCAGACCGGTACAGTTTTTAAACTGGGTATGTTTCATTCCGAGAGCTTTCGCTTTCTCATTCATCTTTTTCACAAAGGCTTCTTCTGATCCGGCGATCTTTTCCGCCATCGCTACAGCGGCGTCATTGGCGCTGGCGATGGTGATGCATTTGATCATGTCGTTTACGGTCTGGGTCTCGTTCGGCTCTAAGTATACCTGGGAGCCCCCCATGCTGGCGGCGTATTCGCTCACTGTCACAGAGTCTTCCAGGGAGAGTTTTTTACTGTCAATGGCCTCAAAGATCAGGTTCAGTGTCATGATTTTTGTGATACTTGCCGGTACAAGTTCTTTGTCTTTGTCCTTCTCAAAGATGATCTCCCCGGAGGAGCCCTCCAGAAGTACAGCCGCTGTGGCAGACACATCCACTGCGCCGCCGGACACTGCTTTTTCCTCAGCCTGTACAACCTGTCTGTCCAGAGATGAAAAGCTGAATATGTATATAAATGTAAGGAGAGTAAAAAGCAGATAAACTATTTTTTTCATATACATTCTCCACGATGATTGATATATGGAAATATATGCGGCAGGAGCAGAAAACATGCGGGGAGCGGTCAATCTTTCACGGTTATTTTGCAGTGGTACGTGTTCGCCCCCTGTTTGACGGAAATAATGGCAGTTCCTGGATTCAGGGCATGTACGGTGCCGAAAGGGCTTACGGTGGCGATGCGGAAATCCGAGGTGGAATAGCTGGCCATTTTTTTTATCCCCGACAGTTTGACCGAGATCTTTTCTCCGGGTTTCATGGTGGCGGCATGGATATTCAGGTTCCGGTGGGAGAGCAGATCCAGCTCTTCCTGGTAGCCGAAGCGGGTGTGGGGATAGAGAAAACGGCACAGCAGGAGAAACAGGACCAGTATGGGGAAGAGAAGATGTTTTTTCATGGCAGGATTTCCTTTTTTATTATCTTATGAAGACTGTGGGAAAAAGGGTCCACTTCTTGTTTTGCTTTTTCCACTACCGGTTTCTAAGTCTTCAGAATAACAAATGTTCAAGGCGGTTTGAATAAGAGATTGATTTTCAGCGCAAATGTTGTAGAATATAGATAGAAAGGGGGCTTTTATGAATAATAAACTTTGCCAGTTGTTTCTGGAAAAACAGAGAAATTATCTTATGGTATTTGCTGTTCTGCTCACCATTTCGGGCTTGTGTGTGAATTATCAGCTGATGACATACGCTTCCTTTTATTATAAATGGCAGTCTTTGTTTGGATATGACGAAGGCTGGTACTGGTATTCCGATGAAGACAAGGAGCACAATGAAATTGAAAATTACCTTATCGCAGAACAGGATGCGGTTTCTGTTCATGAATACCGGGTTGAGAATTATCGTTATATAGATGGAGAAGACGTTGGATGGGATAAAGTGGATTATGGAGTTTTTTTCCGGGCAGAAGAAAAGGATATTACAGATCTGCGGAAAAAGTTCAAGGACTACATGAAGATCCGGCCTGTCCCGGACATTGTAAGAGAAGAGTGGAGGACTGCCACTGAAAATGGGGCGCTGTCTCTTCTGTTCACGCTGGTGATCTGGGGAATTACAATGGCAGGCGGTGTTTTCTGGTTCCGAAAGGCACTGGAGCAGAGCGGGGAAGGGATTGATTATCTTCTCTTAGTGGGGTTTTCGCCCCAGGCGGTTCGGGCGCGTTATGGCAGAAGCATCTGGTTCCATTTTCTGATAGCATTTTTTATCTCTTTTGCGCCGCGGTTATTGGCCTATTTTCCGTCCACCCTTCATTATGTGTTTACGGATTTTGAATTCTGGCGGATATATCCCTGTATCATACTGGGGATGTTCCTGTTTTATTTTTTAACTTTTGTTCTGTTGAATCAATGGTTTAAAAAAGCATGGAAGAGAGAATATGGAGAGGGAAACCTGGCACAGGGGAAAAAGCATATCTTTATTGGTGATCTTACCCTGGAAGATAACCTGGTGCTTATCCTGATGGCCCAGGGTTATTCTGAGAAACCGGCGGAAAAACTGGCGGGGCAGATCATAGAAGAGGAACAGATCTCCTTCTGTGCAAAACATCAGATGGCAACCTGTCCCGGAGATGCAAAACTAAAATTTTTCCAGCTGCAGGATAAACTTTTAGAGGGTCCAATAGGATGACAACATATATCAAAACCTCTGGACAGATTATGTGGTACTATATTCTTGACAAGGGGGAAAAAGATTTGTTTGAGTGGAATGAGACCGTACAAAAAATGATCGACTGGATCGAAGCACATCTGACAGAAAATCCTTCACTGCTGGAAATGTCCCAGCAGGCTGGATATTCACCATATTACTGTTCCAGCCGTTTTCATGAGGTCGTAGGAATGACATTTAAGAGCTATATTGCCGGCAGGCGGCTTGCCATGGCTGCCCTGGAAATTCGGGATACAGATACCCGTATCCTGGATATAGCGGTGAAATACGGATATTCCTCACAGGAAGCCCTGACGAGAGCTTTCATGAATGCCTTCGGATGTACACCGGCTGCATATCGGAAAAATCCAGTTCCTATTGCTCTTTCCAACCTAAAGGTCGTTTTCTTCCCTGAACATTATGTGAATCAAGGAGGACCCACTATGAATCAGACAATGTTGACAGAAGCACATGTCCGCGTGGAACATATTCCTGCACATCAATACATCGGTATCTGGGATATAGAGGCCGCCGATTATGCGGGTTTTTGGAACAGGCATGCTTGTGACAGTATCTGTGGAACGATAGACAGCATGAGCCATGTTTCCCATCCGATTGTCACCTGTCATACGGCGGGATGGTTTTATGAAAATGGCAGAAAAGGCTATTTTTACGGTTTTGGCGTACCAGAGGAGTATCAGGGAGTGATACCGGATGGGTTCGAGATCCGGAAAATACCCGCAAGTGATTACCTTGTTTTCTTTCACCCGCCTTTTGATTATTTGAAGGATTGCGGTGAGGTGATGGAAAGAGTGGAACGGCTGGCATGGAATTTTGATCCCAAAACCAAAGGTTATGAGTGGAACGAGGAAAACTGTAATGATTACCAGCGCCATTATCCAGAAGTGATTGGTTATGAGGTGCTGCGCCCTATACGAAAAATATAAAATTCCCGGCAAGTCCCCGGGCACAGAAAAAGCGGTATATTGCGCTTCGCAGCAATACAAATAATAAAAACTTATAGGAAACACAAAGACCGGAGAGGGAAAAAACGGTATATTGCGCTTCGCAGATCAATAGGACCGTTTTTTCCCTCTTCTGGTCATGTGTTTCTATAAATTTTTATTACACTTCAAAAAGCATATCCCCATAAGATGGTACGGGCCAGTCTTCCTTATCCACCAGCATTTCAAGCTCGTCGATGGGGGCTCTCAGTTCTTCCATTGCCGGGAATACGATATCTCTATAGTATTCTGCCTGTGCCTTCCCTTCTTCCATGGAACCGGCTTTCTCCGTCACGTCACCGAGGGCGATCAGAGCCTTCTGGGATTTGGCAAGGAGTGCGGAACAGTCTTTCAGGATCGAGGTCTGTACTGTAAGATCTGCCTCCGGACAGGCCTGCCGGATGCTGTTGATGGAGTCTGCCAGGCTTGTGGTGTATTTGATTACTGCAGGAATGTACTGTTTGGTTGCCATGTCAACCATTGCCTTAGCTTCAATGTTGATCGCCTTTGCGTAGGCTTCGTAATGAATCTCGGCGCGGGATTCCAGCTCTGCTTTGGAAAGCACATTCTGGTTCTCAAACATCTCGATGGTTTTTGGCTCCGTGAGGGAAGCGGTGGCGTCCACCATGGTCCGCACGTTGGGAAGACCACGTTTTTCTGCCTCGGCAATCCAGTCGTCGGAATAGCCGTTTCCGTTAAAAATCACCTTCTGATGTTCCTTCAGCGTTTTCTGGATCAGGGTATCTGCAGCATTGTTAAAATCGGAAGCTGCTTCTAGTTCATCCGCCATTTTTTCCAGTACATACGCCACAGAAGTGTTTAAAACCGTGTTTGAGTCTGCGATGGACATAGAAGAAGCGACCATGCGGAATTCAAATTTATTTCCGGTAAAAGCAAAGGGTGAAGTACGGTTACGGTCGGTGGCGTCTTTCTTTACCGGGGGGATGGAGCTTACACCGATATCCATTTTTCCACCCTTTAAGCTGTGGTCGGCAGTACCGGTCTCAATGATCTGCTCCACAATATCTTCTAACTGTTCGCCGAGGAAGATCGAAATGATCGCCGGCGGCGCCTCGTTGGCTCCCAGACGATGATCGTTTCCTGGATTGGATGCGGACATACGCAGGAGAGCGGCGTTATCGTCTACGGCAGCGATCACGGCGGCCAGGAACAAAAGGAACTGCCTGTTGTTATGAGGGGCAGAGCCAGGACTTAACAGGTTTTCCCCGGTGTTTGTCACGATGGACCAGTTGTTGTGCTTTCCGGAACCATTTACACCGGCAAATGGCTTTTCGTGGAGAAGACATTCCAGATTGTGTCTTCTTGCCACTTTTTTCATTACTTCCATAACCAGCTGGTTGTGGTCTGTGGCGATGTTGGCGGTGTCATAGATCGGCGCCATCTCATGCTGTGCCGGAGCAACCTCGTTGTGCTGGGTCTTGGAAAGAATCCCCAGTTTCCAAAGTTCTATGTTCAATTCATTCATAAAAGAAGCCTGACGCTCGCGGATGCTTCCAAAATAATGGTCATCCAGCTCCTGTCCCTTGGGGGGCATGGCGCCAAATAAGGTACGTCCAGTAAAGATCAGATCTTTTCTCTGGAGGTATTTACCCCTGTCGATCAGGAAATATTCCTGTTCTGCCCCTACAGAGCAGGCGACATTTGTCACATCTTCTTTGCCAAACAGCCGGAGGATACGGACGGCCTGTTTGCTGATGGCTTCCATGGAGCGCAGAAGAGGGGTTTTTTTATCCAGAGCCTCTCCCGTGTAGGAACAGAAGGCGGTAGGGATACAGAGTGTTACGCCGATGGCATCCTCACGCAGGAAGGTAGGAGATGTACAATCCCATGCGGTATAACCTCTTGCCTCAAAAGTTGCCCGGAGACCGCCGGAGGGGAAAGAAGAGGCGTCGGGCTCTCCTTTGATCAATTCTTTGCCGTTAAATTCCAGCACGGCGCGGGAATCGGACTCTGCGCTGATGAATGAGTCATGTTTTTCAGCGGTGACGCCGGTCATGGGCTGAAACCAGTGTGTATAGTGGGTGGCGCCATTGGCAAGGGCCCATTCTTTCATGCCGTGGGCAACTACATTTGCCACCTCAGGAGTGAGTTCCTCACCATTTTCGATGGTCTTTTTTAAAGCTTGATATGTTTTTTTCGGAAGATATTCCTGCATCACTTCATCGTTAAAAACTTTCGTTCCAAATACGTCTGAGATTACGTTTGTTTCCATGTTTTCCTCCATTCCGGCACAGTAGATGGGTGCCAAATCAATTTAGGGCGTCTGATTACTTCATATCTGTTGTATTCGTTGATTCTATTACGCAAATCCTCTATCCATTATACACAAAAAAAGCATTTGCGCAATAAAAACAAAAAAGGTGTCCTCAAAAAATGAGAACACCTTCGTTCTGTCTGAATACAAAAACATAATATCATGTTATGAAAAGAAAGTAAAGTCTTTTTTTCATTTTTATAAATAAAGTTTAGATGAATTAAAATTAATAAAAGAATGAATTAGAAAGATATAAACATATGAAATATATCGTATACAATATCAGCAAAGGTCTGTCTTTCCACATCTTCTGATGGATAGACCGGATAGCTTCCCAGAAGACTTCCATTCACCAGGATCTGTATCTCGCCGACTGCTGTTCCCTGACGGACTGGCGCCTGGATCTTCGGCGGCAGGGAGTATCGGATATCAATAGCGTCTGCGTCGCTGAGCAGAAAAGAAGGAATCTCTGGCTGGAGGATACCGACAGTTTCCGCCTTCCCGCTCTCTACAGCTATAGAATAAACAGACAGATCCCTGACCGGGACATTTTTCATAGAAAAATTTTCAAAACCCAGATTCATCAGTGCCTTTGTGTCCGCCCATTTGTAGGATTTATTGGGGGGCCATCCGCTTCCCAGGACACAGCTGACCAGGGTGAGGCCGTTCCGTTGGGCAGCTCCCACGAAGCAGTAACCGGCTTTATTGGTAAAACCGGTCTTTATGCCGATGGCCCCTTTGTAGGAGGTGAGAAAGGCATCGTGGTTTGTTAGGGAAAAGCTGCCTTTGCCGCTGGTTTCGCGGATCGTCTTAGACGGCGTGCGGATGAGTTCCAGAAAGGTCTGGTTGTTACAGGCATAGGAAGCCAGACGGCACATGTCTGCGGGAGTGCTGGCGTGGCCCTCTGCGTCGAGCCCGTTGGGAGTTACAAAATTGGTCTGGCTCATGCCCAGTTCGGCAGCTTTCGCATTCATCATGGCGGCAAAGCCTTCCACACTGTCTCCGAGGTGCTCGGCAATGGCCACAGCAGTGTCATTGTGGGATTCCAGCATAAGGGAATACAGAAGATCTCCCAGAAGGAAAGTTTTACCCTTACCGGCGCCGAGGCGGACTTTTGGCATTGAGGCGGCTTTCGAGGAAAAGGTGACGGGATCTTCCATATTACCGTTTTCCAGGGCGAGGATACAAGTCATGATCTTTGTAGTGCTCGCCATGGGAAGGGGAGAGGCTTCGCTCTTTCCATATAAGATACGTCCGGAACCTGCGTCCATGACACAGGCAGCGGAAGCATACAGCCGGGGGGCAGGAGAAGAGGAGGCAGCAGCAGGGGGAATATGGTC
>CAMTDY010000084.1 GCA_947070915.1 uncultured Roseburia sp.
ATTCACAAAGATTCTGTGTCCCGCTTCTAAGATTCCCAATGCACATCGTAGTAGCGATGCCATTGTCGTGTATTTTCCGGAAACTCTCTACCTGTATGCCACAGGCAAGGGATATAATGCTGTTTGCCAGCAGATTATAGCGGAAGGGAATAAATGCCACAGCAAGGAGCAGGACTGCCTCGATCAGCAGGGAACATTGTCTCCAGTGCAGGCTGCTCTGCCGTCCATCCGTCCGATATCGCAAAATATCTGAAACAATGATCCCTATCGTAAAAGCCACCACCGGACAAAGATATTGAAATGCCCCGGACACATCCCCCTGGGAAAAATGAACTCCCAGCAAAAGCATATTTCCCGTCTGGGCATTGGCAAATACATGATCCCGGCAGAGATAAGAATAGGCATCCATAAAACCACCGGAAACAGCCAGTATCATGCCAACCCGCAGAGTCTCAGACATCTGACGGCTCATTTTCATTCCCCCTAACATAGCTCAACGGTGCAGGACGAAAAAGAGTTCAGATTCTCACCATTGAGCTAAGATTAACTATAAAAGTTTTAATCTGTGACTTGAGAAAAATCCGGGGTGCGATCCCCGGACTTCTTTTTTGAACTAGCTCATATAAATATCTGCAATCCGCCCCGCACTCTCTGGAGAGATTGCTTTGAGATACATTAAATACTGCAGTGCACTTCCTTCATAAGAATGGATATCACCAAACAGACCTACTTCATAACAGTTTCGTATCACATTTATGATACAGTTTTCTGTATGATCCTCTTTACAGTCTTTGCATTCTTTCAGAATATGTGCGATGGCAGTTTCCAGTTTATGTGGGTCATATACCTTAAAATCGGTGGTAGGAATTTTGTCCGTTCCCTCTGCAATTTCCTTTTTCGGCGCCTTCTGATAGTCTTTGATACACTTTTTGGCATAACCAATGGAACAGGCTTCCTCCTGGCACTGGGTACAAACTTCTCCCTCCATACAACAGTCCAGCAGATCTTCCCAAACCAGATCTGCATTCATTCCTTTTTTGTGCTCTTCTGACATACTTAATCCTCCAATCCAAATTTTTTTCAGTATATCATATGAAAGATCGATTTTCTATGTCTTAAATCGCAAAATTAGTATTAAATATTTATTAAATAAAACTGGCGTAAGCCGAAACCGAGGTAGTTTGCGCCACAGGCTACCCCTGCATCTCCAGCTGAGCCTTGACAAGCCGGCAGTAGATCCCTCCTTTCTGGATCAGCTCCTCGTGGGATCCTACCTCTGCCACCTGGTGGCCGTCGATCACGATCAGACGGTCCGCATTCTGCAGTGTTGACAGCCGGTGGGCGATGGCAAAGGTCGTCCGCCCCTCCGTAAGACGCTCCAGAGCCTTCTGGATCATGAATTCACTCTCCGTATCAAGACTCGCTGTGGCCTCATCCAGGATGAGAAGCCTTGGCTCATTCAGGATAGCGCGGGCGATGGCAATACGCTGCCGCTCCCCGCCGGAGAGACTGTAACCTTTTTCTCCCACATAAGTATTGTAACCATCCGGCGTCTTGCAGATAAAGTCATGGGCATTTGCCAGTTTCGCCGCCCGGACCACCTCTTCATAACTGGCATCCGGCCTGGAAAAACGGATATTGTTCAGGATCGTTCCAGAGAACAGAAAGGTCTCCTGCAGTACCACACCGATCTGGGAGTGAAAACGATCCGACTTGATCTCTTTGATGTCGTGGCCGTCCACCAGAAGGCTGCCGTCATCCACCTCATAGAGACGCATGATCAGGTTGATCAGCGTGGATTTTCCAGTTCCTGAAGCACCGACGATACCAATCATCTCCCCCTTGTGGATCTTTAAGTTCAGGTCTTCCAGCACCGGCTGATAGGATTTATAACCAAAGGTGGCGTGGCGGAATTCGATCTCGCCTTCCACTTCCAGTTCCACCGGATCCTCCACATCTTCAATAAAAGGTTCCTGCGCCATCACATCATTAATACGCTCAATACTGCTGATGAGATTCATCAGATCCCTCGGCATACTAGTCATCCAGTTCAGATACTGATACAGCAGCTGGGTGTAGGTTATAAACTGCAGCAGCTCACCGGTGGTCATCTCCCCCTGCAGCACATCCACGCCGCCAAAATAGATCACCAGAAACACACCAGCCCCCATCAGAAAATTTACTCCCGGAAAGAATGCCGCCCAGAATACTTCATTTCTCGTCTGCACGTGGCAGAATTCTTCGGCGAGATGATTAAACTTACTCTTCTCTGCCTCTTCTTTTCCATAGGACTTTACTACCCGCATTCCCGATATGACATCCTGCAGATTACTGTTGACATCATCACTTTTTTTCCACTGCAGATGAAACCGTCGGTGGATATTTTTACGGAAAAGATAGGTGATCACTACCGCAAAAGGGATAAATATAAAACTAAAAAGCGACAGTTTTACACTGAGTGCCAGCATAAAAATAATATCACAGGCAAAGATAAAACACACCGTAAACATGTTGCAAAAGGTCCGCTCCATAAAATCACGGATCTTTCCCGTATCGAATACGATCCGGTTCATCAGCTCTCCCGGACGTCTGTCATTGATAAAACTCAGGGAGAGGATCTGGATCTTAGCAAATAGTTTTTCCCGCAGATCCTTGGAAATCTTCGCCCCCAAAACCGTACAGTAATAACTTTTCAGTATATTGATCACCACGATCCCCACGCTCAGGAAAAACATAATGCCCAGGCAGGCAAATGCCACGCCCATGCTTCCGCTGCCATTGGTAAGCACGTCATCCACCAGGTGTTTCTGTACTTCCGGATTCAAGAGTGTCACCACTGCCGCCAGGATCATCAGAGTAATGATCCCCACAAAATTTTTCTTGTAGGGAGCTGACATCTTTAGGAAGCTCCTCCAGAAACCGCCCTCCTTAGAACAGTGGGGGCAGTATCTGGTGCCTGGTATCGCCCGCCCGCAGTCGGGGCAGATCTTCTCGTATTCGTTACTGATAACCTCTTCCTCCCTGCCTGAGATCAGAATATTGATCCCACGGGCCACATAGGCATACCGGGACAGATGTTTTGCCGAATACTGTACGATATACCGCTGCACTCCGTTGTGTTCCAGCACCAGAAGCCCACAGCCGATCTTTGCCTCCGCTCTGGCATTGCGGCACTCGGAGAGACGGATTTTTTCTTTTAGTTCCCCCTTCTGGATCACCCAGAGATGCTTCGTGCTGACTGCCAGATAAGAGTCCGGCAGCCATCTGCTGTTCTCTGCCACATCAAAAGGAACGGTATAATATATTCGTTCTCCCTGCTCCAGCTGGATACAGGAAGCTGCCGGTTCCGGCAGGTCAAATTTTAATATCATTACATCCTCCATTTACAAACATAGAATTTACAGGAACAGATCCAGCTTCCGCTGCTCTTTCTGAGACAGCTGGAATACATCCGGTATCTCGAACCGGTTTTCATCCAGATCCGTGATCAGCAGCCTGCTGTCCGTCAGGCGTACCACGGCATTCCCCCCCATATTGATCGTAAACCGGCACTCTCCCCGGTCCGTCATCACGTGAAAATATGCGTAACCGTACTCATCCTTGATGTCCATGATCTTCTGGATCACCGGCGTAAAATAATGGAGGTTCAGCTGCTGCTCCAGCATCTTTCTGGTGTCCTTTGACACCTGTTTCATATCTGCGATCACTCCGATCTCTTTGGAGCGTTCCTCCACCGTCCGGATAGAAATAAACTGATCCGGCTCGGTAAAGGGGAACAGGCGGATCACCTGCACCCGGTCCCATTTCTTTCCATCGTATTCCAGACTCACAAACCCGCCTTCTGTCCTCTGAAACACTGCATTTTCTTTCGTCAGATAACGGAGTGCTGTCATTTCTTCTACTTCTTTTTCCATCTGCTCTATTTTAAATTCTTCTGCCATATTACATCTCTCCTTTCAGTGCCAGGGATTTGGTCTGAAGCTCCATCAGCTTAAAATAAATGCCTCCCAGAGCTTCCAGTTCACGATGCGTCCCCTCTTCCACGATCTTTCCGTTGTCAATGACCACCAGACGGTCTGCATCCCGCAGCGTTGACAGCCGGTGGGCGATGGACAAAGTAGTCCGTCCCTTCACCAGATAATCCAGGGATTTCTGGATGGCCTTCTCCGTCTCCGTATCCACACTTGCGGTTGCCTCATCCAGGATCAGTATTTTAGGATTTGCCAGGATCGCCCGCGCAATGGAAATACGCTGCTTTTCTCCGCCGGACAGATCCTTTCCAGAAGCTCCGATCACCGTATCATAGCCATCCGGCATATTGGAGATAAATTCATGGGCGCTGGCCAGCATCGCCGCCTGAATGATATCTGCCCTTGTGGCATCCGGATTGGCATAGGCGATATTATCCGCCACCGTTCCCATAAAGATATATGTATCCTGGGACACCATCGCCACATTTCTCCGAAGATCATGGAAGGCGATCTCTTTGACATCCACACCGTCCAGGGAAATACTCCCCTCATTGGTATCATACAGCCGGGAGATAAGGTTTACCAATGTCGTTTTCCCGGCGCCGGAACGTCCCACGATACCCAGCATCTCTCCCTCCTTCACATGAAGGCAGATATCTTTGAGCACCGGATTATTGATATCGTATCCAAAAGTCACATGATCCAGTGTGATCTCCCCTCTCGGCTCCGCCATATGGACAGGATTTTCAATCTCCTGGATCTCCGGCACGGCATCCATAATTTCAAACATACGCTGGGCCGCATTGATGCTGTTAGACCACATATGGAATACTCTTGAGAAAAAGTTCATCGGCCCATTCAGCTGTCCCACATAGCCCACAAAAGTGATCAGTACACCCAGCTCTACACTTCCGGTATTCAAAAGGAGGATTACTCCCAGGATCCATACCCAGATATTAGAAATCTCCTGCACCAGATTATAAAGTATCGTAAACCGGTTATTATATTTAACGATGCGGACCTCCGCATCCCTCAGATGGTCATTCGGCCCCTCGAAGCGGGCATTTTCCTGTTCCTGCTGCCCAAAAGCCTTTACCACCCTGGCTCCCGTCAGGTTATCATTGACACGGCTGTTGACCGTCCGCTCCGCGCGGTGGCGTCTACCAAAGAGACTCCACAATTTCGGCTTGAGTTTCACACTCATGATCACCAGAAGCGGCAAGAGAACACACGCCACCAGCGCCATCTGCCAGTTCAGCCGGAACATTACCGTAAAGGAGGCAATAATCGTAAATCCGTGTACAAATATGTATGGAAATCCATCCAGGAAAAAATCCGTCACACGGTCTGCGTCACTGAGCACCCTGGTCATCAGGCTTCCTGTCTGCTTACTGGTAAAAAAGCCAATGGAAAGATTCCCCATAGAAGAAAACACATCCTGCTTCATATCCCGGATCGTGGCTGCCACAACCTTCGCCATCAGGGTTCCCTGTAGCAGCGCCACCCCCTGCTGCACCAGCTTCGACAGCACCATCACCGCTACCAGGAGCAGCAGTGCCAGCCCATATTCCCCGGCTATGCCAAACTGCTTTAAAAAGCCGTTATCCATCTTTAATACCTTATCATACAAAATAGTACCATTGAGATAAGGCCAGACCAGATTCAGCCCCGCCGCCGCAAAATAGCAGAAAAACAATGTGATAAATTTCCATTTATACCGGAAAAAGTACCCCATGGTCCGGGTAAAAATAGACCTTTTATTCATACATTTCGGGCAGATCTTCCGCTTGGGATCCGGGTACATGGTGCCGCACACCGGACAGTATTCTGCCTGTTCCTCCTGCACCTCCGCCGAAGCCTCTACCTCGTCTGCCGCGCCGGGATATTTCTTCAACTTGCGGTAGCTCTTTAGAAAAAGATTCATCTGCTCCAGATAAAGATTGGTCAGCGCCCCGATGCGGAGCGGTACCTCCCCGCGGAATACTGTAACCAGATTGGTAGCTACCTGTCTCTCGATCCGCATATGGGAAGTCTCCTCCAAAGGCAGGAGCCGGTAAGCATATTCCAGCGTATCCTCACTGTAATCCATATCTTTTGTCCTTGTACCCCGGAAATAGCGCACACGGTTCCCAATGGGTCCGCTGGTCACAATCCCCAGCCTGTCTACCGTCAAAAACAGATATCCGCTGATATATTCACAGTTGTCCGATAAATCCATGGGACATACATCCAAAATATCATCTGCGCCAATCCCCTCCGGCTTCAGCATCTGAAGCACCCGGGATGGCAATCGGTTTTCTTTCATAACTTCCTCCACTTCATACTCATCCATATTTTATTCTGCTTATATCATAATCCTCCTGTACACAGAAAGGAATGTACTTTCTTGCATAATAGTTGCAATATCCTGCCCAAAGCCTGGCGGCGAAACTGCTCACACATATTTACTCGCCTGCGCCTGCCACATCTGAGCATACTTTCCATCCCTGGAAACGAGGGAATCGTGGGTTCCCGCCTCGATGATCCTGCCCTTTTCCAGCATTAGGATCCGGTCAGCGTGCCTCGTAGTAGAGAGACGATGGGAAATAAATATGACACTTTTATTCTCCGATGCCTTTGCCATGGAAATGTTCAGCTGGTATTCTGCGATGGGATCCAGCGCACTGGAAGGCTCATCCAGGATGATCCAGTCACAGTCTTTATAGAACACCCGCGCCACCGCCAGTTTCTGGCTCTCTCCGCCGGACAGGTTCGTGCCTTCCTCATCAAATTCTCTGGTCAATCCTGTATCCGCACCATTCTTCATAGACATAAGCCGAGGATAAAACCCACTTTGCCGAAGGGCGGGCACCACATCCGCCTGGGCAGTCACCTCATCCATCACCACATTCTCAGCGACAGTGGCGGCATAGATCTGATAATCCTGAAACACCGTGCCCATCCGGCTCCGGTACTGTGCCAGGTCATAGTTCCGTATATCCACACCATTCAGCAGGATTCTCCCCTCTGTGGGATCGTATAAACGCATCAGAAGCTTGATCAGCGTGGTCTTCCCAGCACCATTGTACCCCACCAGGGCAATCTTCTCTCTGGGCGCTATGGAAAATGAAACCTGGTGGATAATATCCCCATCTTCCTCATTATAGGCAAAAGACACATCTTCAAACCGGATCTCTCCGATCTCTTCCGGCATAGGCAGGTCCTTCTCACTCACTACTTTAGTCTCATAGGCTAGAAAATTCCGGATCTTTTCTACATAAAGGGCCGTTTCCACCGCCGCAGGCGGAAGATCTGACAAGATCCTCAGGCCATTCCTCAAACTTCCTGCGGAGTTGTACAGCACTACCAGGCTGCTAAAGGAAAGCGCCTTTCTGACCGCCGCCTGAAATACCAGATATCCCAGATAAATTCCATCGAAAATAAAATCACTGAACACATACCCTGTCAGGAAATTCAGCAGCCACAGCTTCTTACACTCCTCTTTCTGACACTGGTAAATTTTCTTGTTCGTCTCTTCAAAATCCCTGTGCAGCCGCCCCGAAACCTTCCGGTTGAGCCGGAGTTCCTTGGCATAGGCGCTGAGATAGAAAACACGGTGTACATACTGCCGCTTTTTATTCAGCGGATTGATCTTAATATTCAGCCGGAACCGGATCTTATTGGCGATGCCGTGGATCAGAAAACTTCCTACAAAAGAAACCAGCACAAACAAAACCGATGCAGAATCTTTCAAAAGAAAATATGTACCATAACTAAAAAATATCACAAGGCCGGACACCAGCATACCGATAAGGTTTACTGTACGTTCAATGGAATTTTTTGATTCCGACACCGCCAGTACAAATTCATTATAATATTCCGGATCGTCATAACAGGCGATATCCAGGCTCCCCGCCTTTTCATACAACAGGAATTTCAGCTTCTTTTCGATCTTTGGCATACAGATCTCTGCCACCACGGAGTTGAAAACAGCAGAATACAACCCAGAAAACGCCAGGAGGCCGAACAGGAACAACATAAAATACAGTACCTCCCGGAAGGGTTTCCCAAACTCCGCCGCCTCCAGTACAAATCCAATGCCCAGTGTATGTTCTACAAAGATCAGACCATTGTGCCGGATCTTTTCAAATATCAACATAATGCCATATAGCGGCGATGCCTGAAAGATCAGTCTGGTCATAAACCATGTATTGGCAAAAGTCTTTTTTACAGACAATTTCATTTTTTTATCCGATCGCATCCCATTCCACCTCCAAATCTGATTCCTCCGGCTGATAATTCTTCGCCTGCATCTGATACATCCGGGCATATTTCCCATCCTTCCCCATCAGCTCCTCATGGGTTCCCTGCTCGATCAGGCATCCCTCTTCCAGCATATATACCACATCCGCATCCTTTACCGAAGACAGCCGGTGAGAGATGAAAAACATGATATGATCCCGGCTCTCTTCCAGGATCGCCTGAAACAGATCGTATTCGGCAATGGGGTCCAGGGCGCTGGAAGGTTCGTCAAACACCTTGACCGGCGCCGGGTTGGCAAAAGCCCTCGCCACAACAATCTTCTGGTACTCACCACCGGAGAGTACCGCCCCCTCTTCCTCAAACTCTTTGGTCAGCATCGTGTGGATCCCCTGGGGAAGGCTCATCACCTTCTCATAAACCCCTGCCCGCTTTAATGCCTCCACTGTCACAGTTTCCGGATCCTCCACCTGACGTTCCATCAGGACATTATCCATAACACTGTAGGCAAAGATCTTATAATCCTGAAATGCCGCTGCAAATAAATTCCGGTATGCTTCCAGATCATACTTCCTGATATCCCTGCCGTTCACAAGGATCTCTCCCGAATCCGGATCATAGAGCCGGAACAGCAATTTTAAGATTGTTGTCTTGCCGGCCCCATTATGTCCCACCAGCGCCACAGACTCATTTTTCCCAATCTTAAAAGAAAGATCGTGGATCACCTCTTTCCCTCCCCGGTAGGAGAAGGATACGTGACGGAATTCGATACTGCTAATCTCCCGGTCTGGCAGATCCCCTTTCGCATCTTCTGGAATCTTCTCTTCGTAGGACATAAAAGTACGTATATTATATACAAACATTCCGTTCTGGCTGCAGGTCATCATCGAATTTCCAATACGGACAAGGATCCAGGATGCAGTAACCATCATACTGGACAGGATCGACAGATCCGCCAGGCTCAGCCGGTGAACCACCATTGTCTGATAAGCTCCATACAGCAGAAGCCCCTCAAATATAATGATATAAGACAGATAAAACTGCAGAAATGCGCTGGGGATCAGCCTGCTTATGTAAGATTTCACCACTTGGATCCGGTGTGCCACTGCTTCCTCATAGGTGCGCTTCAGCACCTGGAATATATTGGAAACTCTCATTTCCTTTGCATATTCCCCCAGATACATCACCCGGTTTACATACTCTGTCTTCCGGTTATCCGGCGTCACCTCGCGGTAGATCGCAAAATTCAGCTTATTCATTATCGTACCAAATACAAAAGATCCGACGATGGGCGACAATACAAACAGCAGCATTCTCGGATCCATCCGGTACATCAATACATAAGTAGAGATCCCTGCAATGGCAGCACAAATGATGTTAGTCATCTCCCAGACGATCTTCGTCATTTTCTCACACGCCTGATCCACTGCCATGGTGTAGCGGTTGTAAAACTCTGTATCCTCAAAACACTCCAGCTCGACATTTTCCGCCTTGTGGTAAAATACCGAATACATCCTCTGATACAGTTCCACCTCTTTAAGCGGTCTCACCACCCGGTCCACATACCGGTCATAAAGTATGAGCACACACATAAGCATTGACACCATACCGATATAAAAATACACCGTGGTAACCGTTCCGCCGCCTGTCACTGCCTGAATGATATAGCGGATAAAATAGGCGCTGTAAAACACCCAGATAAAATAACCGATGGCATTGCTGAAAAATGCATGAATCACATAACTTTTACTCATGGACCACACAAACCCCAGAGCATAAAAATTATTTTTTACTGTTTCCCGAAACCCGGGTCCTTTGTTTTTCCCTGACTTCTTACTCATTGTTTTTCTCCTCTCTCCACAAATGATGTCTGCACAACAAGCATATCTATTTGACTTTACCCTGCACAATAGAAAACAGGATTCCTGATGTCTGTCAGAAATCCTGTCATGCATTGTCCAATCTCTTCTATTTTTTACAAAGCAAAGAAAAATTCTCCCCGCTAAGCCCTGGTAACAGGAGGCTGGACGATAAGATTTCTGATATAAGCTGTGCCTTTTGTCAGATGAGTATGATTTGTTGTTCTTATTGTTCTGATCATATCGTCCACCTCCTTTCTAATTTTTATTTTGTTATCGTGGTTATAATCCTATCATAGTTGGAAATTTATTGCAAGCATTTTTTCGCAATATTAAAAAGTGTCTTTATTCCATCTCACCCATATTCTCTTTTCTCCCTCGTAATATCCTAGATGATCACCGCATATTTCATAGGAATTTTTCCTGTCATTTTCACATTCCGCCAGACATTCCCTCTCTCCCGTAAGAAGGTTCTCCCGCATGATCTGGGTCCTGTCCTGGTATACCACATAGCCAGGGGAATTCAGGATCATCCAGACCTTCCCCCAGTCCTTCCAGTCCTCTATGCTCTCTTTTTCACAGTCAATCTGGTAGGAGATCCCTGTCACATGAACAATATTGTATACCCCCATAAAGGATGTCGCATACACGTTTATGGTCCCGAATATCCTTTTTCCCTGCTGATACTCATTGACTGACATATGATACCGGTCCAGCAGCCCTTCTTTCTCCAGTCTGTCCTTTACCAGCCTGGCCCACCGGGTAGCATACTCATCTTCCTCGTGGGGATATATGTCATACTCATCACAGCCGGAGTGCTGCGGAATCCTTGGATTTGTCGAAAAGCCCCTGTATCCATGATCAAAGAGAATGGTATTTCCCAGGCGGAATACTCCCTGGGCATCCGCTTCACAGGCTTTCGGTTCTCCTGTTTCAAAATCCTCTTCTACCAGATAGTGGTCCACATAGCCTCCCTCCGTCCCCTCCGTCGTCCCGGCGGTCCCACTCCCGATATACAGCACTCCTTCCCGGCACACAAGAGACTTCGTTTCAGTTTTCATTTTTTTTCTTGATATGATCCGGGATTTATAGTCCAGCTTAATAATCTCACTCTCCCACTCCCCATTCCTGCCACATACATAAAAATATTCATCTCCCAGGGCGATCTGCTCTGGCCAAAGTCCCATATCCTTCTTGGTGAGAGTGAATAGTTTCTTTCCCCTGTCGCGCATAACAACCTTTTCAGACAATGTAATATATGCCTCATAATTGCCGTGATCTGCGATCACCTGGCTGTCATATACATACACGGATGTACCTTCATAAGAAAAGGAGCCATAAAGAGCATACAGATACGCTCCACCAAAGCAGAGAAAACCTAAGATCCCTGCCAGCAGAACCCCATATAACAGCTTCTTTCTTTTGATCTGGTAGTACCGGAGCTGTATAACAGCGATCATAAGGAATTCAAGTACAAGCCAGGGCAGCACAACATAGACCGATACGACAGGATCTTCCCTGGCCGGATAATTGCTGTATATATAGTCATAGCTCTGAATCATCATCCACACTCCGAAAGCTGCCGCCAGAAAGGAGATCACATCCAGCTTCAGCATTCGTCTGCCCCCGTGGGTAAATAAGTAATTCATCCACACCTGTACCAGCTGAAGAAAAATGGGGACCAGGATCACATGATCATTAAGATCCACAAATATGACATCCAGCACAAAGCAGACCGGCAGTATCGCAAGATTTATAAACACAAGTAATCCAAAAGAGTATTTTTTATCCATTTCTCTCATAATTTAGAAAGTAAATTTATCCTCGAAATAAGTTTTCAGATCTGTGATCTTAATCCTCTCCTGCTCCATCGTATCACGGTCGCGCACCGTCACCATTCCGTCCTCTTCTGAA
>CAMTDY010000085.1 GCA_947070915.1 uncultured Roseburia sp.
TCTCCATCCGCTTCCCCGGATGTTTTTGTGATGCATGAAATACATTTACAATCCCCGAAAGATATTCTGGCAGGGATTTTTCTATTTTGTTTCTATTTCTGTGCCGTTGTTTATTACATTTTGCGGAAACTCAAGAAAAAAATTCATACATTCTATTCCCTTACATAAATTTTAATAAGCCCCTGTTTTGTAACGGAGTCGTGGAATGAAGGAAAAAATATTGAAGGGAACTATTTTTCTGACGGCAGCCGGAATCCTGACAAGAATTATCGGATTTTTATATCGTATCTTTCTGGCAAACACACTGGGAGAAACGGAACTAGGCATTTACCAGCTGGTATTTCCCGTGTATTCGATCTGTTTTACCCTGTACGCCGCCGGACTTCAGACTGCGGTGTCCCAGCTGATCTCCAATCCCAATTACAAGTATTCAAAAAAAGTCATAAAGACTGGGATCTTGTTATCATTATGTGTGTCCGTGTCCCTCTCCTGCCTGGTATTTGTTTTTTCCGATTACATCAGCATCCGTTTTCTGTTTGCCCCTAAAACAGCCCCGTTATTGAGGATACTGGCATTGATCTTCCCCTTCTGCGGTATTACCAGCATGATCAACGGATACTTTTACGGTCTTCGTGAGGCAAAGGTTCCCGCCGTCACCCAGATGGTGGAACAGCTTTTCCGGGTAGGCTTCGTATTTCTCATCTATACAAGCCACATCTGTGAATTTTCCAGCAGGGTAGCCGTGGCCGGACTTATTGCCGGCGAACTATGTTCCAACTTATATAATCTGGTCAGCCTTAAAAGAACCCGCCAGAAAGAAACCGGGGTCTTAAAACTTTCCACGGCTAAGATCGCCAGCGCCATTGTAAAACAAGCGGTTCCACTGAGTGGTACGAAACTGGTCATCTCTTTGTTAGCCAGCCTGGAATCTGTGCTTATTCCCATCATGTTTATGAAATATGGCCTCTCTCATGACAGTTCACTGGCTCTTTATGGCGTCATCACCGGCATCGTACTTCCCTTTATCCTCTTTCCTGGAACCATTACCAACTCCCTGTCCGTCCTGCTCCTTCCAGAAATATCCAAGGCGGATAATGAAAATAACCGGGATAAGATACAACACACCACCCGGATCACGATCAAATACTCTCTGCTGCTTGGCTGTATGGCTACCGCTGTGTTTCTAAATTATGGAACGAGCATAGGAACCCTGTTTTTTCACAGTGAAAATGCCGGCAGGCTCCTGACACTTCTTGCTGTCATCTGTCCTTTTATTTATGTTTCCACAACCCTGGCAAGCATCATCAACGGCTTGTCCAGAACGCATATTACCTTTCGTAATACCGTATCCGGACTTCTGGTGCGAATCCTGTTTCTGATTTTTGTCACTCCCAGATACGGAGTATATGGATACCTGCTGGGGCTTCTTCTCAGTCAGATGATCATCAGCATCCTGGACAGTGTATATCTGATACGGAACAAATACACCCAGATCGATCTAGGAAAATGGCTCATCCTGCCAGCAGCATTATTTACTTCTTCAATTTACCTGTTCCGGCTGATGGCGCAAAAAATATGCCTTTCCCTACAGATTGAAAAAGACATATTTTTACTGTTATCCATCCTTCCCGCCTTTCTGGTCTCCTTCTATATCTTCCACGCCCTGGGGCTGGTCAGCAGACGGGACTTTTCATAGGAGCTTTAATAATTCCTGTTCTGTAATGATTGGTATGCCGAGCTCTTTTGCTTTTTTATTTTTGGAAGATGTGGAAGAACTATCGTTATTCACAAGAAAGTCTGTGTTTTTACTGACAGAACCGCTCACTTTTCCACCAGACTGCTCGATCCGCTCTTTGCACTCACTGCGATTAGAAAAATGTTCCAAACTTCCGGTGATCACAAAAGTCTTTCCCTCAAGGCCGCCGGGAGAAGAAGATTTCTCCGGCATGGTTATGGTCAGGATCTTCTCCAGTTTCTGCAACAGATCCTGATTTGCCTCCTGGGAAAAATACTCTACAAATGATCTGGCAAGTTTTTCCCCGATCCCGTCAATGGCAGTCAGCGGTTCTTCCGTCAGACTGTGTAACTCCGTCAGCCTCATCGGATAGGTGTGGCACACGAGCTTTGCCATACTGAGACCAAAACCTTTGATTCCAAGGGCATACACAACCCGCTCCAGCGGCACTGTTTTTGCGTCCTCAATCGCCTCAATCAAATTCTGGAAGGATTTTTCTCCAAATCCCTCCATTGTTTCAATCTCTTCTTTATACTGATCCAGGAAAAAAATATCACTGAGACTCTGCAGCCATCCCCTGGCAATGAATTTTTCCAGAGTTGCTTCCGAAAGACCTTCTATATTCAAGGCATCCCGGCTTACAAAATGGGTAAATCCCTTGATTTTTTTTGCATAACATTCAGGGTTCACACAAAACAGGAACTCTGACCCATTTTCCTGAATCCGTTCTGTTTTCTGATGACAGACCGGACATCGGTCCGGAATTGGCAGATCATCACTCCCCGTCAGATTTTCCTGAATCTGCGGGATGATCATATTTGCCTTATACACGGTGATATGGTCTCCAATCCCCAGCTTAAGGTCTTTCACAATACTAATATTATGAACACTGGCACGGCTCACTGTCGTCCCCTCCAGCTCCACGGGTTCAAAAATTGCCACCGGATTGATCAGACCGGTTCTTGAAGCGCTCCACTCCACCTCTAACAGCTCCGTCTCTGCCAGCTCATCCTGCCATTTAAATGCGATGGAATCCCTGGGGAATTTAGCAGTCCTCCCCAGGCTGCGGCTGTAATCAATATCGTCAAAGGTCAGCACCAGCCCGTCACTGGGCAGATCCATTCCTCCCGCGATCTCATCGGAAAATCCGGCTACTGCCTCTCTGATATTATCAGCGGTAACCGCTTTATAGGGTACGACGTCGAATCCCAGATCTTCTAAAAAATGAAGGATCTCTTCTTTGCTTTTTACCGTTGGAACCTCCCCCTCCGGCTCAATTCGGTTATACACATAAAAATGCACATTTCTCTCCGCTGTAATCCTGTTATTCAATTGTCTGACGGTTCCGCTGCACAGATTCCTGGGATTTTTATATTTTTCCTGAATATCTGTAAAAGAGCGGTTCAGCACTTCAAAATCTGAATATCGGATCAATGCTTCTCCCCGGATTATAAGCTCTCCTTCATAATGAATCCTGGCAGGGATATTTTTGAAGGTTTTTGCATTGTTCGTGATGACTTCACCCACTTCTCCATTCCCCCTGGTCAGCGCCTTGACCAGAACCCCGCCGCGGTAGGTCAGGATCACACTGAGTCCATCCAATTTTAAAGACAAAAGTCCTCTTCTGTCCCCAAGCCATTCCGCCAGTTCCTCTGTATCCTTTGTCTTTTCCAGCGAAAGCATGGGAGCCACATGGGGCTCTTTGGGAAGCTCGCTGATTGTCTCATAACCTACGTTTATGGTTGGGCTGTTTGCCATAACAATCCCTGTCTTTTTTTCCAGGCTGCAAAGTTCATCATACTTCTTATCGTATTCAAAATTTGTCATGATCTCATCCTGACCCTGGTAATAAACCTGAGAGGCATGATTGAGCGCAGTTACCAGCTCCTTCATTTTTTCGATATCACTCATTATAAAATTTCTGTCCTTTCAATGATTGTTCCAATACCTGTAATTCTTCCTCTGTCAGATAACGCCATTTTCCCTCTGGAAGAAGATCCAGATAAATATTCATGATACGGATCCGCTTTAGGCTGACTACCCGGTATCCAAAATATTCGCACATCCTTCGTATCTGTCGGTTCAATCCCTGGGTAAGAATGATCCGAAAACTCCGTTCATCCATTTTCTCCACCTGGCAGGGTCTGGTCATCGTATCAAGGATCGGCACTCCCTGTCTCATTGCCTCTAATACGTTCTCCTTGACTGGACGGTCTACCCTGACAACATACTCTTTCTCATGCCCGTTCCTGCCCCTCAGGATCCGGTCGGTCAATTCCCCGTCATTTGTAAGAAGGATCAGGCCAGTAGAATCTTTATCCAGTCTTCCCACAGGATAAATCCGCTGGTCAAATCCAATATAATCAATGATATTGTCTCTGTCTTTTTTACTGCTGGTACAGACAACACCTGCCGGTTTGTGAAAGGCAATGACAACCCGGTCTGGGTTCCTGAAAACCGATTCCCCATCTACACAGACACTCTGTCCTGGCAGCACTTTGTCACCAAGGCCAGCCGGGATGCCGTCAACGCTCACTCTTCCCAGTTCCAACAGACGGTCTGCCTCCCGTCTGGAGCAATACCCGCAGGTACTTAAATATTTATTCAGCCTTATTTGTTCCTCCAAATCAAAAACTCCTTATTTCCAAAAGAGCCTGCCGGTAATCCTGCCCGGTAAAAGTACCAGACTGCCCCGTGTCAGGCTCTTATCTTAGCTCCCAGTTACGATCAAGCTTGTATCACTCATTCTCTTGTGTCCACTATTGAGCCGGCGCCGCATTCGGATCCGCTGCCGGTGGATTCGCCGCATTCGGATCTGGTGCAGGCTGACCTGCCGCATTGGGGTCCGCTGCATTCGGATCTGGCGTCGGCTGAGCTGCTGCATTGGGATCCGGCGCTGGTGTGGCCGCTGCTTCCGGCTCTCCATTCTTACCCGCAAACATCGCAATTTCCTGGTCCATTTTCTGATAAAGCTGTTTGAACCCCTCATCTGCATTGATCGCCTCCTGCAGTTTACGGGCAACTTCTTCCTGAAGTTCTACTACATGCGAGTTCTTATCCGCCGCCAGAATAAATTCTTCCTCGTGCTCTTCCAAAGCACTCAGATAGATCAGATTCTTACCATCAGAACCTACTGTCACATACACACCGCTGAGACAGGGAGCCAGCGTCTCAATATTTTTCAGCTTCATGTCATAGCGGATATAGACACGCAACGCCCCATTCTCCTCATTTTTCAAGGAATAGCATACGATATTCCGGTAATCTTCCACATATTCTGCCTGAGTAATCAGCTTTTCCTGGTCAATCTGATTTATATCACTTACCAGGGGCTCCATCATCTCCATATTGACATCCCGTTTTGCCTGAAAATAGCTGTTGATCAGATTTATAATATTTTCATCGGTACATTTGGGAAGAGCGGCATCCTGAATCGGATTTGAACTCTCTCCCCCCGTGGGGATCAATGTCAGGATCAAAAAACTAAGGAGCAGTGCTCCAATGGAAATAACAATGATCAGTTTTTTGTATTTTAATTTCATAGAATCAACCTTCTTATCCTTTTATTGTAAACTGAAAAGATATCGTGCCAAACAAATTATATCAATTTATCCCGTATTTGTCCATCACTTTAAGGAGTTTTTTATGCGGATGAGCTCTTCTATCTCAAAAGAATAATCTGAGTTACAGAAATGACAGTTCATCTCAACAGGCATGCCTTCTTCGATCAGCGATTCCAGTTCTTTTTTTCCTATGGCGGCAAGCGCTTTCCTCACCCTTTCTTTTGAGCACCCACAATGAAACCGGGCTGGGATCTTTTCTGTGATCTCCAGGTCAAATCCTTCCAGAATATACTCCAGCATGGATTCCGGGGTATATCCCTTTGTGTACATGCTAGTTACCGGCTCAATATTTTTAAGGCGTTCCTCCAGTACGGAGATAACTTCTTCTGACGCCTCCGGCATAAGCTGTATCATATAGCCGCCGCTTTCCCGTACCGTATTGTCTTTGTTCATGAGAACCCCCAGAGCCACAGAGGAAGGGGTCTGTTCTGAAACGGCATAGTAATAAGTGAGGTCCTCCGCAATCTCTCCGGACACAAGGTTTATACTTCCACTGTAAGGCTCTTTTAACCCCATATCCCGGATCACCGTCAAAACTCCCAGATCGACAGCCCGTCCCACATCCAGTTTTCCGGCGCTGCTCGCCGGGAGCGAGACCTGGGGAACCAGAGGAAATCCTTTGACATTTCCTCTGGCATCTGCAGTCACGGTAATTCCTTTCACCGGTCCAGAACAATCGATCTTTACGGTCAGCAGATCTTTTTCCCCCTTCATCATGGCTCCCATCATCGCCCCTCCGGACAGCAGCCTTCCCAGTGCGGCCGTGATCACCGGACTGGTATTGTGGCGATGCCTCGCCTCTTCTACTAGTTCCCTGGAAGTTATGGCAAAACACCGGATCTGATCTTTCGCTGCAACTGCCCGAATTATATAATCACCCATAAAATTTCCTCCTAGACAAAAAACTTCTTTACTTTTTAACGAATGTTGTATATAATAAGAGAGATGCATCAGTGGCTCAATGGATAGAGTAGCGGCTTCCGAAGCCGTTGGTTGGGGGTTCGAGTCCCTCCTGGTGCATTTTTTTCATGCCCTGGATCACTCAAATTTCTTTTCCTCTCTGCGATAGGTATATACCCTGTCTGAAAGAATTTCATCTTCAGCTACATATCTTTGATTGATATTATCCACCATAGATGAAAACGTCTTTTGAAGATCATCCTCCCCGACGGGTACTACGATCATTTCATGAATACTGCTGGGAAGCAGGTACAGATCTGATTCATATTTATTGGCGATCTCTTTGATCACCCCATCATAGAGAACTACCGAGGCACCATTTATACCAAGTTCATTCGAGACTACTATCATATCCATTTTTTCTTCATTTGTCAAATCCTCCTCCAGTTCCAGTTTCCATTCTTTGGGATTCATATAACATTCCACCAGCTGGCTCAGTTCACATACCCGCGCCGGAAGAAGTTCTTGCGTGTTTTTTTTCGCCAGTTTTAGCAGCTGCTCCACAGAGATCCCCCATCTCTGCTGCAGTTCTCGGGTAATCTTTAATGACTGCATACATGAATCGTTGATGGACACCACCAGATGAAAGGTGATCGCCATATCCAGAAAAGGTATGTAAGGCATATCTTTCAGTATAAATGAATTTCTTTCCCTGGAGACCAGCCGATATACAATCCTGTCCTGACAGCTGGCATAATCTACATTCAGACCGCGGATGCGCTGCAGTCCTTTTATGCTTTTTTCATAGCGGTCGATCACTTCTTTGATCGCATCCTGTATGGTCACTTCCTGAATTTTGTAGCTTTCATATAAATCCTCAATATAGATCGTCGGCGCCAGATTTTCTGACTTTTTCTGAAACATGATACCAGTATACTCTGTTGAATTATTTTTCATCGTAACCGTATTCGATATTTCATATTGATCCCCTAGTTGTTCCTGTGCTCCCACGGCTATCAGCGCCGCAAAGTTTTTTAACTCCATTCTATCATCCTTTCGCTTATCTTTATAGAGATTCTTCGATGATGAAAGCACCTCCTTTTTTCACTTTTTTAGAGTCTGGAAAAAATTCGATTATAGATTTTCAGAAATAGGTGAAATGAAGAATTTCTTATGAATCAATTCTAACAGAATTTTTTCTTCTCTGCAACGATCATATCAGGGAGTTTTCCGTCACAACCGGGAGTTTTCTTTTGTTTTCGCCATCTTAACGAATTACACACCGCAAATTTCCATCGTCTCAAGAAAAAACTGCTGCTCCAGTAGTTTTTTTATCCCTTCACTACTTTCGCAACAGTTCTGTTTGTTCTACATTGAAAATGAAGAATGCTGGCGCCGGTATGTATCATTATCTTTCTGTCTCAATTCACCCTCTATCTGCGCCAGTTTTTTCTCCAGTTCCCTGGTTTTCTGTTCATCTCCGGCAGCCGTCTGGATCTGCTGTTCCAGCTGCTGTTGTCTCTCTTTCAGCCTTTTGATCTCCCGGTCCACCTGATCCGTATTGCCGACACACTTTTCCCCGGATTTTTTCGGATCATCAAAAACAATCTTCCGGCTTCCGTCCTCATTCTGTCCCAGATGATACATACCACTTGGTTTCTCCCCGGAACTTTCACTGCCGGTATATTCATCACGTGGAACCGGTATTTTATCCGCCGTCTCTGGATCCTTCTGCGCCTTATTTGTTTTCCCTGCCTTTTCCGCCTGGTCAAAGGATTGTTCTGCTTTCAGCTGCTCTGCATAACTGGTTCTGGAATCACTGTAGTTCCCACTCACTTTCATTGACATAAGCCTGCCTCCTTGAAATTATTTGATAGGGCGTATTCACACAAAATGTTCTGCCCTTCAATATTTTCTTCGGCTGCCCGCCCCGTCAAATAAATCGGTTTGCTGTGAACTGTTTTCTGAATGCTGTGGAATGATCAGAAGTACGCTGAGAAAAAATACGCCACCCTCTGTCTTTATACTCATGGCGCCATGATACTTTTCAGCCACGGCTTTTACATTGGACAAACCCGTCCCCCTTTGAGGCGGATTTTCTCCCTGATGAAAGCTGTTTTCAACCTCCAGTAAGATAAAATCTCCCTGTATGCGCCCCGTCAACCGGATATACTTTTCTTCTCCATAGACCATACGCTGGCAGGCATGGATGGCATTGTCCAGGGCATTTGAGAGGATCACACAAAAGTCGATATCGCGCACCGGACAAGGATAGGGAAGAATCAGGGAACAATGGACATCAATTCCCAAGACGCCCGCCATTCCCAGTTTATTTCCCACCAGCATATCTACTACCGGATTATTCGTGCTGCATGGAAATGACAATTCCATCGTCATGCTCTCCATATCTCCTATATAATCCATCGCCTCTTCTGGCCTTCCGTTCTGCAAAAGCTCCTTAACCACAAATATATGATTTTTTATATCGTGGCGGAAGGACTTTGTTTTTTCATACCTGGCCTTTACTTCCTCCACATACTGGTTCAGCGAATGTTCCTGCTGTTCCAGCAGGGATAATTCTGTACTCAGATGAAAATTCTCCAGCAGTTTCTTGTAGGCAAACATAATACAGAACAGACTTACCATTCCAAGGAACTGTATGACGAGCAGCTGGATATGATTTTTATACCATGCGGCTCCATTCTCATCTGCAATATTCACGTTCCCATAGATTACAGAGCTAATATACTGTTCCATGAAAAAAATCATAACGATAGGTAATAAAACGGGAAGCACATATTTCTTTTTTGTTATTTCATAAATAGAAAAATAACGCAGCACAATACAATAACAGAAAACTGACAAAAAACAGGATGCCAGATTCCCAGATATCATAATTACAATCCCCAGCCACTTTTGATCAAAAGAGAACAGCCAGGGGGATAAAATAGTCAGAAGAGAATTTATTATTCCGTAACTCAGCTGCATGATCTCCGTTGTCAATGCCACATATAATATAACGGATTCCCAGTCCCCATGACAGATAAAAATCCCGCCAATAATAAGCAGAAGAACATATAACACAAATTCAATAACACTTCCGGAGGAAATCCCACTTATAACAACAAATCCGGCAGTGGCAAACAGGAAAAAATACAGGCATTTTACTCTCTTTTTCAAAAACCGGATAAGAAAATAAAACCCCATAAGGATCTGTATGCTTCCCATTACAAATATATTGAAAAAATCCATCATATGTTCTGACATCCCATAACCTCCTGTCTAGCAGATTCTGTCAAGCAAAACATACCATTCCGCTATTCATTTTCACATTTCATATAATGCAGGATCACATTGGAAAATTCTTTGCCCCGCAGGCGTGACACAGGTATCTCCCTGCCGTTTTCCATGTATGCTGTACCATTTTTATATCCCTTCAGATATTTCAGATGGATCAGGTAACTCCTATGGCAGCGAAAGAAACCATGGTTCAGCTTTTTTTCCAGATTCTCGATCCGTTCATAATAATCAACCACCTCGGAGGACACCAAATGCAGATAAATCTTTCTGTCGATGATCTCACAAAAAACGATATCCCCGATTGGAACAATACGGCTCTCATATCCCTTTTGAACAAGCAAATTTTCCTCCCTGGCATTTTTTATGGAAGCCAGAAGACGCTCCATCATTTTTTCAAAATATTGTTCTTCGACCGGCTTTACCAGATAATCATAGGGCTGTACCTCAAAGGACTGAAATACCATTTCTTTCAGAACCGTTATAAAGATCAGAAATCCTTTAAAATTGCGGCGGCGCAGCTTCTTTGCTGTCTCCACGCCGTCGATCCCCTTCATCTGGATATCCAAAAACAAAATATCGATCTGTTTGTCATATTCCAACAATTCCTCCCCGCCAGAAAACTGCAGAATTAAAATCTCTATATTCCTTTCACGGAAAAACCCGGAAACCATTGCCCGGATCTTATCTGACATATATTTTTCATCATCACAGATCCCAATGCGGATCACATGATCACCCCCCTGGAACATAATATTTTACCACTTTCCTTCTTCCAATACAATAAGCAGGTTCTGAAATGCTGTTTCATGGTTGTGAAATGCGACGTCAAGCAAAAAAAATCCCCACAGAAAGTCTTCTCTCTGTGAGGATCGATGTATTTTATTTGCGGGTTAGACAATTCCCTGGGCGGTCATTGCCTCTGCCACTTTCTCAAAGCCGGCGATGTTTGCACCTGCCACATAGTTTTTCTCAAAACCATATTTCTTGGAAGCATCATCACAGGCATGGAAAATATTTACCATGATATCTTTCAATTTGCTGTCAACTTCTTCAAATGTCCAGCTCAGTCTCTCGCTATTCTGGGACATCTCCAGAGCGGATGTAGCCACGCCGCCGGCATTGGAAGCCTTACCAGGAGCAAACAGCACACCATTTGCCTGCAGGTATTCTGTTGCCTCGATGGAGGTAGGCATATTTGCGCCCTCTGCCACAGCCAGTACACCGTTTGCTACCAGCGCTTTGGCATCATCGATCAGAAGCTCATTCTGGGTTGCACAAGGAAGGGCAATATCTACCTTCACAGACCATACGCCTTTTCCTTCATGATACTGGGCAGAAGATCTCTTCTCCGCATACTCTGTCAGTCTTGCACGATTTACTTCTTTTACTTCTTTCAGAAGCGCAACGTCGATTCCTTCCGGATCGTATACCCAGCCGGTAGAATCAGAAACCGTGACAACTTTAGCGCCCAGCTGCTGTGCTTTCTGGGTTGCATAGATGGCAACATTACCAGAACCACTGACTGCAATGGTCTTTCCGGCGATATCAATGCCGTTGCATTTAAGCATTTCTTCCGTATAGTACAGAAGACCATATCCGGTCGCCTCTGTTCTTGCCAGAGAACCGCCAAAAGTCAGTCCCTTTCCTGTCAGGACGCCTTCATAGCAATTACGGATCCTCTTATACTGTCCGTACATGAAACCGATCTCTCTTGCACCTACACCGATATCTCCGGCAGGTACATCGGTGTCTGCACCAATATGTCTCTGCAGTTCTGTCATAAAGCTCTGGCAGAATGCCATAACTTCTCTATCAGATTTTCCTTTGGGATCAAAATCACATCCGCCTTTTCCTCCTCCAATCGGAAGACCTGTGAGGGAATTCTTAAAAATCTGCTCAAATCCGAGAAATTTGATGATTCCAAGATTTACAGAAGGATGGAAACGAAGACCACCTTTATACGGTCCAATGGCACTGTTAAACTGTACACGGTAACCGGTGTTTACCTGAACATTCCCGTTATCATCTACCCATGGCACCCGGAACTTGATCTGTCTTTCCGGATTGGTGAGACGCTCTAACAACGCATCTTTACGAAATTTTTCTTCATTCTTCTCCACAACAGGACGAAGAGATTCCAGAACCTCTTTGGCTGCCTGATGGAACTCTGGCTCGGCAGGATTCTTTTCGATCAGCTGAGCCAATACCTCATCTACATATGACATGTGTCATTCCTCCTTATAATAATATCAAAAATATTATATAATAATTTTTTCACAGATACAAGATTTTTTTATGCCTGTACCAGAGGA
>CAMTDY010000086.1 GCA_947070915.1 uncultured Roseburia sp.
GTGAACAGATCTTAAATACACTCCGCTCAATGCAGATGACCCTGCTTTCAAGGGAAAGTGGCTACATACCTTCTTACAAAAGAACTAACATCACAGATGCATTGCATAAGATTTTTGGCTTTCATACTGACTATGAATTCATCTCAAAATCCAGCATGAGAAGCATCATCAAGAACACAAAAAACAATCTAAAAGAAAAATAGCACACATCGATTCCATGAAAGAAATGGCCGCATCCCTTGCTATAAGCAGGGTTACGACCATTTTCCGTTTCTATAAGTGTCAAAGACGAGATTTTACCACGATTATAGGATAAGGTCAAATTGCAAATTAGATTTTCTGTGCTGTTTTCTGCCTGCTAATCTCAGTTATGGAGTATCCCGATTGAAAAAAAGCCGGAAGGAGATGTACCGCACCCCGAACACGCTTCCTTTATTCTGGAAGACGAATCGGTGGGCTGGGGCGGAGACTTTTATGCGGACGCCAATCAGATCGTCTATATCACTTGCTACTATAGCTTTAAAGTTTTTGACCGCAGGACGGGAAAATATGTCAAGCTCAAAAATAACCCCGAAGATAAAAAAGGGATGCCAAACGATATTACTTATATCGAGGACTGCATGTGTGACGGGTATATACTGTTTCAGTGCAAATACGATGGATTGTATGTATATGAGCTTGGGTCTGACCATCTGACACTGGTAGACGAGATGGCCCACGGAGCTTATATCTCCACAGGTTATGGTAAAAAACATCAGATCATCTATGAGCGCTGCGACACCTGCCAGCCGGGTAAGGGCAAAGACGCGGGGGAAGCTCCAGACCATACCGCTTCTCTCTATATCTATGACTGCCTGACGGAGGAAAAACAGCTGTTTATGAAGGACGAACAATGGAAAGAGGCATACAAAAAAAGCGGTATTTATAAGGATAACATGGAATATCTGGATGGATATGATTTTAGCTGGAAGTCGTTTTTCATAGACGAAAGTATATTATTCCTGATGGATTACGAGAACAAATTTGTATTTTCTATAAACCTGGAGGGTGATCAGACACCCCATTATGAACGCCAGCTGTCAGAATGGCTGCGGAAGACCGGTTATGAAGTAACTACCTTTGACCATGGCAGATGTTATACCTTGTATGAAAAGGATTCTGACGAAGAGGAAGAGTATAGTTCTATTTCTGGATATTACGACCTGGGGAAAAATGAGTTTGTGGGGATAGAGCGCGAGTGAGAAAGAGAAAGGACTCCATCTGAATTCCGATGAAGTCCTTTCTTTACTGTCATTGTATAAACTGTTGTAAAGTACTCATGAGTACTTCAATGTCAAGTGGTTTGGCGATGTGCGCATTCATACCGCTTTTAAGTGCAGCCTCTTTATCTTCCTCCATTGCATTTGCCGTCATGGCGATGATCGGAAGGTTTCTCACATCTTTACGGTGCAGTGCCCGGATTGCCTTCGTGGCCTCGTAACCATTCATAACCGGCATCTGTACATCCATCAGAACTGCGTCATAATATCCTTCTTCTGATTTTTCTACCATTGAGACCGCATCGGTACCATCCGGCGCCGATTCGATCGTGAAGCCGGCTTCTTCCAGAATAACCTGCGCAAGTTCCCTGTTCAGCTCAACATCTTCCACCAGCAGCAGACGCTTTCCGCTGTAATCTATCTGCGTCCAGACCGTTTTCGTTGACGACGGTGCAGAGCCGCTAAGATTGTTTGCCGCCAACAGAGCCGTCTTCAGATCTGACATAAAAAGAGGTTTGGCACAAAAGGCAGTAACTCCCGCCTCCATCGCCTCTTCTTCTATATCCGTCCAGTCATAGGCAGTTAAAATGATGATCGGTGTATCATCCCCCACCACACTGCGGATCTTCCTTGCCGTTTCAATTCCACTGGTTTCCGGCATCTGCCAGTCAATGATATAAGTATGGTAAGGATCTCCCTCTTCACAGGCAGACCTGGCACGGTATACCGCCTCCCTGCCGGAGGTGGTCCATTCCGAGCGCAGTCCGATATTTTTCAACATCTTGCTCACGCTGTCACAGACATTGAAGTCGTCATCCACCACCAGAGAACGAAGCCCCTCCAGAGCCTTGATCTGTTCAGCACTCTTTTCAACATCCTGAAGCTGCAGTGAAAGCCTGACCGTAAAAGTGCTGCCTTTTCCGACTTCACTTTCAACCGTAATCTCTCCCCCCATCATATCGATGATGTTTTTCGTGATAGCCATTCCAAGGCCGGCGCCCTGTATACCGCTTCTTGTGGCAGTGGATTCACGCTCAAAAGGCTCAAAAATATGTTCCACAAACTCCTTTGACATACCGATTCCATTATCTTTAATGACAAAAGAATATTCGCCCCACCCATGCTTAAAAGTGGTATGCTGTATGATACGGAAACTCACGGTCCCTCCAGCAGGGGTATACTTGACGGCATTCCCCATCAGATTAATAAAAATCTGATTTAGTTTCAGCGGATCCGCTATCACATCTTCATTGGTCACCTCAAAGGTATCAATAAACATTTCCAGCTGTTTTGCTTTTACCTGTGGCTGGATAATATTTACCAGGTTATGCATCAATTCCGGAATATTACATTCCTGGTTATGAATCTGTAATTTTCCACTTTCGATGCGGCTCATATCCAGGATGTCGTTGATCAGTCCCAGCAGATGGTTGCTGGAGGAAAGGATCTTCTGCAGGCAGTCCCTTACCTGGTCGGTGCGTTCCATATGGCTGGCAGCAATCGTAGCAAAACCGATAATAGCATTCATCGGCGTACGTATATCATGGCTCATATTCGACAAGAACGTAGTCTTCGCCTGATTGGCATGCTGTGCCTGCATCAGGGCATCCTGCAGGGCCTGCGTCTGTTCCCGCTGCTTTCTGACCTGTTCCGTGATGTCTCTGGAAACTACCATGGCGATCAGATCCCCGGTATCCTCGTCACTGGTCATGATAAAGGACTGGCGGACACACATGGATGCTTCCTGCTCCAATCCTGCCCAATAATCCACATCCACTTCCTTATTTCCCCGCTCGTACTGGTTTTTCAGATATTCCACATTTACAACTGCAGTATAATCTTCCTGGGATTCCGGCAGCACAAACTGTTTCCAGCTTTCAAAGCACGTGGAAACTTTACAGGGAGCCGACAGTCCTGCCTGTTCCAGCAGGGAAATCTCTCTCCCATTATATACTCTGGTAACGTCCTGTTCTATGCGGTCTTTTGTCAAATTACACTCAAAAGTACTGAAAGAATTTGACATAATGGCAATCCTGTACTGTCGGTCTTTTCTGTTTAATACTGCCCGTTCCCGCTGTCCACGCAGCTCTTTTTCCTTCAGTTCTGTAATGTTCTGCCGAGTATATAAAACTCTGACCGGCAGTCCATCCTTTCTCTCCAGACATGCCACCAGAAGATGTTCCCAATCCTCTTTCCCCTGACGGGAAACATGACACTCATGCACTGCAAAATCTTTCGATGTAAGCATCTCTTTCAGCGTATCGATCTGGGCAAATTGGGAAAATGCTTTCTTCTCCTCTTCCCCAATGATATCTGCAGTGTGAAACTTTATGAACTCACTGTATACGCCTTCCATCGGAATACTGCTATTCAGAGGCCCGATTCCTGCCATGTAGGAATAACAGTCATGTTCCAGATCCACAATAAGGTAGCGGGAAGAAAAAAGAATATTTACGCCGCGGAGCACATCTCCAATCATTTTATTCTCAATCTCCAGCTGTTTTCTCCGTCTTCCTGCGCGGATCACCAGAAAAACGATATAGAGTACAAAAAGAACAAGCAAGCAGGTTTCTAACATCACGCCTGCCTTATTTGCCCTGTTCACCATCCCCTGTGTGACATTCTTGGGAAATGCCTGTGCAAGAACATAGCGATACTTCGGCAGGTTAATGACACAGAGATTGTCTGTTTTATAGCCCTCTCTGCACAGAAGTGCAGCCTCGCCTCCATCCGTAAACACAGACCGGGCTTTTTGGGCAGCTTCCGAATCAATCACTCCGGACCCAGTCAGGTCATCCACCAGGTCAACACCATAAGATGAAGAGTCGGAACTGGCAATGACCCTGCCCTCCTGGGTACACAAAAACACATCCGCAGCTTCACCGAAATAACTGGTATTCAGCATATCCCTCAGATAATCTTCCGCAAAGTACAATCCCAAAAACATTCCGGCCACTTTTCCATCATGGTACACCGGGGCATAAAAAACCATCATAGGTTTTCCTGTGAGCCTGGACTCTTCTACCGTCTCTAGACCGCTCTCCCCCCTCATTCCACTGGCAAAATAATTTCTGTCGGAGCTGTCGTTGGTTTCCCCGTTCGATGCAAGATTGATTCCGTCTGCATTGGTAAAACGGATGGCATCAAAGGTCGTATTATCTTCCAGTTCCTTCAGCATCTGCATGTTAACTTCGGAAAGGTTTCCGTTGTTACTGACCAGATAAGCAACATTCTGGATGCGCTGGATCCCATTATTAAATTCACTCTCAATACGGTTTGCCGTCTGTCGCGCACAGTCTTCCGCATAAATTCTATTCTGTTCCTGGATACGTCCCCTGTTCTGTGTTGTGTATATAAAAAACAAAACAAGTACAGCAGCCAGAAAAAGGATGGCATAAACGATAAGCTGCCATGTTTTCTTCTGTTGTTCCATCTGCCTTGGCACATTTTAGTTTGTTGTAGTACAAAGCTAAAATGTGCCAGCACCTCCCTTTTTGAAATTTCTTCTGCGGCGAGCACAACAGGATGTGATGATGCACATCACTGGTACTATAGTATTAGTACAACGGATACTTGTCTGTCAGCGTCTTCACGATCTCCATTGCTTTCGATTTGTTTGCTTCCACATCATCAATGAGCATCGCGATGGCATCCGCGATCTGATCCATATCCTCCGTATTCATGCCACGTGTCGTCACCGCTGCCGTACCGAGACGGATACCACTGGTCACAAATGGACTCTGTGGATCGTTGGGAATGGTATTTTTGTTGGCTGTGATATTTGCCTCATCCAGCCATGCCTCTACCTGCTTGCCAGTCAGTCCCTTCTTCACCAGATCTACCAGCATCAAGTGGTTGTCTGTGCCGCCGGAAACAATATCAATACCGCGGTTCATCAGCCCTTTGCTGAGTGCCTGGGCATTCGCCACAATATTTTTACCGTATTCCTTAAAGCTTGGATCCAGTGCTTCCTTGAAGCAGACTGCCTTGGCAGCGATCACATGCATCAGAGGTCCGCCCTGAATGCCAGGGAAAATAGATTTGTTCAACTTATATTCATTGGCAAATTCTTCACTGGAAAGAATCATGCCGCCGCGGGGACCGCGGAGGGTTTTATGAGTGGTGGTGGTAGTCACATGGGCGTAGGGGATCGGGCTCTCGTGCACACCGGCTGCGATCAGCCCTGCGATATGTGCCATATCCACCATCAGGAATGCGCCCACTTCATCTGCGATCTCACGGAATCTCTTAAAATCAATCTTACGGCAGTAAGCACTGGCTCCAGCGATGATCATTTTCGGCCTGCATTCTTTTGCGATGCGCTCCACCTCGTCATAATCAATAAATCCCTCGTCGTTTACTCCATAAGGAACAATATTATAATAGGTTCCTGAAATATTTGCCGGACTTCCATGGGAAAGATGTCCGCCGTGATCCAGATTCATTCCCATCACGGTCTCACCTGGTTTTACAAGGGCAAAGAAAACTGCCATATTTGCCTGGGCGCCGGAATGGGGCTGAACATTGGCGTAAGTGCAGCCAAACAGCTCTTTGGCGCGGTCCCTTGCCAGATCTTCCACCATATCCACATACTGGCAGCCGCCATAATACCTCTTGCCCGGATATCCTTCTGCATACTTATTGGTACAGGTGCTTCCCATCGCTGCCATAACGGCTTTGCTGACAAAGTTCTCCGATGCGATCAGCTCGATGTGGTCATTCTGTCTGCCGGTTTCCAGTTCCATCGCCTTGGCAAGCTCCGGATCCGCTTTTTTAACTTCTTCAAATGAATACATAATCTATCTCCTTTTTAATTAATTATTTACCTGGTTAATCGCCGGGGCGATCTTGTTCCTTCCCTCGGATACTATGCCTGGTCGATCGCCTTACCTATATCATTTCTCATATACTTATTCTCGAAAGTGATCCACTCTGTGGCGGCATAGGCGTTCTTTCTCGCCTCCTTCAGATCTGCTCCCTTGGCAGTCACGCCCAGGACACGTCCTCCGTTGGTGACGATCTGGTCCCCTTCAAACTTTGTGCCAGCATGGAACACATAATAGCCCTCCCTGCCCTCAAAGTTCTCAAAGCCTGAAATCACTTTTCCTTTTTCGTAATGCTCCGGATAACCCTCGGAAGCCAGAACGACACAGACCGCCGCATTGTCCTCAAATTGCAGATCGATCTCCTCCAGTTTTCCGTCGATGCAGGCGTTCATCACATCCACAATGTCATTTTTCATCCGGGGCAGCACCACCTGCGCTTCGGGATCACCAAACCGGGCATTGTATTCCAGTACCTTCGGACCATCCGATGTGAGCATAAGCCCCACAAACAGGATTCCCACAAAATCCCTGCCTTCTGCTTTCATGGCATCCATCGTGGGCTGGAACACCTTTTCCTCGCAGAATTTTTGAATCTCTTTATCATAGAAAGGCGTCGGGGAAAAGGTTCCCATGCCTCCGGTATTTAATCCTTCGTCATTGTCCTTAGCCCTCTTGTGGTCCTGGGCACTGGTCATCGGCTTGATGTGGGTCCCATCGCAATAACAGAGAACCGATACTTCCCGCCCTGTTATAAATTCCTCGATCACAATGCGGTTTCCGGCGTCACCAAACTGCTTGTCCAGCATCAGCGTCTTAACGCCTTCCTTTGCCTCCTCCAGCGTATTGCAGATCAGCACGCCCTTACCAAGAGCAAGCCCGTCCGCCTTGAGCACGATGGGCATTTTGGCAGTCTCCAGATAAGCAAGTGCCACCTCCGGGGTATCAAAATTTTCATAGGCTGCTGTAGGGATCCCATATTTTTTCATGAGATCTTTGGAAAATGCCTTGCTCCCCTCGATGATCGCTGCATTTTTGCGTGGTCCGAACACCCGGAGCCCGCGCTCCTCAAAGACATCCACAATGCCTCCCACCAGCGGATCATCCATCCCGAT
Source organism: uncultured Roseburia sp. (assembly GCA_947070915.1). Lineage (GTDB taxonomy): Bacteria > Bacillota > Clostridia > Lachnospirales > Lachnospiraceae > Eubacterium_F. The sequence goes on from CAMTDY010000086.1 coordinate 7,198, forward strand.
GATGGTCAGACCGATCTCGTTTTCCTGGGCAAAATCTGCCAGACGCTCAAATTCCATGGCCTGGATATTTACGCACTCTGCCAATCCGGCGATTCCCGCATTGCCCGGCGCACAATAGATCTTATCCACCTGGCTGCTCTTTGCCACACTGTCCGCAATGGCATGTTCGCGCCCACCGCTTCCTACAATGAGTACTTTCATCTGATTTTCCTCCATATTTAAATTAATTTTGATGTTTCACGACTCCATCCACGATCCGGATCCGTCCGTTGGCGATATCGTCAATGGCCTGGGGCAGAATTTTCCACTCTGCCTGTTCCATCACCCGTTTCTGCAGAATTTCCGGGGTGTCATCGTCCCTGACTTCCACCGCTTTCTGGCTGATGATCGGACCTCCGTCCGGGATCTCATTGACAAAATGGACCGTGGCTCCTGTCACCTTGTTGCCCCGTGCCAGCACACTCTCATGTACTTTTAATCCATAATACCCCGGTCCACAGTGGGAAGGGATCAGGGATGGATGGATGTTGATCATCCTTCCATCGAAATGCTTTACAAAATTTTCGGGCAGAATCACAAGAAATCCTGCCAGGACAACCAAATCAATCTTCTCTTTCTCCAGGCACCGGATCATCATCTCTCCGTATTCTTCCCTTGTAGAATAATCTTTCGGCGAGATCACTGTGCCCCTTACGCCAAAACCGGACGCGCGCTCCAGTGCATAAGCTCCTGGTTTATTACTGATCACCAGGCTGATTTCTGTATTGGTGATCCTTCCTTCCCTATGACAGTCCAGGATCGCCTGCAGGTTGGTTCCTCCACCGGAAACGAGTACCGCTGTCTTTGTCATCTCTCCTTCATCCTTTCCAAAATGCTGCCCAAGCACAACAAATAATAAATTGGAAGTTTAATTCGCCTATTGGATGGTAATGCCTTTCTCTCCTTCAACGATTTCACCTATTATATACGGAACCTCACCGGCGCTCCGGATGGCTGCCACTGCCCCATCCACATCTGCCTTATCCACAGCAGTCACCATGCCGACTCCCATATTGTAGGTATTGTACATCGCCTCTTCTGACACATTTCCATCCTTGGCCAGCATGCCAAAGATTGGAGGAATCACAAAACTTCCCTTTTCGATCACTGCGTGGGTGCCTTCTTTGAGCATCCGGGGAATATTTTCATAAAATCCGCCGCCGGTGATATGGCTGCATGCCTTGATCTTCACACCGGCATCCTTAATGGCTCTCAATGCTTTTACATATATCTTTGTCGGGGTAAGAAGAGTTTCTCCCAGCGTTCCGGACAGACTTTCATAAGTTCTGTTCAAGGCCTCGGTATTCATGCTGAACACCTGACGTACCAGGGAATAACCATTGCTGTGGATTCCCGAGGAAGCCATGCCCACCAGAACATCTCCCGGAACCAGCTCCTTTCCTGTGATCATATCCTTTTTATCCACAATTCCTACAGAAAAACCAGCAAGATCGTATTCATCCACAGGATAAAAACCTGGCATCTCCGCGGTCTCCCCGCCGATCAGCGCCGCACCGGACTGCCGGCAGCCCTCTGCCACACCACTGACGATCTTCGCGATCTTTTCCGGCTCATTTTTCCCACAGGCAACATAATCCAGGAAAAACAAAGGCTCTCCGCCAGCACATGCGATATCGTTTACACACATGGCCACACAGTCGATGCCGATGGTATTATGTTTGTCCAGTAAAAACGCGATCTTAAGCTTTGTTCCGACACCATCTGTACCGGACACCAGGGTCGGCTCTTCCATTCCCACAAATTTTTTCATGGAAAATGCACCGGAAAAACCTCCGATATCCGTGAGCACTTCCGGTCTCATGGTGGATGCAATGTGCTCCTTCATCAATGAAACCGCCTTGTAGCCCGCTTCAATGTCAACTCCAGCTTTCTTGTAGTCCATTGTCTTCTTACCTCCGTTTTACTGCTCTTAGGACGCAGTCATTTTTATGTAAAGGGTTTCTTCTGGAAACCCCAGATTCGTTCCTCATTATAGCATACTTTTTTTAATTATACAAACTTTTTCCTTTTCATAAGAAGTTTTTTCTGTTACAATAGAATCCTAACGAAGGAGGTTTTTCACATGAAGACAAAAGGAACAATACTTTCCTACCGTCCGGATGTACGGGTGGTAGACGCAACAATCCGCGACGGCGGACTGGTTAATGATTTTCGTTTCACCGACGAGTTTGTAAAAAACCTGTATCAGGCTAACATCAAAGCCGGTGTGGATTATATGGAGTTTGGTTATAAAGCATCCTATGATATTTTCCCAAAAGCGGATTTTGGACCCTGGAAATTCTGTGATGAAAGTGATATCCGCCGGATCGTGGGCGACAACGATTCGGATATGAAGATTGCTGTGATGGCAGATGTGGGGCGTACCGATTATAAACGGGACATCATTGACCGGAGCGACAGTGTGATCGATCTGGTACGCGTGGCTACATACATCAACACCATCCCGGCTGCCATTGAAATGGTAGAGTACTGTCATGAAAAAGGCTACGAGACCACCATCAACATCATGGCGATCTCCAACGACAACGATACCGATATCGCTGAGGCTCTGGAACTGATCGGCCACAGCAATGCCGATGGAATCTATATCGTAGACAGCTACGGCGCCATCTATCCTGAACAGATGCGAAAACTGGCGGACAAATACCTTGCCTATGCAGAAAAATATCATAAATATGTAGGGATCCATGCCCACAACAATCAGCAGCTCGCTTTTGCCAATACCATCGAAGCACTGTCCCGCGGCGTCAGCTATCTGGATGTGACCGTCAGCGGCATGGGACGCGGTGCCGGAAACTGTGCCAGCGAGAGCCTTCTTGGATTTTTGAAAAATCCGAAATACAATATCCTGCCAATCCTGGATGTCCTGGAAAAAGAAATCCTGCCCCTGAAAGAACAGGGCGTGATCTGGGGATACGATATCCCATATCTCCTCACGGGACAGCTGAATCAGCATCCCAGGACTGCCATCGCAGCAACCAGGGAAAAACGAACTGATTATAGAAAATTTTATGTGGATCTGGTGGATTATAAATAATCTTCCATTAAAAATACCCGGTACAGATTTCTGCTCAGGGCAGAAATCTGTACCGGGTATTTTTTACGCAAACGGCACAAGCCATGGGCTCCGCCCGCGAACGTCTTTATTCTGTCTCCGCTTCCTGAAGCTCCCGCATCACTTCCCGCTCCGCCTCTTCCTTAAAGTTATCAATAGTCTCCTGATTCAGGATCGGCAGCTCTTCCAGGGATTCAATGCCAAAATACCTCAGAAACTCTTCCGTCGTGGCAAAAAGAATGGGCCGTCCTGGCGCATCCAGCCTGCCCGCTTCACAGATCAGATTGTATTCGATCAGCTTATTAACGGCATGGTCACATTTTACTCCCCGGATCTTCTCAATCTCCAGCCTTGTGATGGGCTGCTTGTAGGCAATGATCGAAAGGGTCTCCAGCATCACATCCGTGAGCACATGTTTTTTGGGCACGTGGGCCACCTTGATCAGATATTCATACATCTCCGGTTTGGTACAGAGCTGAAATGAACCATCCAATTCAATGATACGGATCCCCCGGTCTGATTCCTCATAGCGGGTCATCATATTGCGGATCAGTCTGCGGACCGTATCCTCATCGTGCTCCACAGCGGCGGCGATCCGCTCCACCTCAACGGCCTCCCCCATCGTAAATAATATCGCCTCTATGACCGCTTCCAATTCTTTTATATTCAAACCTGTGTCCTCTCTTTCTCCGTCGGATGATATGTAATCAGAATATCATCAAATATTTTTTCCTGCACAATGGAGAGTTTCCCCATCTTCATCATCTCCAGTATCCCCAGAAATGTCACAATCACATAGGTTTTGCCCCTTCCATTTTCCAGAATTTTCCTAAAGCTAAAGGTTCCGTTCTGTCTGGCATAATCCTCCAGAAATACGATGTGGTCTTCCAGACTGATCTCCTCTTTCTCAATCTCACCAAACTTGCTTCGGATCGGATCGATCTTGTCCACCTGTTTTTTCATTACAGAATTGAAAATGCCCTGTAATTTTGCCAGTGTCACATCACTCAGCAGTTCCTCGATGGGCACCTCCTCCTTGAAGTCCCGGATCTCCTCCGGGATCGAGGGTTCTTTAAAGATCATGCGTCCGGCGTCTAACTGACGGTCTTTCAATTCAAAAGAGGCATATTTATACATTTTATATTCTAGGATCCGCTCCACCAGTTCCTGACGGGGATCCTCGTACTCCTCTTCCTCTTCTTCCTCCGGCGGAAGAAGCATCTTGGATTTGATACGGACAAGGGTAGCTGCCATCACAAGAAACTCACTCATGACATCCATATCCTTCGTATCCATCTGGCGGACATAGTCCAAGTACTGCTCTGTGATAAGGACGATAGGAATATCATAGATATCTACTTTGTTTTTCTCGATCAGATGAAGAAGGAGATCGAGAGGTCCCTCAAAAACCTCAAGTTTCACAGGTATTCCCAATTTCTGCACGTCCTTTCCCGTTTTTATTCTGGCGCTGCCCGATACTCTTAACTGATAATTTTATGACCTTTGACCCTGCATTCAGCATCATTTTACCATTATAT
>CAMTDY010000087.1 GCA_947070915.1 uncultured Roseburia sp.
TCACTGCATTGTGGAGATTCGGGTCAAATTCTTTTCCCACTGCCTCAATGGGGACAACCCCAATCTCTTCTAGCACCGTGGAAAACTGCTTATACACCGCTTCCATGCCCTTGATGAAGGCATTCTCTCTTTCCTCTTCGGTAACTGCCCCCAGCCCCCGTTCAAAATTATCCACCACTGGAAGAATCTTTTCAACGACGGATTTGGCGCCGATCTCAAACATCAATGTCTTTTCCTTTTCTGAGCGGTTTCTGAAATTCTCGAACTCTGCCATATTGCGCAGAAGCCGGTCATTTAATTCCTCGATCTTTTCATCTTTTTTATCTTTTCTCTTTTTCTTTTTTTCCTTCACCGCAGCCTTGGGATCTTTCTTTTCCTCTGCTTCCGGTACCGCCTCTTCACCAGACGTCAGATCCTCTTCCTTCTGGATATCCTCTGCTTTTTCTTCCGCAGCGACCTCTTCCGTATCGTTCCCGTTGTCTATCTGCTCCTTCACATTTTCCTCTGCCACGTTCTCTACCGCCTTTCCATCTATCATTCCTTGGATTTGAAAATATCATCCAGCTGCTGCATACAATTTTCCAGTGTTCCTACCACTTTCTCATAATCCATACGCTTCGGTCCGACAATTCCTATCTTTCCATAAACGCCTTCTTTGATCTTATAAGTGGCTGTCACCACGGAACAGTTTTTCATAGCTTCCACTGGCGACTCGTCGCCTATATATACCTGGATCCCATGTTCTTCCGGATCTGCTTCATCATTGACCCATGCTTCCAGCCTCTGCTTTTCCTCAAAGGTGGATAATAATTCTACCATCTTCTCTTTATCACTGAGTTCCGGGTATTTCAAAATATTGGTAGCACCGGATGTATAAATCTCCGATGCCTCTTCATCATTCAGCGCTTCTCCGATACAGTCGAGAATACTGGAAGCAAGATCCCCGTATTCACCAGCCTTTTCTTTGATGTCCTGCATGATCGCCAGATTGATCTCTGTCACATCCAGACCATTCAGGGCTGCATTTATAAGGAAATTCAACTGTGAGACAATATTGTCGTCAATCGGGTATGCCAGATCAATAAATTTGTTATTTACATGGTTATTATCCAGGACAATGATCACAAGAAGCTGCACGTCAGAAATCTGATTCAGCTGAATGAATTTAATCTTCTTATGTTCATATCTCGGTTTGGAAACCATGGTAGTGTAATTTGTATTCTCAGCCAGCAGCTTCGCTACCTGTTTCAAAAGCAGATCGATCTTATCCGCCTTCTCGATCAGCACTCCCTTCATATCGTCTACTTCTTTTTCCTTATTCTTGAGAACTGTGTCTACATAGAGACGATAAGCTTTATCAGAAGGAATCCTTCCCGCTGACGTATGGGGCTGGAGAATATATCCCATTTCCTCCAGATCCGCCATTTCATTCCGGATCGTCGCGGAACTCAGATTCAGATCTGTATACTTGGATACGGTTCGTGAGCCCACCGGCTCCCCGCTCTCCATGTAATTATGGATGATGGCTTCCAGAATCTTCTGCTTCCGCTCATCCAATACCATGTAATCACTTCCTTTGTTAGCACTCAACAATATCGAGTGCTAATCATTGACTAAATTAAAGATAACACCCTTGCACGCGTTTGTCAAGGGTGTTTTTAAGATTTATGATGAAATTTCTATCAAAGTACTGGAAAATCAAACCTTTTCAGGACACTGGGGATGGGATTGCAGTTCTGAAACCACATGACCCTTTCATTGCCTCTGGCTGCCTTTACAAGCTCACCGATCCATTCATATTCCTGTAATGCTCCCAGAATCGCCAGGATACTCCAAACCACAAAAAGCCCCGTGATCACACCAAAGAACGCCCCCCCCAGCTTATTCAGCCCTCCAATAACCGGTGTGTCGCCAATGATCTGCAACAAACGGGCAACAATATTAAACACGATAACAGCCACAAAAAGCGCTATGATATATGCAATCCCTTCTTTCGCCGTCATCTTATCAGGAAGCCGGTTTACAATGACCGGCGCAATGCCGATAGTCGCCGCGATGATGAGAAGATTCTTAACCACATTGTACAGGCTGAGAAGCAGTCCGTGGTTCGATCCGATCAAAATACAGCAAAGTATGACTACCACCAAAAGTATTTCAAGTATCTGTCCCTGCAATTTTCCTGACATAAGTCTTTTCTCCTTTCATTTCCCTGCGTCGATCACCCGATCTTAATGATCTTGATCGTGGTCCCATCCAGCAAAAAGTACTGATTGTCTCTCTGTGCGGGAAAAAAATATTCGTATTTTTTTTCAAAATCAAAGGAAAATTTTTCTTTTCCATTCTTCCTTAATATATGACAGCTCTGATCATCGGTGAAGATAATTTCCTGATCCGCCATCAGGATATCTGTATATTTATAGCCTATCTTTTCCGACATCTCTTCCTTTCCCCGAAAAGAAAACAGATGTACTGACTGATCTTCTGTACTGCCGGCATTTCCCGTAAGCACCAGCAAATGATCCTCATCATATGCCAGGCTTTTGATCTCTTTGTCAAATATTTTTTCAAATATCATTTCCGGCTTTTTCATATTTTCAAAGAAGGAAAAACCATTTTCATGGCAGATAGCAACCTCGTCCTCTCCGATAAATTCGATACAGGATATCATATTCTTTTCAAATGATTTTCCTCCCACAAGGGTATTCTGGTCCTGGCCGACTTCGGTAAAATTATAAAAACAGACTTTATTCTCCATGCCTCCGCTGGCAAGCATATACGCAGCCACCAGGCTGTCACCGTCCGGAGATATGTCAAAATCCAGCGGATAGCCATTGTCTGTCACATTGGTGGGCACTTCTACCTTCAACGGCTCTACCTTGTTGTAAGGATCGTATATATTGATCACATCCGAATCCACATCGTGAAGCAGCACCGCCACCTTCCCGTTAGCGGCCACCTTCAGCCGTCCGATGGGAAAAGTCATCTCCATCTCCACACCTGGATCATTGCCATTGTACACATAAAATTTCTTGGCGCCGATATCTGCTACAGCCACATAATCCCCGCATACATCTACCAGCGGATTCTCCATCTCATATCCGCCGTTCCACAATGTCTTTCCACTTCCGTCGAGAAGGGAGATCCCGTCGCGGCTGTACTTTAAAAGTTTATTTTGAAAAGAACGGTAGGTCACATTATTGCTGTCCGTCCTGGAAATTTCACCCACCACATCATAGCCGGAAAAAGAACGGTTCATATAGTAATAGGATACGGTTACAATCGTGGCAATTCCAATGACCAGAGCAGCCCCTATGGAAATAACCAGGATCCGGAAACGACGTCTTTTTTTTCTCTTTCTTTCATCTTCAAACTCTTTCTCAGAAAAATCATACATGTGCCAGATTCACCCCGTTCCCGATATCCAAATCACTATCTATTCGACAGTATACCATATGAATTCTCTTTTTTCAATCGGATTCTTCCATATAGCCTGACGGCATGGCTCTGAATCCTGCCGCCGAACCAGGTCACTGTGTCGGCTGTCCTCCTTCTACGCCGCCCTGGGATACCGCAGCTGCCGGCACTTCGGGAGCCGCGGCTGCTCCGGAAACTGCGGCACTGCTCGCCCCCGCCACAGCATTTCCGCTGACCACACCGCTGCCGATGGTTTCTACCGTCGTCTTTTTATCCTTATTTCTCACTCCCATCACAGCGGTCTGGAGCCCTGTGATCTGATCTTTGAGTTCCGTAAGGCCGTTTTTATTGCCCCATGCCACAACTGCCAGCGCCAGTCCCAGCACAACCACCATCGCTGCCAGTCCGTAGGTCCATTTTCCCTCATCCTGTTTTTTCTTTTCTTCGTTTTCCCGGAGAACTCCCCGGATATTCCGGAGTACCCGGTCATCCTCCTGCTCCACGATATGCACAAACCGGTTTGCTTCCTCCATCATATAATTGCGCATCTCCGGATTCTTCTCATAATATATGTAATATCCCGTCTGGCGGCAAAAACCGCTGTTTTCATAGAGATAAAAATCATCTCCCGCTCCATTTTCTTCATATATATAAAGAAGCTTGTCCCCCTCAGAAAAATTCCTCCGGTGAATCTCCAGAAGCCTGTCCATCCCATCCCTGTTCTGGCTCTTCCCGGAATAGTACCAGCCCACAATGTCAAGATCTGTAAAATTCTCTTTGATGTCCGTATAAATGCCTGTCCACATTTCCTGGGAAAATGTGTCACTTTCCCGCTTATGAAAATCCTTGATGGAAACCATTCCCGATATCAGAAATACCTTTTCCCTGGCATGATAAAAACGATGTCCCAGAAGCACACCGCCCAGCTCTGTACCTTTTCTCTCTTTATACATCCTTCTGGCAAAAGACATCACATAGTCCTCTACATAGATCTTCGTCTTCCCTTTCGTGTCACCTATCTGACGTACGCTTTTTGGTGCTTTCCAGTCCATGATATCCCTCCGTTTTATTCGTTTTGCTCTCATTATAAAACAAAGAAAATAAAATTTTTGTCGCATTCTGAAAAGAAAATCAGATTTTTTATTTTTCATGAGTATTTTTTATTTATCTGCCAATACTTTTCTTAGATAATCAGTTATCATGGCCTGCCGCCAGAAGCGGCATGTCCATTCAGAAAGGGAGTACGCAAATGATTTACTATTTTAATCCTGCCGACCGGCACGCATTAAGTGAATTTTCAAGAACTTTGTCTATTTTAATGAGAAAACATGATATTTCAAATAGAGAAACTGTAATCGTATGTATTGGCTCCGACCGGGCAACCGGAGACTCACTGGGTCCTATCGTCGGACACTTTCTTGCCATGCACCAAAAAAACTTCCATCTCTATGGCACCCTGGAAAACCCGGTCCATGCCAAAAATCTGGAAGATGCCCTTGAATTTATAAGAAAAAATCACAGGAACCCTGTGATCATCGCCGTTGATGCCTCTCTCGGCATCGCGGAACACGTCGGTTATATCACCGTGGGAGAGGGATCTCTCGCCCCCGGCGTGGGAGTTTCCAAAGACCTCCCTTCTGTGGGAGATCTGTTTATCACCGGTATTGTCAATCTGTCCGGTTTTGGAGGGCAGATGCTTCTGCAGACCACCAGGCTAAATCTGGTCATGCGCCTGGCAGATTTCATCTACCGCGGGCTGAACCGCAGCCTGATCCGGGAATACGCTTCGTCTTCCTCAAACCATTCAAAGCTCAGTCCTGCCCTGCAGCGCGCGGAATAATGTCACTTCATCGATATATTCCAGATCACCGCCCACCGGCACCCCGCTGGCGATGCGGGTCACCTTGATCCCCGCCGGCTTCAGAAGCTTACTGATATACATCGCCGTAGCCTCTCCCTCCAAAGATGAATTGGTGGCGATGATGACTTCATCCACATCCGTCTGAAGGCGCTGCATCAGTTCCTTTAGGCGGATGTCTGCCGGTGTCACTCCCAACGTCGGGTTGATGGCGCCGTGGAGCACATGGTATACCCCCTCGTACTGCCCGGTCTTTTCATAAGCGATCAGATCTCTCGTATCCTCTACCACCATAATGGTTTTCTTATCCCGTTTCGGATTCGCGCAGATAGGACAGATCTCACTGTCCGTCAGGGTAAAGCACTCCTTGCAGTACCGTACATTTTTCCTCGCTGACAAAATGACCGAAGATAATCTCTCCGCCCGTTCTTCCGGCATATTTATGATATGAAAAGCAAGGCGCTGTGCCGATTTGGCACCAATACTTGGCAGCTGCGCCAGTTCTTCAATCAGCTGGTTGATCGACTCCGAGTAGTAATTCATCAGAATGGAAATCCTCCGCCCAGATTCAAGCCGCCGGTAAGCGCTTCCATCGCCTTGGCATTATCCGCTTCCATCTTACGCAGTGCCTCATTGGTGGCTGCCACGATCAGATCCTCTAACATCTCGATATCATCCGGGTCTACAACCTCCTCTGAAAGCTTCACAGAAAGAACCTCTTTTTTTCCGGAGACTTTTACGGTCACAGCACCGCCGCCGGCAGTCGCCTCAAATTCTTTTTCTTCCATCTCCTTCTGCTGCTCTTCCATCTGGCGCTGCATTTTCTGCGCCTGCTTCATAAGATTATTCATATTTCCAGGCATTCCTCCCTGGAATCCACCACGTCTTGCCATTGTTGTCTTCCTTTCACTTTATATCTGTTATTTTTTAGTCCATAGCCTCGATCTCAATATCGCTGTCCGCAAACAATCCCCGCAATTCAGGAAGTGCGTCGTATTCTCTCTGATCTGCCACCAGACGAAATTCAATGTTTATACTCTTTCCGATCAGTTTCTCTGCCACATGGCACAGCTTCTCTTTGTGGTCTCCCTCACCGGAGAAATACGCATATGCCGTATCTTCGGCAAAGGCGATCAACAGCGCGCCGGCCTCATCCACTGTCAGTGTCACGTGATTCAGCATATTTTTGCTGACCGGATCCAGTTGGTTCAGTACCTGATGCCAGTTTCCCGCCAGGGATTTCACCTCTTCTGGTACCGCACTCTCCAGAATCTCCTTCGGGGGAACTTCAACTGCGTTATTGTCAGAGGGCATTTCCTGGTTTGGCAGTGCTGGTGCTGCCACCAGCCCATTTTCCAGCTTCTCTTCTATATTATGAATCCGGTTCACGATGGACTCATAATCCTTCTCCATCTGAGGCCGGCTGAGCCGGATCAGTGCCACTTCAAACAATACCCTTTTCTGATCGGAATACTTCATCTGGTTTTCCACCTCAGAGAGCACCCGGATATAGCGGAAGATCATCTCCAGCTCCAGCTCCTTCGCCGTCTCCATGAGAATATCCAGGTTTTCCTGGGACATATCTATGATATCCTCTGGATGCTCCGTACTCTTTACGATCATCAGATTCCTCATATACCAGATCAGCTCGTCACAAAACCGTCCCAGATCCTTTCCCTCCGCCACGATCCCGTCAACGATCTGCATCATATCGGCTGTTTTTCCCGCCGCCAGCGCCCCGGTAAAGGAAGCATATACTTCATTGTCCACTGCCCCCAGCACTTTAAGAACCTTTTCGTAGGTCAGTTCCTCACCAAAATAAAAGGAGATACACTGTTCCAGCAGGCTCAGACCATCCCGCAGGGCGCCGTCAGCAAGTTTGGCGATATAGGTCAGCGCCCGATCTTCTGCCACAATCCCTTCCTGATCCAGAAGTTCTCCCAGTCTCCCAGCGATGGTCTCCACCGAAATCCTCTTAAAATCATATCTCTGGCAGCGGGACAGAATGGTCATGGGAATCTTATGAACCTCCGTCGTCGCCAGGATAAAGATCAGATAGGAGGGCGGCTCCTCCAGCGTCTTCAAGAGCGCGTTAAATGCACTTGTGGTAAGCATATGCACTTCGTCAATAATATATACTTTATATCTGCCCTGGGCCGGAGAATACTGAACCTCTTCGATCACCTGGCGGATATCGTCCACTTTATTATTGGATGCCGCATCCATCTCCACCACATTCATGGAGTTCCCCGCCGCGATGGCCCGGCACATATCACACTCGCCACAGGGGCCTTTTTCCCCCGGATTCTCACAGTTGACTGCCCTGGCAAATATTTTTGCCACCGTCGTCTTCCCGGTTCCCCGGGTCCCACAGAAGAGATAGGCATGTCCAACATGGCCGGCCCGGATCTGGTTCTTCAGAGTGGTCACGATATGATCCTGTCCCCTTACCTCCTCAAAATTGTCCGGTCTGAATCTGCGGTACAGCGCCTGATAAGACATGCCTTGTCGCCTCCTTACAATATTCGTTGTACTAATTAGTCACCAAAGCAGATACCAAGATTCTTTGCTTCCTGGATCATCGATGAATCCGGATCCACCATTTTTAATTTCCCCGCCACCTCACTCAGAGGCACAGGAACGATCTCATTTCCTTTGAAGCCTACCATATAGCCAAATTTTCCTTCCAGGATCAGTCCTGCTGCCGCTGCTCCAAGACGGCTGGAGATCACCCGGTCATAAGCACACGGACTTCCTCCTCGCTGGGTATGGCCCGGTACCGTGATCCGGATCTCCTGACCGGTCCGCTCTTCGATCTCCGCTCCGATCTTATAGGAGATACTTGGATATGGATTATTTTTCAGCTTTTCTTTATATTCTTTTTTAGAAAGCGCGGCATCCTCTTTGGAAATAGCTCCCTCTGCCACAGCGAGAATGGAAAAACGTTTCCCCGCCTCCGTTCTCTTTTCGATGGCTGATATAACGGAATCGATGTCATAGGGGATCTCCGGGATCAGGATCACGTCTGCCCCGCCTGCGATGCCGGCGTGAAGCGTCAGCCAGCCCACCTTATGCCCCATTACCTCCACAATAAATACCCTGCCATGAGAATAAGCCGTAGTATGGATGCAGTCAATACAGTTTGTGGCAATGTCCACCGCACTCTGAAAGCCAAAAGTCATATCCGTACCCCAGATATCGTTGTCAATGGTCTTAGGCAGTCCCACAACATTCAGCCCCTCTTCTCTCAGAAGGTTTGCTGTCTTCTGTGTGCCATTGCCTCCCAATATGACAAGACAATCCAGTTTCAGCTTCTGATAGGTATTTTTCATGGCCAGTACCTTGTCCATGCCGTTGGCATCCGGCTTTCTCATATGTTTAAAAGGCTGTCTGGAAGACCCCAGGATCGTCCCGCCTTCCGTCAGAATCCCAGAGAAATCAGAAGGCTTCATTTTCACGTATTTTTCATACATGAGTCCTTTGTATCCTTCCAATATACCGAGAATCTCAACATCCTTATCCGCCTCATAAAGAGTTTTCGCCACCCCCCGCATCGTTGCGTTCAGCGCCTGGCAGTCTCCGCCACTGGTCAAAAAAGCTACTCTTCTCATATGCACCTTCCTCTCATTGCCTTTTAAAGCATTTTTAATAATCTACAACGTCTGACATTTATCATATCATAATTGCAGATGATTTTCAATTCATTTAGGTTGGGGAATGCAGCTCGTTTCAGCCTGATACCGCATCCGCCTTCAAAACCCCCACCTGCACACGGTCCCTGCCGCTTTCCTTTCCTTCATAAAGCGCCCGATCCGCCGCCTTGATCAGTTCATCCATATTTCTCCGCGGATCTCCCTCTATAATACCAATAGTCACCGTAACACCCAGTTCCTTATCCCCATAGGAGATGCGGAGACTTTTTATCTTGTCGGCAATCCTCTGGGTTTCTTCCAGTGACTTATCCAGCCCCTTGTCAGAAAATACCAGAAGAAATTCCTCGCCGCCCCACCTGGCCGCACACCCCTGTCTCTTCATATTTTTTCTCATAATATTTGACACCTTCCGCAGCACAAGATCCCCACAGTCATGTCCATAATTATCATTGAATTTTTTGAAAAAATCGATATCCGCAATCGCCACAGAAAATGCGGAATTCTTTCCTGCGGACTCTTCGATCACCTTTTTCAGCCAGATTTCCCCGTAATGGCGGTTGTATAATTTGGTAAGGGAATCCTGTTCCACCAGTTCCCGCAACGCACACTGCATCTGCAGGGCGGATCTCCCGATCCTGCCCAGTTCATCCTTGCGCTCTTCCACTATTTCCCCCAGCTCCGCTGTAAAATCCCCCCGTTCCACTTTCATAAGAAAATTCTGAAGATTCTTCATCGCATTGGTTAAACGCACCGAATACTGCCACATGATCACACTCATGGCCAGAGTCGCCAAAACGATGATCGTCACAATGGGAAGCACTCCCTCCAATACAATTCCGCTCACATAGTGGGAGGGTTTTCCCGCAAATATCATGCCAATACACTTTTTCTGGGAGTTATACAGCGGACAATAATATGCAAAATAATCCTGTCCATTTATACTCGTCTCGGAGTAAAAGCGCTCTGATTCTCCCTTATACACATCCCTTATGATCACCGCATTTGCCTTGGTTCCAATGATTGGCTTATCTTCCTCGTTGTGGATCGTTGTAACGACACGGGTATCTTCCAAAAAAATAGTGATATCTGCACCAGAAATCTCTTTCAATTTTTCCAAAACCTCCCTCGCCGTCTCTGCCTTCGATTCCTCCCTAAATATCCCTGTCGTTCCGGAGTCCAGGATGTACTCTCCCTGAAATTCTTTTTCAAGCATATAGATTGCTGACTGCGCCACATTTTTCAGCCCGGATTCCACTTCCTTGTGGACGGATTTTGCCAGCTGGTTGCAACTGCATGCTATAATGATAATCCCAAATAAAAGGATGGGAACAAGCGTGACACATAACAATCTTTTTCTTAGACTTAAACCTGCTCTCTTCTTCATAGTGCCTCCCAATTTTATGTAAATATATGTTTAATTATACTATAACACATAGAGATATTTCAACTAAAAAAACTGCTGCATCGACAACGCGGTGCAGCAGCTTGTTAAAAGTCCGCCAGAACTTATATATACAGTTTTCTCATTCCTCATTGCGGTGGAAAATGCGTCGCAGGAAATTATACATTCCCGGCTTATAAACACTGGTATCGTGACCGCCCGGCAGTTCAAAGAAGAGATGGGGAACCTGGTTTGCAGTCAGCGCATCTGTATAATCTTTGGGGAAATTCTTCACTACACCATCATCTTTTCCCTTCACGATCATCACAAGGGTGTCATCCATGTACTGATCCTGCAGCGTAAATGTCTCATGGGTAAATAATCCATCTTCGTGAACACCATTATCATTGTGCTCAAAGATACCTGGTGCTGGGCAAAAAGCTCCTACATAACGGAAGGTGTCCTGAAGGGTAAATCCGATATGCAGGCTGACGCGTCCTCCCATAGAGAAGCCGCACACTGCCGTATTCTCACGCCCTGTCAGCGTAGAGTAATTCTCATTAATATATGGCATCAGACACTCTTTCAGATCATTCAGGAAATTATTATACGCTGCATAGTGTTCCACACTAAAGAAATCATTGTCCCCTTGGTTGTTTGTTTCATTGGCACAGCAACTCGGGAACACAGCGATCATTTCCTCCGCATCCCCATTTGCAATAGCATTCCAGATCAGATTCTGAACCTTGTCGCCATAAAATACTGTCTCATTCCCTCCGATGCCATGATTCATATATACTACCGGATATTTTTTATCCTCGGTATATCCTTTCGGCAGCACGACCTTGGCTTTTCTCTTAACAACATCTTCCTTGATCACAGTGGATTCATATGTAATATCCTCCACCGTTCCCGCCACCTCGTTATTTACCTTATCAAATCCATCCGGCACGCTGGAATCTGTATCCTCGATATAGGGCCCGATTGGCTTCATGACAGGTGCCGGCGACTCTGTCACAACAGGCGCTTCTGTCTGCTTCGGCTCCTCCGTCTGCTTTGGTCCTTCTGTACTCTGCGGCTGGCTGCTGGTCTGGGGAACTGGTGTCACCACAGGTGTTGCCACTGGACTTGAAGAGGGAACTGCCGTAAGCTGCGGTTTTTTCCCGTCATCTTTCTTTTTGATCGTAACCACTGTCTTTCCAAGCTTCTTCGTCTTTTTCTTATAAGTTTCTTTTACTGTGACTGTAACCTTTCCTGCTTTTTTTGCAGAGACTACGCCACTCTTAGACACAGTTGCTTTTGCCTTTGAAGATGATACAAAACGGTAAACTGCTTTTTTCTTTTTTCCGTTTATCACAATCTTCTTTTTCTGACCAACTTTCATCGTGATCTTTTTTGTCTTGAGCTTCGTCTTCTTCGCCGCCTGTGAATCCACAGTTAACAGACTTGAAAAAGCAAGTCCGAAGACGAGCAGCGTACAGATCACTCTCTTACCTGAATTTTTAAACAATATAAACACTCCCTTCATAT
>CAMTDY010000088.1 GCA_947070915.1 uncultured Roseburia sp.
GTGATGACTGCTATCCGCTTTCCATTATCTCCGCTGATTGTGACGGACTCAAGGAAATAAACGATACGTATGGACATACTGCGGGAGATGAATACATAAAGGCGACGGTAAGCCTTTTCAAAATGGTTTTGCCAAAGGAGTGTATATTGTTCCGCATGGGCGGGGACGAATTTCTCGTTTTACTACCATCTATTTCGGAGGAAAAAACCCTGCTTTTCGTAAAGCAGCTGAAAGAAAAACAAAAACATTTCCGCATACAGAACCAGCAGTTAAGTATCTCATTTGGTGTATCTGTCATGAACAGCAGAGCGGACAGTTTCCATATGTGCATTACCGATTCGGACAGAAATATGTATTTTGAAAAAAGAAAAAAACACAGATAATTTTAAGTTCTCATTTGCAAAACTTAATGTGCTAATGGGAGTCTTTGTAAGGCCGGTTTCTTTGTGGAAGCCGGCTTTTAGTTGTGGCTAATTTATCGCATTAAATAAACTTAAAGAATAATAAAAGAACGTTGACTTTGATGAACTACTGTGATAGTCTATAAGTGACTATATTAGTAGTAAATGGGGGTGTTTTTTATGGAAAGAACAGCACGAAGGATCATGACAGGGGTTATCCTGTGTATGATCATATTGTATGGGAACATTGAAACAGGGAAGGAAGCAAAAGCAGAGGTTAAGCCGGAGTATATGCAGGATGTTCCTCTGGATGAGGCCCATTTTCCAGATGAATATTTTAGGGCAGAACTAAAAAGGGTGCTGGATGAGAACAAAGATGGGATCCTGAGCAGGCAGGAACGGGAGACGGTCCATTATTTGAGTTTGAATAGTGCTGGCAGCGTGGTCAATAACTGCTGGTATTCCGATATGAGAGATACAGGTCGGGAAGATAATCTGGTATATCACAGTAGTAAAAGCAGACGGACTTTCAAACTAGGTGAGAAGACATATGCTAACCAAACATGTAAAATATTGTACGAAGGCGCAGAAAAATGGAGCGATAAAATAAACTTGACGGGAATCGAATATTTTTTCAATCTTCAAGAAGTGAGGGCAGATAAATATGAGCTTTTGTCCGGTTCCTTTAAAAATAATGTGAATCTAAGAAAGATATGGGTGGGCTGCACTAATTTGGGAGATAAAGGTTATCATCAGGTTCAGAAGGATTTTCCGGTGTCCCAGCTGACATATATGCATTTAGAAAATATTTATGCGAATGAATTGGATGTAGACGAAATAGCTGGCCTCCAGGTCCTGAGGGTGATACTGCCGGATGAGAGCGGCCGTCGTCTGCCGGCTCTCAATCTGTCTAAAAATGTAAAATTAAAGGAGCTGGAACTGAAAAATATTATGCCAGCCAAACTGGATCTAAGGAAGAATACTAAATTGCAATCTGTGAAGGTGTATTCCGGTAAATCTAAAACTGGTCAAGGCTATGGACGGAATTTGGAAGAGAAGCCTGGTTATGTGTATTACCTGCCAGAAAAAAATATGAAATGCAAGATTACCTTTGCCCCAAAAAACAATATACAGACACTTTACTATTTCACTGCGGATAAAACCATCGATATCTCAAGGTTTTCCAAGCTGGAGGATTTTCAGACTCTGAAATCTGTAAAAGCGAAAGTAAAATCAAGCTGGATCCGTAAGACCTTCAAGAAGAAAAATTGGGGGTGTGCTGTTGTAAAAAGTGGGAAATTTATTAAAAAGATAAAGGCTGGGAAGAAAAAGAAATATACTATGATCTGAAAATGAAAGTAGGAATATTAACAGCTCATATCACGCATTTTAAAGGGAGGTATGAATACTATGAAGAAGATAAAAATTAGTATAATGCTAGCAGGGATATTGATCTGTTTTTCATTTTTCTGCCCGGAACCAAAGCATTCACGGGCAGCAGTCAATGCAGATGGAGGTGTGCCGGTCAACGAGGAAAATTTTCCGGATGAGAGGTTTCGGTGTTTGGCAGCCCGGTATGATACAGATAAGAATAATTTATTGTCATTAGAGGAGAGAAGTGTATTAAAGCATTTGTATATTAATTATATTGATCCGGTGTATTATCAGGATACTGCGGATTATGATCTGGTTGATCCTCTTTTCCCTAGTGTTCGGCCAGAGATAGAGACGTTGTCCTGGAGGTCGGGGAAAGAAAGCCAGCAGATGCTGTCAGTTAAGGGAATAGAATATTTCCCGGAATTAAGGTCCTATTCTGTTAATGGATATGAAAAGACCCAGGGATCACTGAAGAAAAATGTAAAATTGAAAGAGATCTGTATTGATGATGATGGCGAAGGAGGATATGTGCCATGGTTCTGTAACTGGACAGATTGTTCCAGGCTGGAGCGGGATTTTCCGATGAAACAGTTGAAGGTCATTAAATTTGGTCCCGGTTTCCAATGTTCTGATTTTTCCTTGAAAAAGGCGGTGAACCTGGAAGAACTACGGATAGGGGAAACGGATAGTTATTATGTAGCACGTTCTTCAAAACTTGGTAATGTGGATCTCTCCGCGAATAAGAAATTAAAAGGGTTATGGTTCCAGGGCGTCCGTGTTCCTTCCCTTGACCTGCGAAAGAATACGAAGATCGAGAAGGTGAAAATAATAGGTGACAGATATTATTATGACTATGACAAGAACATGGTTAGAAAAATTTACGGGTCTGCGGCTGAGGCCTGTGCCTTAAAACTTCCGAAAAAGAATTTATTGAAAGAACTGGTATACATGACGAAGAATAAGAAAGTGGATCTGACATCTTGTAAAAAGCTTTCTTTTCTACAGGTTTATTCCGGGGTGGAACTTAAATTCAATTCAAGTTGGTATAAGACCTATGCAAAGAAGAAACTAACGCTTTATACGCGGGGAGTGAAAACGAAAAAGTCCATTCAGAGGAAAACTAAAAAGTATGTGTATATAAAAACCAAGACTTATCCAACGGACTACGATAAATTTGACGATCAGCCGTTTTCACATGGATAAAAACCGACGCTGTTTTTTATGATCGTGCTGGAGATTTTTGCGAAATGGGCAATCTCCAGCCGGTCATTTTTCTTTTCTTGACATATACCCTATGGGGGTATATAATGACAATGAGCCGATAATGCGGATATCATATAACCCTGCCTGACTGCAGTACTGTCCTGATTCTGCATACAGGCAGACAGAATGGAGAATAATAAATGAATCAAAAGGAATGTTGTTCCAATAAGAAAAAAGAGCGGGATGAAAAGGAATATAAGGATCTTTTGAACCGTCTCAGGCGCATCGAGGGGCAGGTGCGGGGGGTGGAGAAAATGGTGGAAAATGACGCATATTGTGTAGACATTCTCACCCAGGTATCTGCAGTTACCGCAGCGCTGAACAGCTTCAACAAGGTGCTGCTGGCAAACCACATCCGTACCTGTGTGGCAGAGGATATCCGGGAGGGAAAGGACGAGACCATCGATGAACTGGTGACTGCCTTACAGAAATTAATGAGATAGGGGGCAGGAGTTCAGTAGAGATTTGTTTATGGAAAGGAGGAGACCATGGAACAGTATAAAGTAACAGGCATGAGCTGTGCTGCCTGCAGTGCCAGGGTGGAGAAGGCGGTATGTAAACTGCCGGGGGTAGAGTCCGTGTCAGTGAGCCTTCTGACCAATTCCATGGCGGTGGAAGGAAACGCCGCGGGCCAGGACGTCATAAAGGCGGTGGAAGAGGCAGGATATCACGCGGAACGAAAGGAAAGGGGTGGGGCAGAGCCTGTGGATTCCCCGGCGGACGCACTAGAAGACCAGGAGACCCCAAAACTTAAGATGAGACTGCTGGCTTCCGTGGGATTTCTCGTGGTGTTGATGTATATTTCCATGGGAAATATGATGTGGGGATGGTGGCTGCCGGAAGTATTGGAGAGGAATCATCTGGCACTGGCTATCATCCAGCTGCTGCTGACCACGGTGATCATGGTGATCAACCAGCGTTTCTTTATCAGTGGGTTTCGCGGTCTCTGGCACCGCGCCCCCAATATGGATACGTTGGTGGCGCTGGGGGCGGGCGCGGCATATGTATACAGTCTCTATGCCCTTTTTGGCATGTCCTACGCCCTGCTGGACGGAAGTATAGCGGAGATGCACAGATACATGCATGAATTATATTTCGAGTCAGCGGCGACGATCCTCACGCTGATTACAGTGGGGAAAATGCTGGAGGCCCGTTCCAAGGGCAGGACTACCGATGCGCTGAAAAGCCTGATGCGCCTTGCGCCAAAGACAGCGGTCATTGTCTTGGACGGGAAGGAGCAGGAGGTGCCGGTATCCCAGGTAAAAAAAGGAGATGTCTTTGTGGTTCGTCCCGGAGAAAGTATTCCAGTGGATGGCAGCGTTCTGGAGGGAAACGGATCCGTCAATGAGGCGGCGCTGACGGGGGAGAGTATTCCTGTGGACAAAGCCGAAGGGGACGCGGTATCTGCCGCCACCATCAACCAGAATGGATTTCTCAAATGCGTGGCTGATCGGGTCGGAGAGGACACCACGCTGTCCCAGATCATCCAGATGGTCAGTGATGCCGCCGCTACCAAGGCGCCCATCGCCAAGGTGGCTGACAAGGTATCCGGGGTATTCGTGCCGGTGGTGATCGGTATCGCAGCTGTGACGATCCTTGTCTGGATGTTTGCCGGTGAAGGATTCGGATACGCTCTTGCCAGAGGGATTTCCGTACTCGTTATCAGTTGTCCCTGTGCCCTGGGACTGGCGACGCCGGTGGCGATCATGGTTGGAAATGGCATGGGAGCCAAAAACGGAATACTGTTCAAGACGGCGGTGTCCCTGGAGACGACGGGGAAAACAGAGATTGTTGTGCTGGATAAGACAGGAACCATAACCCTTGGGGAGCCAAAAGTCACGGATGTATTTCCGGCGGAAGGTGTGTCTGCGGAAGAGCTGCTGAACACCGCTTACCTGCTGGAAGGAAAAAGTGAGCATCCACTGGCGAAGGCAGTCGTAGAGTATGTAAGACGGGGAGGAGCAGACACAGAAGACTCTGGAAAGAAGGCTTCTATTCATATTTCTGCCGACGGTGACAGCGCTGGAGTAACAGATTTTGTGGAGATAGCAGGAAATGGCGTCCAGGGACAGCTGGCAGGAAAAACGGTATATGGCGGAAAGCGGGAATACATTGGGGATGTGGTGGAGATTCCTCCGCAGATCCGGGAAGAGGGAGAGAGGCTGGCAGGATCCGGAAAAACCCCTCTCTACTTTGCAGAGGAAAAACGCTTTCTCGGCTGTATCGCGGTGGCAGATGTGATCAAGGAGGACAGCCCCCGGGCGATCCGGGAATTGAAAAATATGGGCATCCGGGTGGTGATGCTTACCGGAGATAATGAAAAGACGGCGGCGGCCATTGGAGATCAGGCAGGAGTGGATGAGATCATCGCCGGCGTTCTGCCAGATGGAAAAGAAGAACAGGTGCGCCGCTTTGCTTCCCAGGGGAAGGTGGCGATGGTGGGAGACGGCATCAACGATGCTCCGGCACTCACCAGGGCAGACGTCGGGATTGCCATCGGGGCAGGTACGGACGTCGCAGTGGATGCGGCAGATGTAGTGCTGATGAAAAGCCGGCTTTCCGATGTGGCTGCAGCGATCCGGCTGAGCCGGGGAGTGCTTCGGAACATTCATGAGAATCTGTTCTGGGCATTTATTTATAATGTCATCGGGATACCGCTGGCGGCAGGAGTCTGGATCCCTCTGTTTGGATGGCAGCTGAATCCGATGTTTGGGGCAGCAGCTATGGGACTCTCCAGCTTTTGTGTGGTTAGCAACGCCCTGCGGCTGAACCTGCTGGATCTTAGGAACCCGAAACGAGACAAAAAACAAAAATCTAAAAAAAGAATGGAAAAGGAGAGTGTTGGGATGAAAAGGACAATGATGATCGAAGGAATGATGTGTGGACACTGTGAGGCGAGAGTGAAAAAATGCCTGGAGGCACTGGATGGCGTGGAGAGTGCTGAAGTGAGCCACGAGAAGGGAACAGCTGTTGTGACACTGTCAGCAGAGGTTGCAGATGAGGTCCTGAAAAAAGCGGTAGAAGAGCAGGATTACGTGGTAAAAGAAATCCAGTGAACCGCAGCCTTATCCAGATAATCGTTAGGCTAAGTGCCCCAATGTGCAGGGAATAGCAAAAACAAAAGGCTCCACAAGTATCATTTACCTGTGAAGTCTTTTGTGATGGAAAAAACTGGATAGCTATTATGAATCAGCGTTTTCCGCCGTCTGGCTTGCTTTTAAAAAATTTTAAAAATTTTCAATCAGAAGAATTATGCTGGTCGGGAGCTGGAGTGGTGTCAATTTCGTCCAGAACGATCACCCTGCACACCACCTTTTGTCCGTTGGAGAGAAGGGTTGCCTTGACAATGGCTTCTCCTGGTCCCACAGCAGTGATCACACCTTTGGAGTTTATTGTCACGACATCCGGATCCGATGTTTCATACAGCGGAATCTCCTGGGAGGTGCTTGGTTTGATGATGACGGAAAGTTTCATTGAATCATTGACATTTAATTTGACTTTCCGGTGGGTAAATTTTATACTAATGGCAAGAGGCGTGACCTGGATCTTTGTTTTCAATGTGCGGACAAGCTTGCCTTTAGCGGAATAAATGCTGGCGCGTACTACGGTACTGCCTGTGCCCACAGCGTTGATCTCTGCACTTTTGGATCGCGGTTTCTGCGGGGTGACCGAGACGACCATTTCATTATCTGAGACAAATCGGACGGTCTGCTTCTTCTTCATGTTGTAAGTGCGGAGTGTATAGGTGCTGCCCTTGGAAAGGGTCAGTTTTTTCACATTTAATTTTACTTTTTTCGGTGCGCAGCTGCCGGTGGCAGACTGTGTCAGTACAGCACCAGAAAAAATAAAGGTGAAGAAAAGCAATACGAAAAACATTTTACGTTTCATAGCAATCAACCTTTCTAATAAGCCGGATAAACCTCCAGCTTTTTGTAAATTTTATCAGTAAGCTATGGCATAAAAGTGTCATGTAAAATGCACTCCCTGCCACAGAAAAAACATAAAAATCCGTTATATAAGTAGATATATGATGTCAGGGCCAAATGGTTTTTGAGCCGGAAAGGAGAGCAAAGATGCAGCATATACTAATCGCAGATGACAATGAAGATATTACGGAGGTTCTCGGAACCTATGTCGTAAAAGAGGGGTTTGAACCGGTGGTGGCAAAGGACGGTATCGAAGCCTTTGAGATGTTTAAGAAATGCAATCCGGCGGTGGTATTACTGGATATCATGATGCCGGGGATGGATGGCTATAAGGTCTGTAAAAAAATCCGGGAGATATCGGATGTACCGATCATACTTATCACGGCAAAAGGAGAGGATTATGAGCGGGTGATGGGGCTGGATATCGGCGCTGACGATTATGTGGTGAAGCCCTTCAGCCCCAGTGAAGTGATGGCGAGGGTGCGTGCTGTCCTGCGCCGGATTGGGAGAAGTGAGGAGACATCTGGCAAAAAGGTGCTGACTATCGGGGATCTCACCATTAATATTGAGGCGTACACGGTATTTGTCGGGGCGGAAAAAGTACCGATGACAAAAAAAGAGGTAGAGACCATGTGGATCCTTGCCGAGAACCCCAGCAAGGTATTTACGAGGGACAATCTTCTCGACAGTCTCTGGGGGCAGGATTATTTTGGAGACAGCCGCACGGTGGATTCCCATATTAAGCGTCTCCGGGCAAAGCTGGATAAGGTAGAGCATCCGGACTGGGAGATCAAGACGATCTGGGGGCTGGGGTACAAATTTGAGATTAATGTGTAGCCTGGAGCTGTCGTCTGGCAAGCTTACCGTATCACGAAAAAACTTGCGCAGAAATGAGGGATTCGTGTGAAAAAAATTTTTTGGAGAGTGGGGATTTATTTTGCTGTGGCGCTTGTCATCATGACTGCTGTGACGGGACTTGCCTTTACCAGATTTAACCGCCGCAATATCATGAATGTGTACAAGGGCGAACTGAAGAGTATGGCACGCAGTATCTCGGAGCAGGTGACAGAAGCGATTGTGGACAACAACAGCGGAGATTTTTCCACGTATCTGAGTGCCCTGGAAGATTTTGGCGAGCTGCGGGATACAGATATATGGATCCTGGCTAATCCGTCAGCGGATGAGCCTCTGGGTGAAGCTTTTACCAATATGGATATCAGCAGTATCAACCTT
Source organism: uncultured Roseburia sp. (assembly GCA_947070915.1). GTDB lineage: Bacteria > Bacillota > Clostridia > Lachnospirales > Lachnospiraceae > Eubacterium_F. The sequence continues at coordinate 8,201 of CAMTDY010000088.1, forward strand.
CAGGAGGAGAATACAAAGGCCGTACTCAATGCCGCCTTCCAGGGAAAGACGAAGAGCTACAGTGGATATGACAGCATTTATGATAAAGATATGATGCACCTCGCCACCCCGGTCAAAAATGCAAAGGGTGAGAATGTAGGGGTTGTCATGGTCAACGGAGAAATGGATTACCGGGAGAATTCGGTGTCACAGTACCAGCATTACATGTTCCTCAGCGTCATTATTGCGCTGGTTGTATCCCTGGCGATCGCGGCGTATTTTTCCCGGCAGCTGGTGAGGCCTATCATACGCCTCAAGGAGATTGCTCTGAGAATGGCAGCTGGGGAGTATGCCCAGAGCACACAGATCCGGCGCAGGGACGAGCTGGGGAGACTGGCGGACAGCATGGATATCCTGTCTCAGAAGCTGGTGGAGGCAGAAGATTTCCGGAACCGTCTGGAACAGAGCAGGAGAGACTTTTTTTCTAACGTGTCCCATGAGCTGAGGACACCCATTACGGTAGTCAAGGGGTATGCGGAGACGCTGGTGGACGGTTATGTGGAAGATGAGGATAAACAGAAGGATTATTTTGACCGGATCATCAAAGAATGCGCAGGCATGGAACGTCTGGTATCGGATCTTCTCATCCTTTCCAAGATGGAGAATCCGGATTTTCAGCTGGATTATGAACTCCTGAATGTGATCGCGGTAATGCAGGATGCCATGAGGAGCATGCGGGTTCTCATGGGGGAAAAACGGATTGCCGGCGAGCTGGAATATGAGGATGAATGTTCTCTGGTCAATGGGGATTATGACAGGATCCGGCAGCTGTTTCTTATCCTTTTGCAGAATGCCGTCAAATATGCAGATGAGGATACAAAGATCCGGGTCAATATCAGAAAAACAGAACATAAGATCCTGGTATCTGTGGAAGATACAGGCATCGCTGTGCCTAGGAAAGAGTGGCAGAACATATTTGATAAATTCTACCGGGGCAGTGATCATGGCAATAAGGATGGTTCTGGCCTCGGACTGATGGTGGCAAAGCAGATCACCCAGCGCCATTCTGGAAATATATGGGTTTCCAGCGATGAAAAAAGCACCACCTGTTTTTACGTGGAACTGCCTGAGGCTGCGGAAGATATGGAGCATATGGAGAGTCTCTGAGATGGTAATTTTATCAGGCTGGACAATACGCTGTATTTATGTTATTCTAAAATCAGCTTTGACTATTATTTATGAATAAAGGAGAGAACGTTATGAGAGGTATTGAAACCCCGATCACTAAAGTACGAAGACAGGTTTTTACAGAGGTTGCCAGGGTAGCCTTTGAGTCAGATAATATCAATGATGATATTGAGGCGATACCTTATAAAATAACACCTTCCGATGTGCCGCTGTACCGTGACAGTATTTACCGTGAGCGTGCCATCGCCGGAGAGCGTGTGCGGCTTGCCATGGGTATGTCCCTTCGTCCGGAGAGCCAGCCGGTACATATAACCAGTGGATTAAATGAAAGCAATATTTCCGATAAATATTATGAGCCGCCGCTGATGCAGGTGATTCCTTCTGCCTGCGCCATGTGTGAGGATAATGTATACGAGGTTTCGGATCAGTGCCGCGGCTGTGTGGCCCATCCCTGCCAGGAGGTTTGTCCCAAGGACGCCATCCGCATGGTAAACGGACGCTCTGTCATCGACAGGGACAAATGTATCAAATGTGGAAAATGTAAAGCCATCTGCCCCTATGATGCCATTGCAAAGAAGCAGCGTCCATGTGCCTCCGTCTGTGGTGTTCGTGCCATCGACAGCGACGAGCACGGACGTGCCAGGATCAATGACAAGATCTGCGTCAAATGCGGGCAGTGCATGGTGAACTGCCCCTTTGGTGCCATTGCAGATAAATCCCAGATTTTCCAGCTTGCCCAGGCGTTGAAAAAAGGGGACGAGGTTATTGTGGAACTCGCTCCGGCAGTGATCGGACAGTTTGGTACCGATGTGCGTCTTTGGAAGATCAAATCAGCGCTGAAAGAAATTGGCTTTGCCGAGGTGTACGAAGTGGCTCTGGGAGCAGATATCGGAGCGATCACAGAGGCAAGGCATTATGTGCATGAGGTAAAGACCGGCAAGCTGCCATTCCTTCTGACCTCCTGCTGTCCGGCGTGGTCGGTGCTTGCCAAGAGGACTCTGCCGGAAGAGATGGTGGAGTCAGTATCCAGTGCCCTCACTCCGATGGTGGCTACTGCGCGTTCCATCAAACAGAAGCATCCAAATTCACGAGTGGTATTTGTGGGCCCCTGTGCGGCGAAGAAGCTGGAGGCTGCCCGTGAGACTGTGCGGAGTGATGTGGATTTCGTCATCACCTTTGAAGAACTGGCGGCGATCTTTGAAGCAAAGGGTATTGACATGGAGACTTATGAAGCGGAGGAGCCGATCCACGATGCCACAGGAGCCGGTCGTGGTTATGCTGTTGCCGGCGGTGTTGCCAACGCCATCGAGGAGTGTATCAATGAATATTATCCGGGAACCGAAGTGCTCATCGAGCATGTCGAGGGACTCAGTGAGTGCCAGAAGATGCTGCTTATGGCCAAGGCAGGAAAGAAAGATGGATGTCTGATCGAGGGCATGGGCTGTCCGGGCGGCTGTGTCGCCGGAGCGGGAACGAATATCCCTGTGGCGAAGGGAGCCCAGGCAGTGCGCAAGTTTGTGAAGGATTCTACAAAATCCCTGCCGCCGAAAGAGTATTCAGAGATCGAGCTGCCGTAACCAGAGAGTAGGAAAAGATGCTGACGCAAAACGGAACAGGGTTCAAATTTGCACCATTGGTCCGAGTGAGGAAAAAATAACGGGAAGCCAGTATTTATGTGGCTTCCCCTTTGTTGTACCTGTAAAATGACAGCAGTTTTTGCTTGTTTACAGTGATGAATAATATTTTACCAAAGCATTCCGAGGAGAACTTGGAACCAATAATCCAGAAGAAGAATCCGCAATTAAATTACTAAAAAAATACTAGTGGAAACATAGGATGTAGGTTGTGCATATGTGATTGAAAGGGTGGCAGGGAGGCTGCCCTTTTCCCGTACTGAAATGCAACAAATAAAAACTAAAGTATATTTTGTGAAAAAAAGTTGCATAAAAAATATCTTGTGTTATAATGATGATAGTTTGAAGAGGAAGTGACTTGGAGGAATGAGCCATGATTATAGAAATAAGAGCAAAAAACTGTTTTGCATTTGATGATGAAATTGCATTTTCAATGAAAGCGGACATGCGGAACAAGAAATTTGCGACCAATGTCCATAAGGAAAATAATTTTAATGTACTAAAGACAGTTGGAATATATGGACCTAACAATACGGGAAAAACTTGTTTGATTAAGTGTATAAGAACAATAAAGGGAGTATTTTTAAATAAGAAAAATAGATTGATGCCTAA
>CAMTDY010000089.1 GCA_947070915.1 uncultured Roseburia sp.
TTATAGATGAATTATTAAAGATGGATGAATCCGCAGAAATAATATGGACATATAGATGGAAAAAGATGATTTCCTACAAAAACACAACATTTGTATATCCCTTTTCTTTGAAAGCAATTTATTATCAAGCAACGAGCAAAATCTGGATTTCTTCTGTGAGGCTGCCGTACTATTCAATAAAGAGGAAGAATCAGTTTTATATTCAAACATGGCATGGCGGGCTTACATTTAAACAAGTTGAACAGGAGTGTGAACATGCATTGTCAGATAGATATATAAAAACTTGTAAGCATGACTCTAAGATGATTGATTTTTGGGTTTCTTCAAATGTTGATAATACAAATTTGTTTGTAAAAAAATTCTGGTATTGTGGAGGAGAAATATTAGAAGTAGGTTCACCCAGAAATGATATTTTTTTTGGAAAAAATGAAGATAAAGTGGCAGAGTTAAAAAAGGAATATAGTATATCTGGGCATAAAATAGTAATATATGCTCCCACTTTTAGAAAGAATAATTCCTTTGGAGCATATGATTTGAATTTAAAGGATTTAACCGGATTTTTGGGAGCGTGCTGGGGAGGGGCGTGGAAACTAATAATTAGGCTGCATCCTCGTCTTATGGGAAAATCAGATACATTTGTACAGTATAATGAAAATACTATTGACGGATCGAAGATGAATGACATCCAAGAATTATTATTAATTACTGATTTGTTAATAACAGACTACTCTAGCATAGCTTTGGATTATATGAATCTAGATAAGCCGGTTATTATTTACGCGTCAGATATCGAATCATATAAACATGATAGAAACTTTCATTTGAAGTTAGAAGATACACCTTTTCCTATTGCGACTAATCAGCAGGAATTAGAAGATGCTATTCGATTTTTTGATAATAAAAAATATATTGATGATTTGCATAGGTTTAAAGATCAATATGGGTTTTTTGATGATGGTAAAGCTTCAGAGAAAGTAGCTAAAAAAATATATGAATTGATGAGACAAAAAGAAAAATAAACTATATAGTGTATAGCTCTATTCGTGGTCTCACAGAATAGCATAGATAAATTCAGAAGATAGCAATTAAGATTTCCTCTTGCACTTTTCAGTAAATAATGTTATACTAATCAAAAGCAAAATTTCTAAGAATTCTAAATACAACAGTATTTTCTAAATGAGTATGCTGCGTTCAGCAGCATCATCGTATGTAAAATTCCGAATCGAAGTCTTTGCTTAATTCAAATGAAAGAAAAATAAGCAGGGCGGGGATTTGGAGCCAGGGATGGTGTTCCGGTCCATTCCGCCCAGAAAAGGGAGGAAAATGGATGGGAAAAAGAAAACAGAAAGAGATGATACAGGAGGATGGTTCCTCACAGCAGGGGCAGCGCCCCTGTCGGAGCTGGATCTTTCCGACGGGTTCCTGTTTGGGGAAGTCATGCGGGATGAAGAGACCTGCCGCACAGTGCTGGAGATCATTCTGGGGCGCCCGGTCAGCCGTGTAGTGTATGCAAACAAAGAACAGCAGGTGGAAGCCGGGACAGGATACCACAGATACAAAGGAATCCGTCTGGATGTATATTTCCGAGATGAAGAAAGCACCTGCTACAGTGTGGAGATACAGACGAGAAACCGGTACAATCTGCCGAAGAGGAGCCGCCATTATCAGGGGATGATGGATGTGCAGATGTTGCCGGCGGGTGAGATCGATTACAATAAGCTGTGCGACAGCATTTTGATCTTCATCTGTACCTTTGATCTGTTCGGGGAAGGAAAGCTTTGTTATACATTTGAAAACACCTGTACAGAATTGCCGGGACTGAAACTGCATGACGGAGCAGTGAAGATTTTTTTGAATACTGCGGGGAGAGGGGAGACGGAAAGAGACGGGCTTCTGGCAGAATTCCTGCGGTATGTATCAGACCATAATGCGCCGACAGAGAGCCCGGAAGTGAAGCAGATCAGAAAGCGTGTGGAGGAAGTAAAGAAAAACCAGGAAACGGAGGCGAGGTATATGACATCGATCACTTATGCGAGGGAAGTATATGAGGATGGGAGAATGGAAGGAAAAGCCGACATGGTCTTGGAATTCCTGAATGAACTTGGAGATATCCCGGAAAGGATCCGGACAGAGATCTGCCGTGAGACCGACACGGAACGCCTGACAAGATGGGTAAAACTGGCTGCCAGGTCGGGGAGTGTAAGGGAATTTGAAGAAAAGATGCATCTTGATCTCTCCGCTTTGCAGGAATCTAATTGAAGAAAGCTGCAAAGCGAAGAGACAAGTAGTCCTGGCTGTTTATTTATTTGCCGATCTGCAGCCATTCCAGGTCAAACTTACAGCCGGGGAGGAAGATCAGGTTCAGACTGTAGTCACCGTATACAGGATCCAGAGAAAAGGTGAGTGTCTGGGGGGTGTCACTGTAAGGGAATTCAATGATCTGGTTAATGATGGCATCACTTCCATCGGCTGGCGCAAAGCGCACGTGGATGGTGTTTGTCTCAATGTGGGAGCGTCCGTGGATGGTGATGTTGCGGAGGCCATCCCTGTCAAAATGCATATTGTCAAATTCCACAGTGACATTATTTCCGATGTTGCGGACAGAATCTCCGTCAAGGGTAAACATATCTCCAGTGATATTACTGCTGTCGGAAGCGTTCAGTTTTGCATAGGTTTTCTCTATTTCGGTAAAATAGAAGCCCTGCAGGGACATTTTCACATCCGGATAAACAACGATGGTAATGGTCTGGATGCCTTTCAGGCGTTTTGACAGCCGGAATATATTTTCCTGGTAATGGTTGTACCAGCTTTTAGCATGATATGTTTCACGGAGGAGACATTCGCCAGTGGGGGAAACCGTGCCTGGATCGGCCGGACCAGTAATTTCTTCTCCTGGTGTGCCCTGCCATATCTCCAGAGGAAGATCATCGCTGAAAGAGAAAATGGGGAGATGGATCTCATCGGCACCATAGTCTCCAAAATTTATGTTTTCAAAGGTCACAGTGGTGCGTTTATTTCCTGTGATATACACACCGCCTTGAAAACTCAGGATCAATTTGTCGTCGGAACTGGAGTTATAGTTGATGGCGGATACGATACGGTAGGGGCTGACAGTGGCCTCTCCCATCTCCATAACCTCAAATTCAAGTTCGGAGATCACTTCTGCATGATCCTGCCCGTTGCTGCAGGTGCAGCAGAGACGGAATTCCCCATCCCCCACAGCTATGATCTCAGCTTGATTGTTTTCTTTGTTGTGGGAGATTTTTACAGCATTGCTTGCCACTCCGTTTTTGGTAACAGCCTTGAATTCCAGATCACGCCAGGTAGCGTTTTCCGGGTAAATGGAAGCGGTGATGGTGGTGGTTTTATGATCCTTGTCCAAATGGTTTCTGCCTGAATTTCTTAATTCTATCTTGCGCACAGGAATTTCATCAGGGTATTTTAAAGGAAAAGGTTTATTTTCCATCAGGCAGGAAACTCCCTCGCGGTGCGCATGAGGCTGGGCTTTCAGCGTCAGATGGGAATCGGGCAGGGAAGGTGATGTTACGGTGATGAAAATATCACCGGGAATTGTTTTTGCCGCAATGACAGCCATCAGTTTTCCGCTGAACAATCTTTTGCTGGTACCTTTGTAGGGATCAGTGTCGGAACTGTCGCCGTTGTCTAATCCGATGAGCCGGCCAGCGCCGCTGACAGATAGGTGCATACGGCTTCTGCCATTGGCGACGAAGTTTCCGTTTTCATCCAGCGTTTCGATGGTGAGAAAAATGAGGTCTTCCCCATCGGCATTCAGAACCGGTTTATTCGGTGTAAGGCGGATGGAGACCGGGTCTCCAAAGGAACACTGTTCATCTCTGGCGATGATATTTCCTTCTTCGTCGTAGGCAAGTGCGACGATGCTTCCCTTTTCATAAGGGAGCTGCCAGTCTCCGGAAAGGATTTTTCCGTGGATATGGTCAATTTCTGCGGTTCCCTGGCTCTCTCCCTGATAGAGAAGTTCCACTTTTGGGGCGTTGGAATAGATCCGGATGTCGATAAGCTGTCCTTCGTTAAAATCCCAGTAAGGAAGAATATGGACCATAGGGCTGGTTTTGTAATCCGTCCATGCAGACTGGTACATATAGAAAGTATCTTTTTTAAAACCGGCTGTGTCTACCTGACCGAAATAAGAGTTTCTGGTAAAATATGGTGTGGGTTCGCCCAGGTAATCAAAACCAGACCAAAGGTACTGTCCAAAGCAGAATTCCCGGTCCCTGTGGGCGATAATGGTGTGTTCTGAATTTCTGGCCCCCCAGTTGGTGGTGCAGTTGCCCAGGGCGGAACACTGTAGGTCATCAAAGGTCAGAAGACGGTTTGACAGAGGAAAATGATAGATTCCCCGGCTCTGAACAGTGGCGCTGGTTTCGCTGCCAAATATTTTCCAGTCTGGATATTTTTCATGGTGTTCATCGTAGCATTTGTCCAGGTAATTGTAACCCACAAGATCGATCACTTCACCCGTTCGCTGGGCGGATTCCCACTCGATGTAGTTGGAGGCCAGGGCAGTATAGGCATTGTTCCGGTAGTCCAGCCTGCGCACTGCTTCCTGGAGTTCTTTGGTGATCTCCAGTCCCCGGTCAAAATGTGTGTCGTAAATCTCGTTTCCCAGCCCCCAGATGAAGACACAGGGATGGTTGCGGTCCTGACGGACCCAGCTTTCCAGATCTTTCTGCCACCAGTCCTTAAAATCATTTCCGTAGTCATAGTCGGTCTTTGTGCGTTCCCACATATCAAAGCTTTCCGTGTAGAGAAGGAGTCCTAGTTCATCACAGAGGTCCAGCATGTGTTCCGGAGGCATATTATGGGCGTTGCGGATGGAATTTACCCCCATTTCTTTCAGGATCAGGAGCTGACGTTCCAGTGCTGTTCTGTTCATGGCTGCTCCCAGGGATCCAAGAACGTGGTGTTCACAAGTACCATTTATTTTTACGGACTTTCCGTTGAGGAAAAAGCCCTTATCTGCAGCAAATTCGATATGCCGGAAACCAAGATTCTGCGTCAGGGAATCCATTCTTACTCCATCAATGATAAGTTCGGAAGTGATTGTATACAGATAGGGAGACCGGGTGTCCCAGAGATGGGGATCAATCATTGTCATGACCTGTTTATTCGTTTGTATTGTGTCAGAAAGCAGGATAGTATTTTCGTGGGTAAGAATCTCATTGCCATCTGCATCGGCAATGGTGTGTCGGAGAACGCCGCTTTTTTCACCAGAAAGGTGTTCAAAAACCACCTCTGCGTCCATAAATACTTCCCAGGTTTTTCCGAGCTGTCTGGTAGAAAGATAGGTACCATTATGTACAAAATGTGCAGGCGGGCTGGTGATCAGCCACACATCCCTGTATATTCCGGAACCTGGGTACCAGCGGCTGTTGGGAAGATGGTATTCATTGCGTACCAGAAGCTCATTGCTGCCGTCGGTCAGCAGATCTGTGATATCTATAATAAATTCAGAGTATCCATTTTTCCAGGTAAAGATGTGTTTTTTGTTTAGAAATACCGAAGTATCCATATAAACCCCTTCAAATAACAGCCAAATTTTGTCAGTATCAGAAGTGGTAAGCTCTTCTTTGGAAAAGATTTTTTTATAACAGCTAATTGCTTCTTCATAAAGGTTTTCTGTGTTGTAGATCATCCAGTCGTGGGGAATATCCACCGGTTTCCAGTCAGAAGACTGGTAAATGTCATCCATCGGAGTATCCAGGGGAAATTTGTTAAAACTCCATCTGTCGTTAAAAAGCTTCTTCATGCCTGTTCCTGCCTTTCGCTGTTGACCCGTTTTCCGGGACTTTCAATTGACACTGTGATAACTATTATATTATACTGGTAATGAGGATTCAAGTAAAACAGAGAAAAAGAGAGAGTAAAGAATATGCAGATCTGCAGGATAGACATGAGACAACTGGACAAGGCACTGGAACTGGTGTGGAGGGTATTTGAAGAGTGTGACGCAGAGGATTATGAAGAGATTGGGATACAGACCTTCCAGCATTTTATCCGGTGGGAAAATATGAAAGAGTTGCTTTCTCGCGGGGAGATGGTGTTTTTTGGTGCCTTTGATGGTGGCCGCCTGATTGGCGTGATCGCCATGCGGAGTGGATTTCACATCAGCCTTTTGTTTGTGGAACGGCAGTACCAGAGAAAGGGAGTGGCGAAAAGACTGGTAAGGCGGGGGGCGGCATATTGTCTGGAACAGAATCCGGAACTGCGGCGGATCACGGTAAATTCTTCGCCGAAGGGCAGGAAAGCATATGAGGCGATGGGATTTTATAAACTGGCTCCGGAACAGGTCAGAGATGGAATGCGTTATACGCCGATGCGCATCGATGTATAGAGAATAAAGAGACGAGGGAGGATTGGGATGAACACCGATGATAAAAGAAAGCTTGAGATCCTGGGAAGAACGCTCCAATATGGGTGCCGGCTTTGTGTTTACAATATAGATTTTGAAGTGCTGGAGGTGGATGATGACTATGCAAGAATGCTTCGTGTTCCAGTGGAAGAGAAAAACTGTCTGTTGGGAAGGACGATAGCGGAGCGTATCTATCCAGAGGATGTGCCGAGGATTTCCAGGGAAATATATGGATTTGGAAAAAACGGAAATAACTATGAATGCAAATACCGGATGAAGACCTGGGATGGAGACTACATCTGGGTGAAGGATATTGGTGAGATCGAGAATGTCAATGGGACAAGCTGTGTCCGAAGCGTGGTCCTGAATATTGATAATTGGCAGAAAATGCTTCTTCAGAGAGATATTATCAATGAAAATATGCCGGGGGGCATTGTCTTTTTAGTGATAGGTAAAGATAATTTCTATATCAGTGGAGCGAATCAGTATTATTTTGATCTGATGGGTGTCAGCAGGGAAGAGTATATTGGTACGTCCGGGAAGTATACTTTTCCTGAAGATCTTCCGGGCCTCCGGGAACATCTGGTCACCCAGGCGGCAAAAAGAGAGTCCGTTGATTATGAGTTCCGGTCTGTCAGAGAACGGGATGGCAATGTATGCTGGTACAGGATCAATGGAAATTATTATGAAACCAGGGAGGATGGAGTAGAGTATTTATGCATGCTTGCGGAGATCACGAAGCGGAAAGCGATTTATTTTGAGCTGTTGAAAGAAAAAGACCGATACCGGATGGCTATGGAAAATAATACTGCGGATCTGATGTTTGAGTATGATGTCATGAATGAGAGATTCCGATTGTTTGGGGAGAATAATTTTGCAGAAAATACCTTCCTGTGTATCGGCAGTGATATGTATATCAGTTACAAAGATCTATTGTTCAGAAATGAGCTGATCCATAAGAGTGACCGGAAAAAGATCATGTCTTTTATCCGAAGTGAGAGACAGAGATATGATAATCTGCGGATGCTGACACATAATAAGGATAGTGGTAAAAGATACTACGACAATTATGAAATATATCTGAATAAAATATATGAAAATGGACAGCTGGTCCGGGTTACAGGATATATTAAAAAGATCATGTATAAAATGATCCCTCTTACGATGAAGCAGGAGCTGCACCAGATTTTTGACGAACATATTTTAAAGGATTACAGCTTCATACTAAAAATTGATGTGACGACAGAGTCTTTTACTTCGTATTTTGTCGATGAATATGACTGGGAATACCAGGGAAACCGCAGATATGATACGTTTCTGTCCTGGTGGTGCAGGAATAAGGTGGCTCCAGAAGAACAAAAAGAGATCAGTTTCTTTCTCAGCCTGCAGCAGATGCTCCGTATTCTTCATTCTGGAGAACCGAAAGGGTACCGTTTCTGCCGGGTAAAAGGAAAAGATGGGAAATATACCCATATGATCTGCTATTTTGCCTTTTTTGGCTCCGATGTGAATACGATTATTTTTACGGTACGGGATGTCAATGCAGTCCGGGCAGAAGAACATTATCAGAAGCGTTCGGACCGGAAAATATTAAAGGATGTACTTTCAGAGGCAAAAGAGGGGATGGAGGCGAGGAAAACATTTTTGAACTATATTATCAAAGAGTTAAATCCCCCGATTGTAACGATAAAGCAGCTGCTGAATGAGAAGCATACGGAACAGAACCATAAACGTATACGGCGGTGCATGGAGTATGTGAGTGAGATCATCGGAAGCATTGAGGAGTATAACCAGCTGCAGGCGCCCTATTCCCGTTCTGCAAATTCGGTGAATCTGTATGACATATGCACGCAGGTATGTGAAGAGGTGAGAAAGATTTCCCTCGGTCTGGATATTTCCATTCATGAACAAATTACGCTTCCACGGGACCGGAACTATTTTGTACATGAATTCCGATTTAAGGAGATCATCATCAACCTGCTGGGCAATGGGATTAAGTACGCGCCAAAAGGTACGTCTATAAATCTTTATATCAATGAGAAAAAACTCGAAAATGAAGGGGTTGGTATATGCATTAAGATGGAGGACGAGGGCCCGGTGATAAATGAACGTTTTTACGAACGTTCTACAGAATTAACAGATGAGGCAGATCTCAGGGATAAAATTATTGCTCTTGGAGGTATGGGGTATTCCATTTCTCTTGCCAGCAAGATTACTGGACTTCTGGGGGGAAGCATTCAGTTCCGGAAAGGGATTGCTTACAACAGTGTTGTCCAGATCGATATTCCCGTCGTTTTGTCAGATCAGGCGGGCGAGATTTTGGGAGAGCCGACGACAGGGACCAATACGGAAGGAAGAGAAGCTGATCTAAGCGGTCAGGGAATTTTACTTGTAGAGCGGGGAAGCGACCGGAATAAACTTATCGCCCCCCTTCTCAGGGTGAATGGCGCCATGGTATATACAGCGTCCAGTGGGGAAGAGGCAGAAAAGCTCCTAAATAAGTTTGATTCGGGCCTGCTGTCGGCGATTCTCGTGGACCGGGAACTGGAAGACATGGATTGCTATGAGTTTGCGAGAAGGATTAAATATACGTCAAATCAGAACCTGCGGAAGATTCCTGTGATCGAGATGCTGGAGGGAATACAGTCCAATGATGTGAAAATGGGACTTGTCAGTGGGATCAATGCAACCATCAGTAAACCGATCAACCTTGCCAGGCTGGCAATGATCATGGAGAGCCTGCAGGGAAAAATGTAAGAAATGGATCAGGATGCGGGGAAAGGAGAGGACAGATTGAATACAGTATTGACAGTGGCGGGTTCGGACTGTAGCGGCGGGGCCGGCATTCAGGCAGACCTGAAAACCATCGGCGCTTTTGGGTTGTATGGAATGAGCGTCATAACAGCGATCACCGTTCAGAATACGATGGGAGTAAGGCGGGTGGAACCGGTGGAACCTGGTCTGGTTGCGGAACAGATGCAGGCCGTTCTTGAAGATATTTTACCGGATGCCGTCAAGATTGGGATGGTGGTGTCCAAAGAAAATATCCATGCGCTGGTTCATATCATAAAGAAGTACAGTGAGAAAGGAAAGACCTTTCCATTTATTGTGCTGGATCCGGTACTGGTCTCCACCAGCGGCAGGGTATTGCTGGAGCCTGAGGCGGAAACTGCATTAAAAGAGGAACTTTTTCCGATGGCAGACCTGATCACTCCTAATCTGCCGGAAGCGGAACAGCTCTGTGGATGTCCGATTGAAAAAAATAGTGGCAGGGAGAGAGCTGCGGAAGAATTGTCGGGCAGATATGGGTGTTCGGTACTGATCAAAGGAGGGCATGGCAGCGGTGCGGATGATCTTTTGTTTCATGCGGGGACCGGGGCGCACTCATGGTATGCCGGTACCCGTATAGAAAACAGCAATACCCATGGAACCGGCTGTACGCTGTCTAGTGCCATTGCCTGTGGAATGGCTCAGGGGAAGACGTTAGAAGAGGCGGTTGCTGACGCAAAAGTTTATATTACAGGCGCTATTGGCGCCGGCCTTGATCTGGGAAAAGGCAATGGCCCGCTGGATCATTTTTACCAGAGACAGTGAATCATAACAAATTTGGAGGAAATATGGCAATCAATATAAAAGATAAGAAAACAAAGCTGGAGGATGAAGCTTCCATATATGAAAAACGGAACGAAGACGAATCGGAAAAAAGTAAGTGGAAACGGATGGATCGATCTCAGAAGATAACACATTTTAAAACCTATTATTTACTGCCGCTTCTGGTCGGGGTGGCAGTGCTGGGCATGGTGGGTTACTTCTTTTATAACGATGTGATAGCCAGGGAAGAGGTGGTGTACCGTTGCGCGATTCTGAATGAGAGCGCTTTTGATGTGCCACTGGAAGAATTTGGAGATCGTTATATCGAGTTTCTGGGGATGGATACGAAGCGGAATACACCTTCGTTTCATTTGTTTTTTACTAATTCCGAGTTTGCCAGTAAGGTGGGGGCCACCGCAGCCACAGATCTTACGCAGATCTCATCCATGATCTATGCATCGACGCTGGATTCTATGATCGCAGCCCAGGAAGATCTATCCTCCTACATGGAAAATGATTTTGTTATGGATCTCACAGAACTTCTCAATGAGACGGAACTGGAAGCTTTAAAGGGGCATCTGTTTATTCCCGACAGCCCGGAAAATGCGGACAGGCATCCTTATGGCGTCTATCTTGACCAGAGCAGTGTGTACCAGAAAATATTTGAAGGTGGCGGCGGCATCGTGGAGAGACCGGTATTTTCTGTACTTTTCAATTCCAATAAAAAAGAAGAGTCAAAAAAGTTTTTATATTACGTATTTCCAGAGCTTTTACAGGCTTCTGGGGAAAAATAACGAAGGTGGTGGCATTTGCGCCCGGAAAGATTTTTAAAAAAAAGATTGACATTTGAAATACGCGGGCATATAATAAAGCATGTAATTGACGAAGACGTCAGGTGAAAAATTCACCTGGCGTTTTCGTCGTTTATACGGTCTTTGGGCAGCATGCCCGGAGGGCGGGGCTCGTAGAAAATCAAATCTTGGAGGTGGCTTTTATGGAATTAGCAACAGAATTAACGGATGTAATTTCAGCAGCAAGTTCAGAAGTGGCATTTGGTATCTGGTTTTTGATCGGTGCCGCACTGGTATTCTTCATGCAGGCAGGATTTGCCATGGTGGAGACTGGATTTACCAGGGCTAAAAATGCAGGAAACATTATCATGAAAAATCTGATGGATTTCTGCCTGGGAACGATCGTATTTATATTTCTTGGTTACGGTATTATGAACTCAGAAAATTACTTTTTCGGAGTGATCGGTATGCCGGAATATCAGATGTTTACAAACTTTGCGGGCTTTAACTGGTCGAACTTTTTCTTCCAGCTGGTATTCTGTGCCACATGTGCAACCATTGTTTCCGGTGCTATGGCAGAGCGGACCAAATTCAGCATGTATTGTCTCTACTCTATCATAATAAGTGCTGTGGTATATCCCATTGAGGCGGGATGGACATGGAACAGCCAGGGATGGCTGGCGCAGCTTGGATTTATTGACTTTGCGGGGTCCGCAGTCATACAT
>CAMTDY010000090.1 GCA_947070915.1 uncultured Roseburia sp.
CCTGGGGATCACTGACACCAGTTAAATTCCCGGCCACAAGTACATTGTCCACACCGTTCACGTCCAGACAGCCGCCCCGCTGCAGGGTGACATTTCCATATGTATCTGTCGTCGATGTCAGGCACCCTTTGTCTGCCACCACAATGTTGCCCACACCTTCCACAACAGCTCCATCTATCGTACTCTGGCTCAGTATCAACGTCGTATTTTCATTCCCATAGTATTCCTTAGCCTTCGCATAATCATTTGCGCCGCCGGCAATATTGATTTCTGCCCGGCTGTTTTTACTGGTATCCACCCTTCCCCGGACAATGGCACCCGTATCCAGATTTACCGTGGCAGTCCCCCGGTAAGGAACTTTATTGTCGCTCTCTGCTTCATGACCCATATAGACTGCTTGAAACATCGTCTCTGAATTAGAATTCCGGACAGTGAGGGACGCACTTTCCCCAATCTGGGTATTTGTATATCCGCCGGCATATACCGTTGGAAGCAGCTCCTCCTCTGTACCGCTAAGATCGCCGAAACTTCCACCCCCGCCTTCCAGATAAGTTCTTACATTGTCAAATGTCAGGCTATGTCCTGCGAGAAATATCTCCCGGTGGGGGACACTGCCCAGCGCATTGGTTGATTCAAAAGTCAGCTCAATATCCTGAAAATAGGCATCCCCTTCCAGCTGGATCGGACATCGGCAGTTCAGAACACCATCCTGGGTTCCGCGGATCACAGTACTGGCAGGAATCTTCACGGGAAGCATACGGCCATCTGTATCGGCCTCTTGACCGATGGTAATCAGTTCACTCACTGTGATCGGGCTTTTATGCTGCTGCAGAGCCTCCATAAATTCTTCTCTTGTACTGACGGTGACCCCATTTTCTTCTGAAAATAGAGCACTCCTTGACTGGAGACTTTCCGTCCCTGATTGCAGCGGATCTGGTTTCTCCGCAGCCACAGGACTGTAGACTCCACCCAGGATCAATGCCGCTGCCGTTAAAATACACAATTTCTTTTTGATATCTGTTCTCATATTCCATTTTCCTCCCGCTGATACTACAAGTTGACACTTGGTTTTATTAGGATTATACTAGAAAATGAAAGCTTTGAACAGTAGTTTTTTTCACTAATATCCATATCTTTTTTTATATTTAAAGGACATGGCAAGAGACAATACCAGCGCCATAAGCTCAGCCACAGGTGTCGCCAGCCAGATTCCGTTCACACCGAGGATTTTCTGTAAAGTCTACCAGCAATTCTCCCAAAGCAACTACATCATATTTTTTCAAAAGATCAGCCTCCTATTTTTCACCATCCAACGAAATGGTATATTTTTCGATATTTACCACTGCTTTTTTATCACACTCAAATACAATATCCTCTGCCTCAGCCGGAGTATAAAAGGTAGACGTAAATGTCTGCACCCCATCATTTACAAACAGTTCTACAGAAAACCGGTCTAAGATGAAACGAAGTTTCAAGGTTTTCTCCACCCTTTTGATTTTCATCCTTCTCTGGCATACAACATCCCTTATCATACCACAATAGGTCCGGTCAAATTCTATGGTCTGTGTATTTGGAATATAGCAGAAACTGGTATGATACTTCTCATTTCCCGCAAATGAAATAGTAAATTCCCGATAGTCCCCTTCCTGTAATTCCACCGTCAGGTCCAGCACCCGCCCCCGGATATCCGGCAGCTGGCATCTTCCGGAAATCTCCCGTCCAGTATATACAACCGGATCTGTGCGGTATTTCTTCAGTTCCTCCACCGGCTCCTGATACAAACAATTATCCCTCAGCGTAAGCTGTCTCGGAATCGTCATCATTCCGTTCCATCTCTGCCCTGCCGGCTTGATATCCATATCCCATGAATGCATCCACGCGATCATGATCCGCCGTCCGTCCTCTGTTTCCAGTGTCTGCGGCGCGTAAAAATCTGTTCCGTAATCCAGGGAGATCACCTGTTCTTCCTGTAAACGGTAATTCTTCCTGTCATACTCACCAATCAAAGCGGCGGCCTGATTTCCGTTGTGGAACTCGCCTCCGTCTGCCTGCATATCCTGCGGGGAAATAACCAGAACATATTTCTCCCCCAGCGGGAAAAAGTCCGGGCACTCCCACATTTTTCCGTATTTTCCCTGATTGTCCGCCAGCACGGATACAAACGCCGCCCCGAACCCCAGACTGAAGTGACCCACAAAAAAATCACCCCGGTCCTGAAGCGCAGGGAAACAACAAAATAGCAGCAATCCCACGTCAGAGATTGCTGCCATCCATTTCAATATGTAGTGAACCCGCCTCATTTATAGTTTATAATCTCCCTCATCCTGCAGGATACTGCGGATGACTTCCAGCAACGGCAGTGGGGTAAGGGGTTTTGCCAGCTCGTCTTTTATTCCCATTTTCGCCGCTTTTTCTATGGTTTCAAAATTTTTATCGTCCATCATAAAGACGATCGGAACATCGGATGTCTTCCGTATTTCTTCACATACCTCAAAACCGTCCATTCCAGGCATCCGGACATCAAGAAGTATAAGTTCTACAGTGATATCCTTTAAGATCTCCAATGCCTCTTCTCCCGATGATGCCTTGTATACTATGTAGCCCGGCTCATCCTGAAGGATTTTCGCTACCAGATCCAGCGTCTCCAGTTCGTCATCTACAACCAGGATATGCTTTGTCGTCTCAACCCTTTGCTTCATCTGATAGCCGGTGTCCTCATCAATCATGCCCAGCATAATATCTGCGATCTGCGGATCAAACTGTGTGCCTTTTCCCTTTTCAATCTCTTCCCGCACCTTTTCCTGGGGCATGATTTCACGGTAGCTCCTGTTGGATGTCATGGCATCATAGGCATCTGCAACTCCTATGATCCGCGCCAGCTCTGGAATGCCTTCCCCGGCAAGCCCGTTGGGATAACCGTTTCCACCATATCTTTCATGATGCCACTTGGAACCCTGGGCAATCGGAACCATTTCATCTATATCTTTCAGAATATAATATCCCGATAACGGATGCAGCTTGATATGGGCAAATTCCTCTTCGCTCAGCCTTGACGGTTTATTGATAATGGCATCCGGAACATGTATCTTACCGACGTCATGGAGCAGCGCCGCATAATAAATTTCCTTCTGTTCGGCTTCCGTCTTTCCCATTCGTTTTGACAGTTCCAGCGCATATTTTGCAACCCGCTGGGAATGTCCGTTGGTATAAGGGTCTCTGGCATCGATGGTCCTCGCGATGGTGGTGATCACTATTTCGTTCATTTTCTCCAGCTCCTGCTGGCTCTCCTCCACCTTTTTCATATGTAACCGGATTTTCCGGAACGCAGCAGTACAGAAAAATGCAATCAGTATAAATACGACAACGCACAGTATAATATTATGTACCAGTATATCCCGGATATCATGGTAAAGCTTGGAATTGCTTATGATCATGGTCACATACCAGTCGTCCATAACTTTATCTACAAAAACACTGCAATCCTCACCGTGTATGTCTGTGTGGAAACTTTTCCCATGTTCTTTATACACTTCGTCAAGAAGCTTTTTCATTTCAACATCATCTTCGTAATTCTTCCCTTTTTCTGTTTCATCAGAATGGGCGACCACCAGTCCTTCCCTGTCGATAATAAAACCATATCCCATCCCATCCATATTGATATCCTGGGTAATCATTTGTACCTGATTTAAAGCGATATCAAAAGAGATAACACTATCATTATCATAAAGCAGCTGGCTGACGGAAATCATTATGGTATTTGTCTGGGCATCCAGGTAAGGTGACACTACCGTCGGTCTCCCCTGTGCCTGCTTCGCTGCTATGTACCATTCCCGTTCACGAGGGACATAATCTGCATCCGGCACCCAGCCGATGCCGTCAAGATAATCTCCGTTAAACAGACCATAAATCCCTGTAAAATTGGCATCTATATCCTCCATATAACGCTCTGACTCCTCCACAAGAAAGGCTTCTATTTCCTCAGAAGAAGCTCCGTTCTGCATCATATATTCTACTGTGATGGCAGTCACCTGAAGGACATCCAGTCCTTTTGTCAGATAACCTTCCAGATATTCTTTTTCCTGGGCCAGGCTGCTTGCTCCCATTTCATCCATATTGGAGACCGCATTTGAATAAAAGGAAGAAAAGTTATATATGACCATAACAGTCAGCGCGGTCAGGGTGAAAAGCAGGGTCGTTATGTAGGATATATTTTCTCTTTTAAACATTATGTACTTCTCCTTTCAGCACCAAATCCCCAATAATCACTAAAAAACAATATATATAAATTATATCCTAATAATCCCAAAAAGTAAACCAGTCAACGCCTCACTTTTTCACGATGATAAACCGATTATTCTGGAGTATGCCAAGAAATGTCACCACACGGTCCAGCATCCGGTCCTCTTCACCGGGGAACTGTCTCTTCATCTCCACAACGATATCATATACGGTATTTCTGCCGTCCATCAGATTCCAGAGTGCCGTCCCGTAGGCATCGAGGGAAATGTGGCTTACCTTTGGTTTGTGCCAGAATTTCTGGGCAATCCGGTGATGCGGCCCCTTATTCTCCACGTCGATCACAACACTCCCATCCTCCCCCTGGCGCCAGGGGCGCTGGGGAGAGGGAACAAATACCTTATCCATATAATTTGGAGCTATCCTTTTTTTCTTATTCTTCATATTGTTTATGCCTCAGACTTTTTCTTCCTGTGAAGAGAGAAATAGAATATCGTCGCCAGCAGAAGAAGGAAAAATATTACCCCTCCTGCATTTCCTAGCGGCGTCTCCAGCTTGATCAGATCTGCCAGTGTACTGCCTCCCTTTAACGGTATCACAGCAAATACGGCGAGCAGGATACCGATCAGGCCTTCTCCGGCGATCAGACCGGAGCTGTACAGCACGCCCCTGTCAATGGCTTCCTTATTTTCCTCTTTGCTTTTCCCTGCCTTTTTCCACTCGAAGAACCAGCGGATCATGCCTCCGATAAAGATCGGCACAGAAAGATAGATTGGCAGATACAGTCCAATAGCGATCGGCAGCACAGGAAGGCCAAGCACTTCGATGACTACCGCGATAAAAATACCGCAGAATACAAGTCCCCAGGGAAGAGTGCCTCCCATAACTCCTTCCACCACCAATTTCATCAGGGTAGCCTGGGGCGCCGGAAGCTGCTGCTCACCAAATCCCCACGCTGCGTTCAGCAGATACATCACGCCGCCGATCGCGAGGGCGGATACCAGCGCACCCACCAGTTCACCGATCTGCTGGCGCATCGGCGTGGCGCCAACGATATATCCTGTTTTCAGATCCTGGGAAGTATCTCCTGCCATCGCCGCTACTATACAGATCACCGTACCAATACAGATCGCGGATGCCATACCTTCATATCCTGTCATCCCGGTGGCTTTCAGCATCGCCGTAGCGATCAAAAGTGTGGCGATCGCCATTCCCGATACCGGGTTATTGGATGAACCTACAAGTCCCACCATGCGGCTGGACACCGTAGCGAAGAAAAACCCGAATACAACGATGATCAGCGCACCCATCAGACTTACCGGAACAGATGGCAGCAGCCAGATCACAAGAGCGATCAGGAGAGCGCCGCCCATGACGACAGGCAGCGGAAGATCTTTATTCGTCCTGAGTTCCGTCGCATCTTTGTGTCCAAAGCCCTTAACTGCTTTGGAAAATGTCTTGATAATTGTAGGCAGCGATTTGACCAGACTGATGATTCCTCCAGCCGCCACAGCTCCCGCTCCGATATAACGGATATAAGAACTCCAGATACCGGAAGCCCCCAGTGAAGAAATAGGCTTTACACCTGGCGCCATAACTATGTCCCCGCCAAAGAGACTAATCAGCGGGATTATGACAAACCAGCCCAGCACACCTCCGGCAAACATATAAGAAGAGATCTTTTTTCCGCATATAAATCCAACGCCTGCCAGTGCCGGAAGCACGTCCGCACCAAAACCGGCGCGAAGAGGTTTGATCTCCCACGCCACCTCGGAAGGGAACAGACATAAACCGTCCGCAATAAATTTATACAAGGCAGATATCCCCAGCCCGGAAAATACTACTTTTGATTTATCTCCGCCGCTTTCCCCGGCGAGCAGAACTTCTGCGCATGCCGTACCTTCCGGGAATGGCAGCACGCCATGTTCCTCAACGATCAACGCTGTCCGCAGTGGTACCATAAACAAAACACCAAGCAGACCGCCGCACACAGCGATCGCAGATATTTCCAAAAATGAAGGTGCCGATACGGCTTCACTCTCTGCCGCCCACATAAACAGTGCCGGAAGGGTGAAGATCGCGCCTGCCGCCAAAGATTCTCCAGCGGAACCGATGGTCTGTACCATATTATTTTCCAATATATTATCCCGTCGCATAACAAAACGGATCAAACCCATGGAAATCACTGCCGCCGGTATCGAAGCCGACACAGTCATTCCCACACGCAGTCCGAGATAGGCGTTCGCCGCTCCAAACACAACCGCCAGAATAATCCCAAGGATCAAGGATACCAGTGTCATTTCCGGTACGACCTTGTCCGCAGGGATAAATGGCTTAAACTCCTTTTTTTCATCCATAATCTCTATACCTCACTTTTAGTTATATTCCACACCCTAATATGTAGTATATCACAAAGCTGGCGATTACAAAAGTAAAAAAGATTCTTGGCAAAAAAACAGACTGATATTAAAACCAGACTGTCTTTGCAGATTATTTAGATTTTACCTCGAAACAGCACCCTGCATCCCGGAAACAGGGGATCTGTTTTATCCAGCGATTGATACAACGACCATGACCGCGCAGGCTCACCACCCTCAGAACTCCTATTTTTTGATGGGAAAATACACACAGTAATTTTCATACCCGACGCGGTTTAGTGGTATAAAATGTATTCCCGCCGGTTGTCCCACCGTCTTGAAGTCGTTTTTCCAATTCCCCCACTCACGTTCATTTTCATGAACAAGAATATGTTCGGGGGAATCGCCGCCGGCATATAACATGCGCTCTTCGCCGCAAAGGCCGGCAAGCACTTCAGGGCCGTACATGAACGCCACCATATTTTCGTCATCTGGAAGCGGACATGCCTGAATCCCCATTTTCATAGTAATACATATGACGTCACCATCATGAAACTCTTCCCGTATCGCCACAAAACAGCTTCCCTCTTCTGCCACCGCGATCTGCCTGCCATTATATGACACGGCAGCCGGTTCCTGAATCCACTCGGGAATACGCGCATGGATCGTAAATGCTGCGGATGATTCCGTCTCGATCTGCAGATACACACAAAGAGTATCCGGATTATGCGGATATTGTGCGGCCGTCCGGTTGACAAGCTGTTTTCCACTGCTCGTACTTGAAAGATGGAAACTCCCCGTGAGCGGATCGCGTCTTTGCTTTACCGTCACGTTTTTTCCGCCTACCGTAAAGGAAGCATCCGAATCAAAATACATGGTTACATAAAGATCAGATTCTGCCTGATAATACATATAGCGGTTAAGTGCCGCATTGGCCTGAACCATCGAACCATGACAGCAGAAAAAGTCATTGAATTTGCTGCCCCATCCCTTTCTTGCACCGGCACGCATCGGAAGGAAGTAGGCGATCAGTCCGAAATCCGGAGAATCGGGAGAGTATCCATTTGTGTGTTCCCAGTGCCAGTATGTCTGCGCAAGAACACCATTATACAGGTTGCGCTCGATATAATCCATATATTTTGCTTCTCCGGTCCACCGGAACAGATGATCCGCCAGACGCATCATATTATATACAGTACAATGCTCCTGGGTTTTTAGACCGAGCCTTGCTGAAAGAGATTTCTTCGGACCCCATATCTCTCCATTTGTCTGCCCGCCGGTAGCGAGAGTTCCACGCTCTGTAACAGCCGAATTCCAATAGGCTGTCACAATATCCTTATAACGCTCCTCCCCGGTCACATTGTATGCCTCCGCCGCCGCGATCACCTCTGGTATCGTTGTGTTCGCGTGCATATTCGTGAGAGGATCCTCACCATTGAGCAACGGTGTGAACAGGCGCTGCCTGTAATAGCGCTCCATCAGTTTCTTATACTTATCGTTCCGCGTGATATCATAAAGCTGTACCCAGATTTCCAGCATACCGCCCGTTTCAAAATCCAGTATGTCGTCCATCTGATCCCGGTCAAACCTTTCGCTCCAGTCATAAAACCAGTCCGCAAAATGATCCGCGATAGATAATGCTGTTTTATTTCCTGCGTAGCGGTACATATCGACAAGTCCCATAAATGTCTTATGGATCGTGTAGTGCGGTGCCCATATCTCACGGCCGCGCGCGATCCGGTAAAGGTATTTTTCAGGAATGGATGCCACCCAGCTTCCCCCATTGGCATTCTGGCATTCCGCAAGGCGGTCGACGATGACATCGGCTTTGGCCTTTAATTCCCTGTCTCCTGTTGCGGCATAGTGCATCGCTGCCGCAGATAGCCAGTGACCGAGAAAATGTCCTCTTAACTGGCACGTCGGCGATTCCCATCCCCCGTGTATATCATCCGGTATATTCGCATCGTGCGTGATGGCGGCCTCCAGTTCATAATTATATAAAAGATTTCTTGTGGTAAGCTCCATAAGATAGGCCCGATTATCGCCTTCCTGCCGCTTCAAACGTTCGTCATGAACAGCTACTCTGTCAAAAGGAAGTGCCTTAAGAGAATCCTTTAGGGCATCTATTCCCGTTTTGTTTTGATCTGCGTTTGCCATTTTTATTTTCCTTTCTTCAGCACTGAGTTATTATCATAATGTTCAAATATGTCTTAAATTTTATTCGTATTTCATTTCCTAATTTATATGCAAGATCGGCACTTGAAGGCAACTTGCAAATGTGGGTTAACGCTTTTTCAAACATTGCAAAATTGGTTCGATATATTTTTTATCTGAAATATCATAGGAAGTAGAAATCATTTTTATCATCTCCTGCTCCGCTTCCGTTTTACCTTTTTTTGCTTTAAGGGTTTTTACAAACATCTTCATCATAAGTTTGGCTGGAACAGACATTTTTTCATAATTAAATCCACCCGGACAATAAAATATATTTATTTTTCCCAGTTCTGATTCATCAAAATTCTGTTTAAGAGCTGAGCTGGTATCCGGACTGTCTATCGGACTTCCACCAACACAAAACGCAATCAGTTTCTTATCAACCCATTTATCTATATTCTGCTTAAACCAACCAATTTTACTAATGCTGCCTGCACATGCCCATCCTCCAAAAATAATTGCTTCGTATGTAGTCAGGTCTTTCTTTTTCGCCTCTGATAATTCCATACAATCAGCGTGTGCTGCATCCGCAATCCACCGGGCGTAACGTTTTGTAAATCCTGTTTTGGAATTATATATTACTATTGTTTTCATCTGCAATCCTCTTTTCTAAATTGTCTATTCCTGCATATAGCTTTGATAAAAGAATAAAAAGTGTTTCAATCTCTTTATCCGTATAAACTTCAAAAAGATATTTCAGTTCCTCTTGATATTCTGAAAAATCATTTTGAAAATAATCATCCACTTTTTCTGTAGGCAGAATGCACATAGCTCTTGTATCATGTAGACTTTGCTGAATCGTAATAAACCCTTTCTTCATCAGAACGTCCGCTAACTTTTTAATATTTTGTCTGGAGCAGCCCAACAAATCCCCTAATTGGGTAAAGGTTAGCTGTTCTTTTGATTGTCTGACAATAGACAGCAACATAAACTGCTTTAACGATATCTCTGGAATATGGTTATCAAAAAGTGTTTGCAATTTATTTCCTGCAATAAATAATGTGCTGAAAATAGCCTTTCTTTGATTTTCTGTGGTACTTGAAAATCTTTTAATCAAATCAACCGGCATGACCCCGCCACGCCGGTTTTACCGAAAACTTTATTTACTTTCTTGTGGGTGTCCGCCCGAAACGCGCACCTCTTCAGAACTTTCCTGTCAGATACTAATACACTACCACTGGAGTCCCAATGCTTATGGCATCATATAATTTCCCCGCAAAATCATAGGGCAGATTCACACAGCCGTGGGAGCCGCCGGTCTTATAAATATTGCCGCCGAATTTATTCCGCCAAGTTGCATCGTGCAATCCCTGTCCATCCCAGTTAAATGGCATCCAATAGTGCACAAAAGAACGGTATCCCTGCACCGCCATCGTTCCCAGGTAGCGGTCGCGCTGTTTTCCGTAGATCCGGTGAACCCCGACTGTAGTTCTCCTGTCCTTAGTGAGCTTTCCTGTCACCACCTTCGAGTCAAGCTTCAATTTGCCATTCTTATAAAACCAGACATGCTGTCTCTTAATACTGATCTCGATGTACGTATCTCCGATGTCATCCTCACCGTGCTGCGCTGCAATATTACGATATACTGGCTCAAGAGTTTTGCTCTTTTTATTTTTCAAAAGTTTCTTTAACTGTTTAACGGTATCGTCTTCATTGATCCACCACCCCATGATCCCTCCATGGATCTTGACGGTGCCATCTTTCGTTGTTTTGAACCTCCTGGTTTTTCCATATGTGTTATATTTTTTACTCATCTGATGCACAAAATTATTTACCCACTTGGTCTTCAAAGTAAGTACTGCAGTATCTGGATTATATACCAGATATTTCTTTAACTTTTCCCAATCGATGACCTCGCTGTCCTCACCAAACTGATAGGCGATCTTCATTCCCTTATAAGCAGAGAGCTCCTCTACCGTCTTGACTATATTTTCACTCTCTTTTGTAAACTTGGGCTGGATGTAGTAATCCTCCAGCTTATAATCCAGTTTCAGACCTGTATTGACACCTTCTTTGATATTATAGATAAGTTCGTCAAAATTTACCTGGTCCCCAAACACCTCAGGCACAAGCTGAAATTCTTCATCTATATATGCGTCTTTGGTCTTGGTGGTCTCTGCGGGAAGGGCTCCCTGCAAAATGTTGCGCAGTTTCGCCTCGTCTACCGTAGACTGTGCCGGTTTCACCTGAAAATCTTTCTCCTGCCCCAGCAGATACTCCGTAAACGTCAGGTTATCCTTGCACTCAACCACCTCGTCCTTTGAAAATTCACGGGTCACGGCATCCGATATGTCAATATCGTACACCTTTCCATCTTTTGAAAACTCAACGGTAAAACCTTTGGACTCATTCATAACAGCAACTGCTTCTTCCACCGTCAGTGAACTGACATCCGTATTGCTGATGTAGGTCTTTCTCCCAAACTGTCCGGAAAAATACTCCCGGCTATTAAAAAAGAATAATCCAACCAGGCATAAAAATGCTACACCCGCGATTATTCCGGCAATCACTAAAACTTTCTTGTTCTTCATAACGAACATTTCCACCTTTCATATCCCTGTCTCGTCAAGTATATCACCTAAAAATAAATATTTCAAGTCCTTGAACGATATATTCTGTCTCTTATACACATCTCCGAGCCCACGAGACGGAGCTACATCT
>CAMTDY010000091.1 GCA_947070915.1 uncultured Roseburia sp.
GCTTATGTTTGGGAACCGGGAGATCGTGGCTGAGGTTGTGGTCATTGTCATATATACGATTGTGGCCGCTGCTGCCGGAGTGGATCTCTATCGCTGGTTTAAGACAGGGCAGATTGAAGGGTTTGAATGGATCTTCCGGTTCAGGACAGGCAGAAAAGCAAAGTCAGTGTGATGGCACCAGAGCGTGCCTGAGGCTCAATGGCGTCTGGGACTGAGATGTGGAGGTGAAGAGAAGATGGAACGTATGGAGCAGCAGTTTGATTTTTGCCGGGAGATTGATAAGGAAAAATTGATCCAAAGGCAGAATTATCTCACCAATGGGGAGAGGAAAGAAAACGATGCGGAGCATGCCTGGCATATGTCAGTTATGGCGGTGATTCTCAGCGAGTATGCCAATGAGGAGATCGATGTACTAAAAGTGATTACCATGATCCTGATCCATGATATTGTGGAGATCGATGCGGGAGACACCTATGCTTATGATGAAGAAGGTAAGGCGACCCAGCGGGAACGGGAGTTAAAGGCAGCGGACCGGCTGTTTGGCATATTGCCGGAGGATCAGAGGAAAAAGTTTCGGGGATTATGGGACGAATTTGAGGCGGCAGAGACACCGGAAGCAAAGTTTGCCCGTACCCTTGACCATATCCAGCCGCTGATGCTCAATGCTGCTTCGGAAGGGCGGTCCTGGCGGGAGCATGATATCCATCTGGCTCAGGTGCTGGCGCGCAATGAAAAGACGGCGGAGGGGTCAGAGAAGATCTGGGACTATGTACTCCAGAATTTGATACGGCCCAGTGTAGAAAAAGGGAATTTGAAAGAATGAATCTGAGACTTGATAAATATCTGGCTGATTTCACGGAGCTGACCCGTTCCCAGGCAAAAAGGGAGATCCGGGAGGGACGGGTACAGGTGAATGGTGAGACGGCGAAGGCAGGGAATGACAAGGTGGCATTCTCTGATTCTGTTTTATGGGATGGCAGGGAGATCCGGGGGCAGCAGTACCAGTATATCATGCTGAATAAACCGGCGGGGATCGTCTCGTCTACAGCAGATGACCGAGATGAGACTGTTGTAGAATACATAAGGAAGCGTTCTCCGGCGGGAATATCGTCCATTTCGGAGCATAATGGGGAATTTGTTTTTCTGGCTAAAGACCTCTTTCCCATGGGGCGTCTGGATAAGGATACGGAGGGACTTCTGGTCCTGACCAATGATGGTGAACTGGCGCATCGGCTGTTGTCCCCGCGGTATCATGAAGTTAAAAAATATTTTGTCCAGTTGGATAAGGATTTAGATACTACAGATGTAGAGAAGATGCGGGAAGGACTGGATATTGGTGAAAAGAGACTTACCCGTCCGGCGGTGTTGGAGATCTTAGCTCCCAGGGAGGCGCTCCTGACCATAACCGAGGGGAAATTTCACCAGGTCAAGAGGATGTTTGCAAAGCTGGGAAAGGCTGTGACCTATCTGAAGCGGGTGGAGATGGGGACGCTGGTACTGGATGAGAGTCTGGCTGTGGGAGAGTGGAGGTTTCTCACAGAAGAGGAGATCCGGAACTTAACCAGCCAGCCTGACAATGGCAAATCGAACTCGTCAGGCTGATCAAAATTATGTGAAAATGGAGATCAGAATAGAATGGCTAAGAAAAAATATTATGGGGTAAAAGTGGGAAAGACGCCCGGCGTGTATCTGACCTGGGAAGAATGCAAAAATCAAGTGGATGGTTATTCTGGCGCCATGTATAAAAGTTTTCCTACGCTGGCGGAAGCAGAGGAATTTGCTGGAGTGCATGGAGCGATGGCGGCTCCGGGTTCTGTAGTACCGGGATTTTCAAAGTGTGGGGCAGCAGAATTTGAACTGCAGCCGGGAGAGAAAGAAGAGTTGGAATTTCCACCCGGTGGAGCTGTGGCTTATGTGGACGGAAGTTATAACGCAGCGACGGGGGAATACAGCTGTGGAGTGGTTTTTTTGTATGAAGGCAAAGAGATACATATCGCCCAGAAGGGGGAGAGTGAGGAGCTTGCGGCTATGAGAAATGTGGCGGGAGAGATCCTGGGGGCGGAACTGGCGATGCGTAAGGCGGTGGAGATGAAGATCCCCAGCCTGAACATTTATCATGATTACCAGGGAATCGCTTCCTGGTGCCAGGGGGAGTGGAAGACCAATAAAGAGGGAACCAGGGCGTACAAAGAATATTTTGATTCCATCAGCCGGGATCTGGAGATCCGGTTTGTGAAGGTGAGGGGGCATTCCGGTGATAAATACAACGATATAGCAGATGAATTGGCCAAAAGTGTGATCTTTTGATTTGCGCGATTTTCAGTCGCACCTTTTTAACATTTCCTTTACATTATCTTGACAGATAATTCAAGAATTTCTGCTATAATGAGATTAAAGGATGTGATATATTGAATAATATTTTAAGTCGTTTAAATACGAAAAAAGATGGGGAAGTGGAATTCATTGACGTAGTCAGTGAGGAGGAAGCGGAGATGCTTCTGCCTCAGATGGCGGACGATCTGGATATGGAAAAACAGTACCGGCAGATTATGTTTTTTTATGAGGCAGGGATTCAGCAGGTGACGGCAAAACTGGAGATCCTGAATAAAGAATTTCAGTACTGCAATGACCGGAATCCCATTGAAAATATCAAGAGCCGGGTAAAAACTTCTGACAGTATCATAGGAAAAATGAAGAAAAAAAGGCTGCCCCTTACCATTAGCTGCATGATGAGAAATATCTATGACGTGGCGGGTGTCCGGGTGGTATGTCCGTTTATCTCCGATGTGTACCATGTGGCAAGGATGCTGATGAATCAGACGGATGTGGAAGTGGTCCGTGTAAAGGATTACATAGAGACGCCAAAAGAAAACGGATACCGCAGCCTGCATCTAATTCTGATGGTGGATGTGTTCTTTTCCGACCAGATGCGCAAGGTTCCCATCGAAATCCAGCTTAGGACCATCGCGATGAATTTCTGGGCGAGTACGGAACACCAGCTGCGTTACAAAAAGGAGAAAGAGTTTACCCAGGAGATGCACAAGCAGCTCAAACGTTGTGCGGATCTGATGGCGCGGGCAGACCGGAAGATGCAGAGACTGGCAGAGAATCTGAGTGTGGATTAGGCTGGAAATAAGCAGGGGTATGTTTTGACAAGTGGGCAGGTGCCAGTACGAGGAGTGTCTCAAAGTGATAAAACTTTGGGACACTCCCTTCTGTTTTATGCTTTTCCTACAAACGGTTTTTTGCTTCCCTGCAGAACTGGATCTGGGAGCAGATCGGCGCTTTGCCCCGGCGCTCTACTTTTTTATAGATGCCGCCGTAGATATCTACAGGGCTTCCTTTTTCTTTATCGATCACGTCGTCCGGCTGGAGAAGATGGGCTTTCTGATTGTCGGCAAGCTGGACCTCCAGAACATGCATGACCTGTTCTTTGAGCTGTTCATCTTCCACTGGAAACAGGATCTCCACCCGTTTGTCGAGGTTCCTTGGCATCCAGTCCGCACTGCCCATATAGATCTCAGGATCTCCGTCATTTTCAAAATAATAGATCCGGGAGTGCTCCAGGAAGGTGCCTACGATGGAACGGACGCGGATGGTCTCGCTCATGCCTTTGATGCCCTGTTTGAGACAGCAGATTCCCCGGACGATCAGGTCGATCTCCACGCCGGCTGCCGAGGCGTCATAAAGAGCTTTGATGATTCCCGCATCGCACAGGGAATTCATCTTGGCGATGATCTTTGCCGGCCTGCCTTTCATGGCATTGTCGCGTTCCCTCTCGATCAGTGCTACAAATTTGCTGCGAAGCCAGATCGGCGCCAGGGAGAGCTTATTCCACGCCAGCGGCTCCGAGTAGCCGGATAGCATATTGAATACAGCGGTGGCATCCTCACCGTAAGGGCGTTTGCAGGTAAAGATTCCCATATCTGTGTACAGTTTTGCGGTGGAATCGTTATAGTTTCCGGTGCCGAGATGGACATAGCGGCGGATGCCGTCCTCTTCCCTGCGTACCACCAGGGTGATCTTGCTGTGGGTCTTAAGCCCCACAAGGCCATAGATGACATGGCATCCTGCTTTTTCCAGTTTCCTCGCCCAGACGATATTATTTTCCTCGTCAAACCGCGCTTTCAGCTCCACCAGCACCGTGACCTGTTTGCCGTTTTCTGCGGCCTGGGCCAGGGAGGCGATGATCGGTGAGTTGCTGCTGACGCGGTACAGGGTCTGTTTGATGGCCAGGACGTCCGGGTCTTTGGCGGCGAGGCGGACGAAATTCACCACGGGGTTGAAGGTCTCGTAGGGGTGGTGAAGGAGGATGTCGCCCTCACGGATCTGCTCAAAGAGATCCCGGTCCATATCAAGATTTTTCGGGGGCTGGGGGATGTAGCGGGGTTCTTTGAGATGGTCAAAGCCTTCCATTCCGTACACCTTCATGAGAAAGGTCAGATCCAGCGGCCCGTGGATCTTGAAAATATCTTCCTCCTGGATCATTAGTTCTTTTTTCAGTATTTTTAACAGTCTCTTGTCGATACCCCGCTCCACTTCCAGCCGGATTGCTTCTCCCCACTGACGTTTTTTCAGCTGCTTTTCAATTTCGATCAGAAGATCAGCCGCCTCGTCCTCGTCAATGGTGAGGTCGGCATTTCTCATGACCCGGTACGGGGTGGCAGCCAAGACCTTATAATTAAGAAATAGTTTCTGTATGTTTTTTTCGATCACCTGCTCCAGCAGAAGGATCGCGGTTTCCCCCTCTTTTTCCGAGGGCACGGTCACGATCCGGGGCAGCACAGAGGGAACCTGCACTGTGGCAAAATCAAAAGTATCTTTCCGCTTTTTATCCATCAGAAGCGCTGCAATATTCAGGGATTTATTGCGGATCAGCGGAAATGGCCGGGAAGAATCCACTGCCATCGGGGTGAGGACAGGATATACTTCCTTGAGAAAATAATTATCCACATAGGCGGCCTGTTCCTTTGTCAGATTCTCGTACTGGGTAATGATCTTCAGCCCCTGGCGTTTCAGTGAAGGAAGAAAGGAACGGTTGTAGATGTTGTACTGGGATTCCACCAGCTCATGGGTTCCCTGGGAGATCGTTTCCAGCTGTTCCCTTGGGGTGAGCCCTGCGATGTCCTTTTTGGTGTATCTGGCGTGAACCATATCCTTTAATGAGGCTACGCGGATCATAAAAAACTCGTCCAGATTGGAAGCTGTGATACTTAAAAATTTGAGGCGTTCCATCAGCGGGATGGATTTATCCTTTGCTTCTGAGAGAACACGATAATTAAATCCGAGCCAGCTCAGCTCTCTATTGTAAAATTTACTCATGATCTATCCCTCTTTTCTTTTATTCTTCTTTTTCAGCACCGGACGGATGCCGAAGGCTTCTTCAAATACATCGGCTTTCCGGTGAAACAGTCCTTTCTCTAAGGTAATGTCCGCCATGGTGTAGGCGACGATGTGCAGGGAACTATCCTGGAGTGTTACTCCTACCTGGCGGATCTTCTGGGAATTGCTCTTATCCAGGACATTCGCCAGTTTGAGGATGGCGCACAATTTTACAATGGTAATGTACTCTTCGCGGGAAATGTCGTCGCCGATCTCCTCAAAGGGGGGGAAATATTCGCTGTTGTAGCGCACGATATTTGCCACGATCACACGCTCTTTGTGGGAGATTCCGATGATCTCTGTGCTCATGATGATCTTATATGAATTTTCCCTGATCTGCTCCATATTGACATATGCGCCGCAGCCATGGAGTATGACACCGATCTGCAGCAAAAGGCGCTCCCGCTTGCCCAGACCGTGAAGTTTACGGATACTGTCAAATATCTCCAATGCCAGATAGGTGACATTTTCTACATGCTTCATGTCTGTGTGATAGCGCAGGGCAATGTTCTTTGATGTGGTAAGGATATCCCTGGTATAATCGTGACCGGAGCGGATCCGTTCCCTGCGCTCGGCATATTCTGCCACCATGCTGTCACAGAGGTCGATGGCTGACATGTAAATATCTTCGCATTTTGTCAGGGCGGCGATCTTTTTCAAAAGAAGGATCGTAGGTATCATTGCCTCATTTCCTTCGATGCCAGGCAGAAATACGGAATTTATGCTGGCTAATTCTTTCTGCGGCATAAGCCCTGAAAAATCTGCATATCTTTCTTTAAGCAGTTGTTTGATCTCAGGAATCTGATCCCCTATTGTGATAATATGGGGAATCTTCTGGTTGTTCAGATACATCCGGCAGAATTCGGTGAGGTCCTTGTTCATGTATTCGGAAATCAATTCATTGAAGTTAAAGATTTCCGGCTCAATGGTGTGAAGGAGCTCCCGGATCCGGGAAGAGCCAAGTTTCAGGTTCTGGGTGAATTCCAGGGTTCCCAGGTGGAACAGGGACAGCTGTATGCTGCCCGGACGGATATCCACGATCACAGCGCCTTCGTCGATCAGTTCTGGAGAGTTTTTTTCTTTCAGGAAGACCGCTTTAAAATATAAAAAACGCTCTTCGCTGTTGCTAAGGATCTTTACTTTGACGTCTGCCTGCAGTTTGATCTGGTCTAACAGGACCAGCTTATTGGACGCTTCCCGCAGGGCATCGGTTCCATAGGCATGGTAGGTGGATACCTGGTATTCCTGCATAATCTTTTTATAATCCCTTAGTACCCGGCAGATCTCCGACATGGTCCGGTAGGAAACCTGGCCATGGGAGAAAATCTCTGAGCCTAAGGACATTTTGTGCCTCAGATGTGTGAGTTCGCGGATGCCATGGGCTTTTGACACCTCATAAATCTTCATGGCAAGTTCTCCGGAACCTACATGGATGGCAGCGTAGGTATTTATCGCCATATTCTTTTTTCTCCGTTCCTTATATTTGGCAGCCGGACGGCTTTTTGGGATCAGCCGGGTGCTGCCATTAAGCTAGCTCGATGGCGCTAATTTGCACCCTGCCTCCGACTTGTGATTTCCCAATTTGCTACGTCAACGTCAATCAACGTACCTCCAGTACGTTTCATTCCGTTTCCTTGTAAATTGGAAAATCACAAGCGGAGGTCGAAGATTTCGGATTGTGATAGCAGCAAAATAGCTAGGCGCTTGAATGAGGTGATGCGGCGACATCATCGAATGAAAGCAACAACGCTATTTTGCTGTTAGCGCAGAACGAAACAGGGTTCAAATTGGTACCGTCGAGCTAATTTCATTATACGATTTTTTTGTAAAAAACACCAGTAAAAACATAGAAAAAAGTACAATTTTTTGTGGATTTCTTATAAATCTGGATACTTGCAAAGATCAGGATCTTATAATACAATAGACAGGTAAGACTGCAGACGGCAGAGCAGGCTGTCTGTGGTGGATTGGAGAACATAAGATTGAAGACGAGTGATTTTTATTTTGAACTGCCAGAAGAGCAGATCGCCCAGGATCCGCTGGCAGACCGCAGTGCTTCCCGGCTGATGGTCCTTCATTGGAAGACCGGTACCATTGAGCATCGGAAATTTACGGATATTGTGGAGTATCTGAGACCGGGGGACTGCCTGGTGAGAAATAATACGAAAGTGATACCTGCCAGGCTGTTTGGAACCAGGGAGGACACCGGGGCGGTGATAGAATTTTTATTGTTAAAGCGCCATGAGGATGATGTGTGGGAAACTCTCGTAAAACCGGGGAAAAAAGCGAGGACCGGAGTAAAGGTGGTCTTCGGGGAGGGAGAACTGCGGGGCGAGATCATCGGTGTGCAGGAGGACGGCAACCGCCGGATCCGCTTTTCTTATGAGGGGATCTTTGAAGAAATACTGGACCGCCTGGGACAAATGCCCCTGCCTCCATATATTACCCATAAGCTGGAGGATAAGAAACGTTATCAGACCGTATATGCCAGATATGACGGTTCTGCGGCGGCGCCCACAGCGGGACTGCATTTCACCGAAGAACTCTTCCGGGAGCTGGAGGAAAAGGGCGTGTTGGTGGCAAATGTTACCCTCCATGTGGGACTGGGAACTTTCCGGCCGGTAAAGGTGGAGGATGTGTCGGAGCACCATATGCACTCGGAACACTATTTTATTGAGCCTGAGGAGGCAGAGAAGATCAACCAGGCGAAAAAAAACGGAGGGCGGATCATCTGTGTGGGAACTACCAGCTGCCGTACCATTGAGTCCGCGGCGGATGAGGACGGTGTTCTGCGGGCCTCAGAAGAGAATACGGAGATCTTTATTTATCCCGGTTACCGTTTTCGTATCATGGATGAACTGATCACAAATTTTCATCTGCCGGAATCCACCCTTTTGATGCTGGTTTCGGCGCTGGCGGGAAAAGAGTTTGTGCTCCGTGCCTATGAAGAGGCTGTCAGAGAGGGCTACCGCTTTTTTAGTTTTGGAGATGCCATGTATATTACAGAGTAATGGAAGGAGAATCAGGAATTGAGGGAAAAAAAGCTACTGTTTGTGTACAATCCCTGCGCCGGAAAGGGAACGATGAAAAATAAACTTTCGGATGTGATCGAGACCTTTATGAAGGCGGAGTACGAGGTGACGGTATACGCCACCCAGCGGGAGTCAGAGGCGACAGAGATCGTCGTGGAATCGGGAAAGGATTATGACCGGGTCATCTGTTCCGGCGGGGATGGAACCCTTCATGAAGTGACCCAGGGCTTAATGCAGATGCCCCCGGAGGAGCGGCCGGTGTGCGGATATATCCCCACGGGGACAGTAAATGATTTTGCAAAGGGATTGAAGCTGCCCATGCGGATCAAGCTGGCGGCCAGGGTGGCGGCCAGGGACAAGGTGAAGCCGGTGGATATCGGGCTCATGAATGGGCAGTGCTTTACTTATGTAGCAGCCTTTGGGGCATTTACTTCGGTGTCCTATGAGACACCCCAGGCCTTTAAGAACCTGCTCGGTAAAACGGCTTATATCCTGCAGGGCATGGCCCAGCTCGGAAATATCAAGGCGTACCATGCAGTGATCCGGGCGGATGAGGAGAGGATTGAAGACGATTTTATCTTTGGCATGGTGAGCAATGCCAGGAGCATTGGTGGCTTTTCTTTTTTTAAAAAGGGGATGGTGTCCCTGAATGATGGAAAGTTCGAGGGGGTATTTATCCGGAAACCGAAAAATCCACTGGAACTTCAGGCGGTATTAAATTCCTTTGTGACATTGAAACCCAATGAGCAGATTCTGGGCTTTCACGGAAAGAATTTTTCGATTTTGTCGGAAGAGGAGATTCCATTTACACTGGATGGGGAGAACGGAGGAAGTTATCAGAAAACGGAGATCCAGTGCTGCCACAATGCTATTGATTATGTATGGGGATAAAATGACTTATCTTTGCCAATATTTGGTCAAAAAACTGTCAAAATCATTTTTTATAATGTGTTTTGTAAATCAGAAATACTCAGACAGGGAGGAACAATCATGATAAGAAGACATTTAAAGAAAGTATGTATTGGTGTCTGTGGCATGCTGATGGTTCAGATGATCGCAGTAACACCTGTAAACGCAGAGGCACTTCCAGCACCGACACCTGCACAGGTAGAGACGGATGCGGTGGTGATCCCGGAGGGAACTACATTTAAAACGGCGATTCCAGATGATAATTTCCGTAAATTTATCAATGAGGCCTATTTTGAAAAAAATGCGAAAGACGAGGATAAGTTTACTGCAGAGATGGCAGAAAAGCTGCGTGATATCACCGGGGTACTTGATATCAGCGGAAAGAAGATCGTAAATCTCAAAGGTATTGAGTATTTTACTGGTATCACAGAGCTGAATGCTTCTTATAACAATCTTCAGCTTATAGACATAACCCAGCTGACAAAGCTGGAAAAGATCAATGTATCTTACAATGACCTGACCCAGTTTACCTACGGCAAAGACAATGCTCTGAAAGAGATCAACTGCCGTAACAACAATCTTGCTATTCTGAGCCTCTCCGGTATGACCAGTCTGGAGACTCTGGACTGCAGCAACAATAAGCTGACGATGTTAAATGTGGCAGGTCTTTATCAGCTGGTTTCACTGGACTGCAGCAACAATGATCTGACCAGCCTGGGGCTGGATGGCCTGGTGGCGCTGGAACGTCTGTATTGCGATGGCAATGCCCTTCTGACGCTCAATGTATCCAGCCTGAAAAACCTGAAGGTTCTGGAAAACCGCAGAAGCGAGATCACATTAAAAGTTCAGGCAGTAGGAGCAGACTGCGGCGTGATTCTTCCGACAGGGGCAGAGGCTCCGGCAAACATCTCTAACGGCGGTGCTTATAATGCTGCCAGCAGAGCGATCCTTTGGGATAAGATCACAGGAGTACCGGCATCCTTTACTTATACTTATGTGATTCCGGGCACTCTTCAGAGTGTAACCGTAACGGTTAATGTGGACAAAACAGATTTTGTGGATAAATCTGTGACGTTAGGCAAAGTTGACACACTTACAGTTGCCAGCTCCGGCTACAATAAAGTGAAGCTGACCTGGAGCGGCGTGGATGGTGCGACAGGTTACCGTATTTATCGTTCCACATCCAAGACCAGTGGATTTACAAAGATCAAATCCATCACAACCAATTCAAAAGTTACCTATACAAACTCGGGAATTTCATGCGGCACCCAGTATTATTACAAGGTGCGTGCATATCGTCTGATCGATGGCAATTATTACTTTGGAGAATACTCCAGTGTGGTTGGCGGCAAGCCAGTTCCGGCAAAGCCGGGCTCCGTGTCTGTGGCTAAATATAGCCGCACCAAAGTAAAACTGTCCTGGAATAAGGTGGCGGGTGCAAGCGGATACCGTATTTACCGCTCCAAATCCAAGACCAGTGGATTTTCCAATATCAAGACGATCACCTCTGGCTCTAAGCTGACCTACGTAAGAAGTACGACACGTAATGTAAAATATTATTACAAGATCCGCGCTTACAAGACGGTGAATGGCAAGAAAGTTTGGGGAACCTATTCAGCAGTGAAAGCTAAAACTCTGAAATAAGAGGGAATCCAGTGATCCAGTACACCAGATATGCCCATTAGGCTGGTGTGCCAGAAAAAAATGATAACTTACGCGATTGCAGGGGCGTAAGATATAAGAGAAACATGGAACATGCCATGAGAACAACAGCGGCCAGCTTTGTCTGGCCGCTGTTGTTTGCTTATTGTCAGCGGAAGGGCATAAAAATAACATGTGGTAATATGTGATTTTAAAGGATTGAACCTGTATGCTTTTTTCACCAGCGGTGATTTACTTGACGCACCTGAGTGGGATTCCAGACGAAAAGAGGGAGAAACGAAAAATACACAGCACGATGCAGGGCATTTTGATATTGCATTGGAACTGCACGGTATGTGGTGGAATGATATATTTATTGATAAGTTCTGGAGATGGTGGCTTGAGTTTCCGCAAAATGTAATAAACAATGGCACAGAAATAGAAACGAAATAGA
>CAMTDY010000092.1 GCA_947070915.1 uncultured Roseburia sp.
AATAAAATGTGAGCAGTTTGATCTTTTGGATCATCAGAGATTAAGGGAAAGTATAATGGGGGCTGCCCCTGATGTTCTGATCCATACAGCAGCCCTCGTAAATGTTGATCTCTGTGAGGAAGAACAGGATCTTGCGTATCAGCTCAATACGGAACTCACCGTTTTTTTGGCAAAAGTCTGTGATGAGATTTCCTGTAAAATGGTTTACATTTCGACGGATGCCGTGTTTGACGGAGAGGATCAAAGGCTCTACAGGGAAGAGGATATTACCCATCCGGTGAATTATTATGGCAAAACCAAATGGATGGGGGAAGAAGAGGTACTGAAAAGGAATCATCTGGTTGTGAGAACCAATATATATGGATTTAATGTACAGGATAAATATAGTTTTGGGGAATGGATCTACCAGTCCCTGCAGCGGGGAGAAATCCTCCAGATGTTTACCGATATTGATTTTTCTCCTGTTTTAGTAAATGATCTGACAGAAGTGATCGTAAAGCTGCTGGAAGAGGATAGGTATGGGATGTATCATGTCTGTGCCAGTGGCTGCATTTCCAAATATGATTTTGGAACATACATGCAATCCATATTTTCTTTGAAAGAGGGGCGGATCGAAAAGTCCCAAAGTGATCATTTTCCATTTAAGGCGAGACGGTCAAAGCATATGGGAATGAGCAATAAAAAGGTTAGGGAAACATTGGGAATCTCTCTTCCTTCACCAGAAGAAAGTATAGAAAGATTTTATCGGCTGTTTTGTAATGGATATCATGAAGAATTAAAGAGTTGGGGGAGGTTGTCATGAAAATAGGAAACAGGGAGATAACCCAAAATGGAAAACCCTATTTTATCGCAGATATCGCGGCAAATCATGATGGGGATCTGAAACGGGCATTTCATTTGATCGAACTGGCCAAAGAGGCAGGCGCGGATGTGGCAAAATTTCAGAATTTTAAAGCGAAAACGATCGTAAGCAGGAATGGGTTTGATTCCATGGCACAGATGTCTCATCAGGCGAGCTGGAAGAAATCGGTCTATGAAGTTTATGAGGATGCCAGCTTAGAAGACGAATGGACACCCCTCCTAAAAGAAAAGTGTGATAAAGTGGGAATCGAATATATGACAAGTCCCTATGATTTTGCCTCTGTGGATCACGCTGATCCCTATGTAAATGCGTTCAAGATCGGTTCTGGGGATATCACGTGGACCGAGATGTTAGCTTATATCGCTGGGAAAAATAAGCCGGTGCTGCTGGCTACCGGTGCTTCTGACCTAAGAGATGTGGACCGGGCCATGAATGAATTGGTTCAATACACGAAAGATATTGTATTGATGCAGTGCAATACCAATTATACAGCATGCAGGGAGAATTTTTCATCCATTAACTTGAACGTTTTAAAGACCTATGCTGAGCGGTATCCAGGATGTGTGCTGGGACTTTCCGATCATACCTTTGGTCATACGACGGTTTTAGGTGCTTTGGCATTAGGTGCCCGTGTGTTTGAGAAGCATTTCACAGATGATAATCACCGGGAAGGACCGGACCATAAATTTGCTATGAATCCAAGAACATGGAGAGAGATGGTGGAGGCTTCCATGGAATTATATGAGGCATTGGGAGATGGCATAAAAAAGGTGGAGAAAAATGAACAGGATTCCGTAATTGTTCAGCAGCGTGGGGTTTATCTGGTCAGGGATTTAAAAGCTGGAGAATGTATCACGAAAGAGGATGTTTTTCCCCTTCGTCCACTGAAAAAAGACTGTGTCTATCCATTTGATCTGGATAAAGTGATTGGAAAGCGTTTGAAACGTGATATGAAAGCAGACGAATGTCTGACATGGGAGGTATTAGAAAATGATCAGCGGAAATAAAGTGTATCTGACATCAATTGAGGCGGGGGATCTGGAACAACTTCGTTATTGGAGGAATCTCCCAGAATTTAGAAAGCATTTTCGTGAGTACCGGGAGATAAGTTCCAGTATGCAGCAAGGATGGTTCGAGAGTGTTGTAAATAGGGATCCTTCAACAATTATGTTTGCGATACGCATGAAGGATACGGATGAATTGGTGGGATGCTGCGGCTTGTGTTATATCAACTGGGTTCACCGGCATTCCGACCTGTCTCTATATATCGGAAAAGATAACGTCTATATTGATAACGAAGGAATCGCGGAAGAAAGCTGTCGATTACTTTTTGATTATGGTTTTCATGAATTGGGATTGAATAAAATCTGGACCGAAATTTATGAATTTGACAGTAAGAAATATGATCTGTATAAAAAGTTTGGATTTCATGAGGATGGTTTCTTGAGAAAACAGTATTTTTATGAAGGGAAGTGGTGGGGAGCCTACATCCTTTCACTGCTTGGGGAAGAGTACGATCACATTTGATCCCATATTTGTGTTGATGAAAAAAGGAGAGAGAAAATGGAGAAATCAGACAGAGGGCATGTAACAAGATATGATATTGTTGATGTGGTAGAGAGATTGAAAGTGATCCATGGCGAGCGGTTTGTAAAGTACCGGAGAGACTGGGATGAGACGTGTAAGGGTGAAGAAGCTTCGGAATATCCTTTGTTTATCGAGCTTGGGATCAATTCTGACTGTAACCTGTGCTGCAAAATGTGTGCAAGACGTTTTGACAAGAACATGAATAACAAACATGTAAATATGCCCCTGGGACTGGTGGATCGGATTGTAGAGCAAAGCAAGGAGTTTCATCTCCCGGCTATTTTAATTGGGCAGGACTCAGAATGTCTTCTTCACCCACAGATTAAAGAGATCGTGAGAAGAGTGAAAACGATAGATCCTGTAGATTTTTTTCTGATCACCAACGGGACACTTTTGACGAAAGAGATGTCGAAATTTCTCATTGATATAGAAATAGACCGTCTGCAGATTTCAATCGATGCTTCGACGAAGGAAACCTATAAGGAAATACGCGGAGGGAATCTAGAGTCATTGGAGCGGAATATATATGATTTTTTAGACATTCGGACAGCCATGGGAAAAGAAAGACCGTTTCTGAGACTGAGTTTTTGCAAGCAGCCAGATAATCTGGATGAGCAGGAAGCGTTTATCGAAAAATGGGGACATGTTGCAGATATGGTAGATTTTCAGGAATATCTTGATTTGTCGAATGTTCTGGAACTGGCGGATAAGGAATATAAAGAGTACCATTGTCCAGATCCGTTTCAGCGGCTGGTAATTGATTATGAGGGGAATATGTATGGCTGTTGTTGTATTGGATATAACAGGCACTTTTTGCTGGGAAATTTAAAAGATACTTCAATTATGGAAGCGTGGAATTCTGAGACAATGAATGATCTGCGTCAGAGTTTCCGTACCCAGAATCTGAAAAAGGTGTGTTTGAACTGCAGAGCTAACAGTGGTACTGCCAGCGGGGACTGAGAAAATAATAATGAGCGCTATTCCTATCAAGTGACTGGACTGCCACCGACAAAGACAATTTTGCTGTGGCGGTCTTTTTGTGCCAAAATCTTGACTTCTTTTAATCATGTGAGTACAATGGTATATATAGAAGAATATATAATAAAAGGATGATTCATGAGATGAAAAAGAGAAAGAAAAGAAATCGAACAAGAAGAGGCATTCATTTAATTATCCCCATTATATTGTTTTTTTCTATTATGGGTGTGGCAGTGTATTTGGCGGCGGATAAAATTTCGACAAAGATGTCAGCCTCTGCGGTAGAAAACCTAAGTGAAAATCTGGACCTGATACGGGGGACGATAGAGGTGATGCTCAAAAGGGAGGCAGAGTTTCAAAAGCTGCTGGCTCAGGAGATCGCCACTATGGAGGATCCCGAAGAGTTTATCCGGTCTTATAATAGAAATGATACCATGGTCAAGATATCCATGGTATCATCTGGACATTCTGAGGGGATTTCCAATTCCGGGAGCTCATTTTCTCCTAAGGAATTAGATTTTTCATCAGGGAAGACAGTCCAGGGACTGGCGATGTCCCAGTCCTATTTAAATGGTATGGGAACCTGGGCATATACAATGAGATGTCCGATCAAAAAGAAAGACAAGGAGATTGCAACCCTTTACATAGAGTATGTCTATGATTCTTTTGAGGATGCGCTGCCAAATAAATTTTATAATAACAGTGCCATTCTTTATATTATGGATGTAAAGAGCCAGAGGCTGGTGTTAAAGCCGAAAGGAATGGGAGAACGGGCGGCAGGGCACATAAATTTGTTAGATTTTTACCGTGCCAATAAAATAAATGAAGAGAAAATAAAAACAAAGGTTTCAGACCATATTAAAGCGGGAAAAAATATTATGTTCTACCATGATATACAGGAGAAAGAATCCTTGATTTATATGTGGTCGGTCAACGGCGGAGTTACATATCTGATAGGGTATGTGCCGGTAGAGGCGATTCAGCGGGAAGGAACGGCGGTAAACCACAATATTTATTTTGTGGTGATGGTCATGCTGCTGACCTTTTTTATCTGCTGTGGGTTGTTCTTTTTCAGCCAGAGACAGCAGAATAAGAGCAGAAAAGAGCGGGAGAGAGAACGGGAGATCCATAATAAACAGCTGGCAGAGGCATTGCAGGTGGCGCAGATTGCGAATCAATCAAAAACCACTTTTCTTTCCAATATGTCACATGATATCCGGACGCCGATGAATGCGATCCTGGGATTTACCTCTCTGCTGGCAAAGGAAGCGGATAATGCTGCAAAGGTAAAGGAATATACGAAAAAGATCACCGCGTCCGGGCAGCATTTGCTCAGCCTGATCAATGATGTTTTAGATGTATCCAAGATTGAGAGCGGAAAAGTCGTGTTGACCATTGGGGAGTTTACCTTGAGCAGCATGATATCATCGGTGGACGCCATTATCCGC
The DNA here is from genome assembly GCA_947070915.1 of uncultured Roseburia sp. GTDB lineage: Bacteria > Bacillota > Clostridia > Lachnospirales > Lachnospiraceae > Eubacterium_F. Next base: position 4,876 of record CAMTDY010000092.1, read on the forward strand.
CCGGCTGCTGAAGACAGGGGACAGACCTTTGAAGTTACGGTAACCGGTGTGAAGCATGAGTATCTCATAGGAGATGAGACAAGGATCAACCAGATATTGATCAACCTTCTGTCCAATGCAGTGAAGTATACCCAGGAAGGCGGGAAGATCTGGCTGCGCATCATTGGGCTGGAGCAGCGTTCCAGCCAGTATGAGCATATACGGATCGAGGTTGAGGATAATGGCTATGGTATGACGCCGGAATATCTCGAGGTTATATTTGACGCATTTACCAGAGCCGAGAACAGCACTACCAACAAGGTGCAGGGAACAGGGCTGGGTATGGCGATCACAAAAAATATTGTTAAACTTATGGGAGGAACGATTGAGGTCGCCAGCGAGGTAGATAAGGGAAGCTGCTTTACGGTGGATCTGGAGCTTCGTATTCCTGAAGAGGTAATAGATGAACAGTTCTGGAAGGAGCATGGCATTTCCAGAATGCTTGTTGTGGACGACGAAGAAGATATTCTCGACAATGTGCAAATGCTTATGGAGGATACGACCGTTTCTGTGGATGTATCCCGCAGTGGTGAGGAGGGGATCCAGAAGGTGTGGGAAGCCTGTGAGCAGAAGAATCCTTATCATATGATCCTGCTGGACTGGAATATGCCTAAAATGAATGGTATTGAGGCTGCCAGACAGATCCGGGAAAAATTGTCTCAACACGTTTCCATTCTTCTTTTGACATCCTATGACTGGGATGAATTAGAGGAAGAGGCAGAACAGGCTGGCATTGATGGGTTTCTTTCCAAACCATTTTTTGTGTCTGCTCTAAAAGAGAAAGTGAGGGAGCTTCATTTAGGAATTTCCAGCGAGGACAAGAAAGAAGATGAGGTGCAGGACTACAGCCTGGAGGGGCGTAACTTCCTGGTGGCAGAGGACAATGAGATCAATTCGGAAATTTTGTCAGAAGTATTAAGCGGAGAAGGTGCCGCCTGTGAGATTGCAGAGAACGGTGAGCTGGCGCTGGAGCGGTTCTCCCGTGCAGAAAAAGATGAATTTGATGCTATTCTGATGGATGTACAGATGCCGGTAATGAACGGATATGAGGCAACCAGGGCAATCCGTGCACTGGAGCGCGAGGATGCAAAAACAATACCTATCATTGCAATGACGGCAAACGCCTTTGCAGAAGATGTAAAAGACGCTTTGGCTGCGGGGATGAATGCGCATATCGCCAAGCCGATTGACATGGAATCAATCAAGAAAACACTGGCAAAGTATTTAGTATGAAAGGAAGAGTGGGATGATAATTTTTTTAAAAAAGAAGTTTAAAAGAATAACTGCTATATCCCTTGTGGGAGTTATGGTATTTACGATGGCTGCCTGTACAAAGAATGGGGATTCCGATGAAAATCTGGTAAGCGGCAGGGAGAATGGTATCAAGACGGTAAATCTCTTTGGCCCTATGGAAAAAACGGATCCGGATGCGGATAATATTGCGAGAACGGCATTTGATATCACCGTCTGCGAGGCGGAAAAGAAACTTGGCCTTACGGTGGAATATAGAACCTATACTGCTGAGAATTATAAGGAGAAGACCTATGATGATGTTACCCTGGACCGGGCACGCAATAATATGGATGATCTGTACCTGTTAAATCCTGACACGATCCAGGTGTTGGGAAATGAGGGGAGACTGGCAGATTTATCGGTGCTGGACAGTGCCAAAAATCTGAGAGATGTGGTGAAGATTGCCAACACTGTAAATGGGAAACTGGTGGCGATCCCTCAGGAGGTGGTAGTCCATGGTCTGTTTGTCAACAAAGATATGTTTGACAAATATGGCCTGGAACTGCCTGATACACCAGAGGAACTGCTGGAGTGCTGCCGGGTATTTAAGGAGAAAGGGATTGAGACACCCATTGGGGCGAACCGCTGGTGGCTGGAATGTTTTGTTCTGGCACAGGCTTATGCAGACCTGTATAATGGAGAACATACGAGTGAGGAGATTGAAGCGATCAACAGCGGTAAAAAGAAACTAAGTGATTATATGCGCCCTGGTTTCGAGTATCTGAAAAAACTGATGGATGCGGGATATATTGATGCAGACAAAGCCTATACCTACGAGGCCATTGACGGTGAGGGACCAGATTTCAGAGCCCAGAAGACGCCGATTGTCATGGCATACTGGGGAGCTGCCAATGCAGAGACTGCTTATGGGAAAGTGGACTTTAATCTGCAGGTGATCGGGTTTCCCAGCCAGCGCGGTCAGATGCCGGTGATCTCTATGACAGGATATGGTGTCCTTGCAGAAGCCCAGAATCTGAAAGCTACGAAAGAGGTTCTGAATATTATCCTTTCCGATGAGCAGCTCAAGACATATTCAGAGACCAATAAAGTGATATCTCCTTCCAAGAATGTGGAAGTAGATTGCGTCGATGCATTAAAGCCCCTTAAGGATAAGGTGGATGAGGGCATTTATGTACTTGGTTCCAATGCCAGTATGAAGGTGGAACAGTGGGGCAACATTTGTAACATTGTCAGGGATCTGTTAAAGGGTTCTTCCGTGGAGGAATGTATGGAAAAGTTTGATAAGCTTCAGGAAGATTCGCTGGGATGACCGGAGCTTTATTTCCTTTTCTATTCGTAAGATATTTGTAAGGGTTTTGTAGACTATAATTAAAGATTTCTGAGATAAGCTATATCTAAAGCAGGTTCCATGGCGCCATGGAGCTATGCAGATCAAAGCAGATAAGGAGGTATGGCTTATGAAGAAAAAAATTATTTTATTCTGTATCATTTGTCTGGGCGTATTTTTGTGTGGTTGTGAGGGAGAGCTGAAAACTGTCAAAAAAGAGGAAAGCCCTCCGGCAGAAAGTTCTGATGCCGGTCAATTCGGTGTTAAATACTGTGCTGTTTCAGAACTAAAGAAGACAAAGATGTCTGATATAACGTATAAGGCGGATAATCTGAGACTTCCTGATACGGTTGATTTTTCTTGCATTGGCGAGGTGGCAGTTCTCGACATGGAGACAGAGCAGATCGATGTAAACAAGAAAAAGAAAATTTACGAAAAATTGTTTGGGCTGGATGGTAAAGACATCTGGAAAAAAGAAGATGATCTTTTGGTTTATGACGACAAGAAGGAAAAAAAGTACTGTCTTATAGGAGAAACGGGATTTTTATCTTATTCCAATACTGGAAAAAAGGAGTATACGATGAAAAAACGTTATGACTTGAGAAAGGAGGATATTTCTGAGGTAAGAGTAGGGCTGAAAAACGGCACCCAGCCGTTAACACTTATATGTACCCGCGCCAGAAAATGGCTTGAGGATAATATGGAAATAAAGGGATTTTATCATAAAATAACGGGTGCCTATATCATGGGGCAGGGGGGAGAGGATTCGTCAGATTCTCCGGAAATGATTGAATTAAATGTTGAATATGAATATAAGGGGATACCTGTCTGCAACTTAAGTACTCCTCTTTCTAATCTTAGGGGAGTGTCAAATACAGAAGATGGTGGTCATGATGATGACCAGCCAATGATAGAGACGGAGCCGTCAGTATTCCCCTTTGGAGTTCAGCTTCAATACGCTGACTCAGATGAGCTGGCATTTTGTTCAAACCTGAATGGGTGTCTGAAGCTGAAAGACGCAGAGCGGGTGGATCAGGTCGTGGATCTTGAAAGCGCTATCAGGGTCGTACATAAAAATCTGTCTGGATTGACATATCGTTTTAATGATATTGTACCCTTATATATTCTGGACCCCAGCGAAATTCAAAGTGGACAGAGCGGTTTTAAGCCGGGAATCAGAGTGAAAGGAATCCCGGTTTATGCTTTTATTTTAAACGTAAAGAAGGGCAGCAGTATGATAGAACCGAACTGCGGTGAGTATTATTGTCTTGTGGATATGATAAGCGGCAATTTTTGGACCAATATTGACGGAGCTTTCTAAAAACAGAAAGGGGGTATCCCTTAAGTCCTGTTATGGCTTTTGGGATACCCCTTTTTGTGTTGTTTCGTAAGATGAATAATTATTTTTTGATCTTAACTTTCTTCTTACCACTCCAGCTGCTGTAATACTTCTTGCCATTTACCGTCTTGTAAGCTCTTGCCTGAACATAGTAGGTTTTGGCTTTCTTAAGTTTGCTGATGGTAGCTGTCAAAGTATTTGCTTTTTTGATGGTTACTTTCTTTGCCGACTTCATTGTCTTCTTCAAAGAATAACGGATCTCATATCCATTTGCACCTGTAATCTTTTTCTTCAATGTGACTTTGGCTTTTTTGCCTTTCACATTTTTTACGCTCTTGATCGCAGGTTTTGCTACGGAAACTTTATCTTCGGAAGGAGTTACCGTAGGCGCCGGAGTAGCTGTCGGAGCTGGTGTGCCTGGAGCCGGAGTAACACCCGGTGCAGGGGTTCCCGGAGCTGGTGTACCTGGAGCTGGAGTAACATCCGGTGCCGCTGCTTCCTTTTCTGTAAATGTCCAGGAAGCTACACGGTAATCTGTACCGCGGAATACAAAGTAAACATCATGTAATCCGGTTACGTTGTCCAGATCTGCGGACAATGTTTCATAATTATCTGCGCCGGTATCTTTCAGCTGCAGTGTTGCGATTTTGGTTCCTGTCAATGCTTCGTCCAGATATACTTCAATGGACCCCTGGGTAGTAGCAGAAGCAACGGAAGCCTCTAATTTAGCTGCACCGTTGGAACCGAAATCAACGCCGTCGATCCTGGTCCAGTCCCCGGTATCAATCTTGTCAACTACAACTTTGCCATCCTCCAGCTGTGCAGTGGAGATACCACCCTGATGGCTCTGTGTCGTCGCATTGATCGTCTGGTATGGGTTGAAGGTTCCAACCTGATCCGGACCGGCATAAGATGGTTTGACGTCAATGGTAGGTTCGTCGCTCTCCACATCCACTTTGATCTCATCGATATGCAGGTTTCTATAGGATAAAGATTTTAATGGTTTCCCATTCGAATCAGTCTTTCCAGCATAATCATCTTTGTATAAGAACTGATCCAGGGCGGTTGTATGATAGAGCATGTAGTACTTATCTTTGAATTCAAACATATGGTGGTGGTTGTTGTAGTATTCATCAAACAATTCGCTTCCTGGGTTTTTCAGGATCTTACCAATGAATTTCGGATCACCTTCCTGCCAGTTTTCTGGATCACATGTTACATTGAGGGGATCATCAGAGACATATCCTACGATGGAAACGCTGCCGTCTTTGATGTATTGGTTATTGGAAGGAACGTTCCAGTTTGCACAGTAGGTATAGACATATTTATCTCCGAACTGGTTGATCTCATTGTCCTCAAAATGGTAATAGGAATCCAGTTCTGTGATCGTATCCCAGTCCAGCTCCACTTTGTCTGCGCTGATCTTCAGCTTGCAGGAGCGGGATGTCTTTGGATGTTTCTGTAGTTCTGCTGTGCTGCCGTTTCCGCCGCCCCAGTAAATGTAGGCATCTCCTTTATTATCGAGCAGGACTGCCGGGTCAAAGTTCCAGATGATGCCGTTCCCCATACCGTTTGGAATTTCACTCTTTTTGATCAACAATTTGCCGAGTTCATCTTTCCAGGGTCCCGTCGGCGTCTCACCTTTTACATATCCCACATCCCCGCCGTTGGTAAAGAAGATATAGTATTCATCTTTGCCATCGCCGTCACAATCGTATTTTAATGCGGATGGCGCCCAGGAATTCCATGCCCATGCAGAACTTGCCGGTTTTCCATCGTCAGAACATACTTTTTCCATGTCGATAAAACCTTCATCGGTCCAGTTCACCAGATCGGAACTGGAGAATATGGACAATTTCTTGGTCTGGTATTTGTTTGCTAAAACTTCACCATTTTCCTTGTCATTTGTGTAGGATTTATCTGTTCCATAAGATCTCTGATCTGTAGTTCCATAAACGTAAATCTTTCCGTCTACTTCCATACAGGTAGGATCTGCACAGAAACTCTGTGTGTCAATTGCTCCGGTTACTTCGATCTCTTTTCCATCCTTTACGTATGTAAGGCCTGGTGTCAATGTTAGGTCTGCCGTATCATAGGGCTGGGCATCCTCTTCGGAAATTACATAAGGATCCTTTTCAACAACAAAGTCGTCGGCACCTTTGGCTGTTTTTGCCGGTCCCACTGTGAAAACAGTGGTCAGGGCTACAGCAGACGCAGTGAGTACTGCTCCCACTTTTCTAAGATTCTTTCTCATTATTTGTCCTCCTGTCTTTGATAAATTACCTGGATTTATATTGTTGTGCAAATACAACAAATAAATACCTGCTAATATTTGATTATTATAGCATATTAACAAGAAACCGTCAATAAAACTAGAAGAAAAAGAAAACATAAAAAATCGGGGCTTTTATCTTTTATTATTCTGTATCTGTCTCTTATACACATCTGACGCTGCCGACGATAAGGCTCGGGGGG
>CAMTDY010000093.1 GCA_947070915.1 uncultured Roseburia sp.
GTATGGGGTGGTTCCAGTCTGACAGGCGGTACAGACTGCTCTGGATTTACCATGAGCCTCTATCGCAAATACGGACATTCCCTGCCTCATAACGCGGCGGCACAGGCAGGTGTGACCAGAAGTGTATCCTCACCGAAGCCGGGAGATCTGTTCTTCTACAGCAACGGCAGCAGGATCAACCATGTGGCGATGTATATTGGAAGCGGTCTGGTGATCCACGCAAGTAACCCGAGCGATGGCATCAAGATTTCCAATGCGTACTACAGAAAACCGGTGAAGATCGGCCGTGTGATGAATTAGAGATTTACGCCATTGAGCTGGATCGAGCCTGAAATCTGCATGATTTAGCAATAGTGCTGTAGAACCTGGCTATTCAGCGTCTGTATAAAAAATTTGAAAACTGTTCATACTATAGGTAAAACTTTTCCTGGAGGCAGTGACATGAAAAAGAGATACCTGTTTATGAGCAGTTTTTTTATTATCGGGACCGTATTTACCCTGATCTATTTTCTGAGCTACCGCTCTTATGACAGGGGACAGGAGGAAGTGGTCAAACAGGAGTCCCACCCGGTGGATACCGTCAAGGAGATCCGCGTCAATTCCTCCATGAAATATGTGGTTGAAAACTACGATGGTACGACAGGTGTAGTAACTACAGAAGAAGGAACTGTGCCAGCGAAGATCGCGGGGAAGACAAGGGAGGAACTGGAGAGTTATATCGCGGAATATAACAGGCAGCTGCAGGAGGCGGCGATTCCGGAAGCGCCAGATAGTGTGGAGCTGATCTCCTTTTCCAAGGATAAGGTGGTGATCCGGGAAAATTATCTGGGAGCAGAGGAAGAGACCGGTTTTTATATTAAGCTCCAGGACCAGGAGGTAGTCATTTTCCACAATGACCAGGTGACGCCCTATGAGTACACAGGGATCCGGGAAGAAGTTCTGCCGGAGTCAGAGCTGGAGAAGCTGAAAGAGGGATTTTTCGTGGCGGATGAGAAGGAATTGTATTCTGTGCTTGAGAATTTATCTAGTTAATTATATAAAGATGTGCTATACTAATATATTGATGCTGCCAGGGTCAAAAGATATTTTGCCCCGGGGAGCGCAGGGGAGGAACAGGATGGAGTACCATGAGATCATCATTGTCGGCGCCGGTGCGTCGGGGCTGATGTGCGGTTATCTGCTTGGCAGGCAGGGAAGAGATGTCTGTATTCTGGATAAAAACGAGACCGCAGGAAAGAAGCTTGCCGCCACCGGAAACGGACGATGTAATTATACAAACCAGAACATGTCGCCGGCATGCTATTACGGGGACCGGAAGTATGTGGAGCACATACTGGAACGGTTTGGGCCAGAGGACGCCATCACCCTGTTTGGAGAGCTGGGGATACTCACCAGGGAAAAGGAGGGATATTGTTATCCCTACAATGGCCAGGCGGCGACGGTGAGGGAGCATCTGGTGCAGGGCTGCCTGGAATCTGGTGTTGTCTTTTCCTATAATACGAAAGTGGCTAAGATCTTACATAAAAAAGAAGAGGCATATGAACTGCGGTGTGGCGGCGGTGCCATATACCAGTGCCGCTGCCTGATCCTCGCAACAGGGGGCAGGGCAAACGGTCCCCTGGGAGGGGACGGAAGCGGTTATAAACTCTGCCGCAGCATGGGGCACCGGGTGACGCCAGTGCTTCCAGGGCTGACGGGATTGAAAGCAGAGGGCAGTGAGTGGAAACAGCTGGCCGGAATAAGAATGCAGGGAAAGATTGCACTCTATGGGGATGGTCTGTTGCTGGGAGAAGAAGCTGGCGAGATTCAGATCGTAAAGGATGGGATATCCGGGATCCCGGTCTTTCAGCTGTGCCGTCTTGCCGCGGAGGCGATGGAACAGGGAAAAAAAGTGACGGGAAAGATCGACTTTATACCTCAGATGACGGGGAGCCAGCTGGAGGAGTGGCTGATAGGGCATGGCAGCCGCGGACTGTCCGGTATCGTGAATAAAAAATGGCTCCCGGTACTTACAAAGAAGGGAAAAGATCCGGACAGGCTGTGCAAAGTGCTGAAGGAATATAAGGTCTCTGTGTCAGATACCTTTGGACTGGAGAAAGCCCAGGTCAGCGCCGGAGGAGTGGCAACAGAAGAAATATGTGCGGATACCATGGAATCACTGCTTCACCCTGATCTGTATCTGCTGGGAGAACTTCAGGATGTGGACGGCATCTGCGGGGGATATAATCTTCACTTTGCCTGGGCCACAGCCGTGGTCTGCAGCCAGCATATAATCGAAACTTTTGCGAAAGAGGATAAATATGTTACAATACAGCCAGTGTAAAATAGACTACCGCAGGGATTCCACCGGGGAACTGCGGAACAAGATAGCGGAGATTCTCCGGATCCGGGAGTCGGAGATCCAACAGATCAAAATATTAAAAAAGAGCATCGATGCCAGAAAAAAGCCACAGATTTACTACAGTTATTCGGTGGCTTTTGAGTGTGTCCAGGAACAAAAGGTATTGCAGAAAAACCGAAAGGACAAAAATCTTTCCGTATATATCCCTCAGCCGTCTTTGGAGGATATGGTACCCAAACTGAAAAAAGAGACAGGGGAGCGGGTAGTGATCGTGGGAACGGGACCAGCCGGACTTCTCTGCGGCTACTATCTTGCCCTGTGCGGCAGAAAGCCGCTTCTGATCGAACGGGGAGCGCCCATGTGGGAGCGGGTGGGAAAAGTATCTGCCTTCTGGAAGGAGGGGATTCTTGATCCGGAAACGAACGTTTCTTTTGGCGAGGGAGGAGCGGGAACATTTTCCGATGGCAAGCTCAACACCGGCGTCAAGGATAAGACGGGAAAAAAGAAGTTTATCCTGGACACCTTTATCCGGCACGGCGCCCCGGAAGAGATCGGTTATCTCTCCAAGCCCCATATTGGCACGGATGAGCTGCAGGGCGTCATCCAGTCCATGGGAGAGACCATCCGTCAGTTGGGAGGAACCTATCGGTTTCACACCAGACTGACAGGATTCCGGTATGTGGAGGAAGAGAAGGGATCAGGGCAAAAGCAGCTGAGGGCTGTCGTAGTGGAAAATGAAGAGGGAGAGACGGAGGAGATCCCCTGTGATAAATGTGTCCTTGCCATCGGTCACAGCGCTAGGGATACTTTTACCATGCTGCGGGAGGATGGGACAGCTATGGAGCAGAAGCCCTTCGCAGTGGGGGTCCGGGTGGAGCACCCGCAGCAGAGCATCAATAAGATGCAGTACGGTGTGGAGGATCCCAGGCTTCCGGCGGCGGATTATAAACTGACGGGAAAGACCTCAGATGGCAGGGGGGTCTATAGTTTTTGCATGTGTCCCGGCGGTTATGTGGTAAATGCTTCCACGGAGCCCGGCGGTACGGTGGTTAATGGCATGAGCGACCATGCCAGGGATTCCGCCCATGCCAACAGCGCCATCGTGGTGACGGTGGACAAAGGGGATTTTGGCAGCGATGACGTGCTGGCTGGTGTTGCATTCCAGCGGAGACTGGAGGAAAAGACCTGGCAGGCAGGCGGCGGGATGATCCCGGTTCAGCGGTACGGGGATTTTGTAAAGGGAGTGCCCACGACAGAGCTGAATCACGGTTCACCGGTGACCAAGGGAAAATTTGTGCCGTCAGATGTGAAAAAAATATTGCCCTCCTATATTTCAAATGGTATTATGGAAGGTATGAAGCAGTTTGGACAGAAGATAACAGGCTTTGATGCGGCGGAGACTCTGGTCCTTGGCACCGAGACGAGAACTTCTTCACCGGTGCGCATTCTCCGGAACAGTGAATTTGAGTCGGAGAACCGGAAGGGGATCTATCCCTGCGGGGAGGGAGCCGGCTACGCCGGGGGGATCATGTCAGCGGCCATGGACGGGCTGCGGGTGGCGCTGCAGATTGTAAGTGAAAGGAATAACCAACAATTATGAGAAGTAATTTTAAAGATAAAAAAAGGATTGTTTTTAAAGTGGGAACTTCGACGATCACCCATGAGGAGACCGGCGGGCTGGATCTGGTGAAGCTGGAGCGCTTTATCCGGATCCTGACAGACCTGCATAATCAGGGAAAAGATGTCATCGTTGTCTCTTCTGGAGCCATCGGTGTGGGAAGAAAGGCGCTGGGGCTGGGCAGGAAACCGGACAGCATTTCCCTGAAGCAGGCCTGTGCCGCCATCGGACAGAGCCGTCTGATGACCATATACCAGAAATTATTTTCTGAGTACAATCAGTTTACCGCCCAGATCCTTATGACCAAATTTACCATTGTCAATGATACCAGCCGGCACAATGCCAGAAATACCTTTGAGGAGCTGTTGAATCTGGGTGTGATCCCCATTGTCAACGAGAATGACACCGTGGCGACGGACGAGATTGATTTTGGTGACAATGACTCTTTGTCAGCGGTGGTGGCGGCCATCGCCGGGGCGGATCTTCTGGTACTGCTCAGTGATATCGACGGGATGTACACCGATGATCCCAACCGGAACCCGGATGCAGAACTGATCTCCTACGTGGAGAGCATCAGCGACGAGATGATCGAGATGGCGAAGGGTCCCTCTACCACACTGGGGACTGGTGGAATGAGCGCCAAGATCTATGCGGCGGGTATCGCCAACGATGCCGGGGCGGATATGGCGATCATCAATGGGGAAGACATGGACAATATCCTCCGCCTGATAGACGGAGAAGAACTTGGAACAGTATTTAAGGCGCACAGGACCAGACATTTTCATCTGAAAGAATATCTGGAGCGCAAATAGTTTACGACGGTTGCGGGGAAGAGGTAGCTATGGACGAGAACAAGATCCGGCGGATCAATGAATTATATAAGAAGAAAAAAGAGGGAACGATCACGGAGGAGGAACTGGCAGAGCAGGCGCTGCTTCGTGCGGAGTATATCGATGCGGTGAGGAATAATCTGCGTTCTACACTGTCAAATGTTTCCATACAGGAGAAAGACGGCAGCATCACGCCCTTGACAAAAAAGCAGAAGCATTAATATACTAGATTAAGACACTAGTAAGAGAAGAGGATGTAAAAAACATGATCAGTAAGGAAAAGGTGCGCAGACGGGCATTGGAGACAAGAAATGCACTGGAGGCGGAGTGGCGTCAGGAGACGTCCCGGATCATTGTGGAAAAACTGCTGGCATCGGAATGGTACCAGCAGTCGGAGATCCTGTTGTCCTATTGTTCCATCCGCTCTGAGGTGGAGACCAGAGTGCTCCACGAAAGAATCCGGGAGGATGGGAAGCAGCTATACCTTCCCAGGACCAATGCCGCGGAGAAAACCATGTGTTTTTATAGGGCAGAGGATCTGAAAAAACTAAGAAAAGGCGATTTTGGAGTGCCAGAGCCCAGGGGGAACGAAGCGGTGGAACAGGTGATGGAATCCGGAGCTTTTTCCAGAGAGAAAATATTGATGGTCATGCCCGGGGTGGCATTTGATGAGAAGGGGTATAGACTCGGCTATGGCGGCGGTTTTTATGACCGCTATCTACAGCGCTATGGAACTATGCTCACCAGTGTGATGATCGCCTTTGCCGAGCAGGAGACCTGGATCATCCCGGCGAAAACCTGTGATGTGAAGCCAGAGCATATTATAACGCAGAAGACAATGATAACGCAAAATGAATCGTGTGCAGAGGGCGCGCGGGAATGGAGGCAGCGATGACATTAGAGCAGATAGGAAAAGCGGCAAAGCAGGCGGCGGCATCGATGAACCGTTTGTCCGTAGGAGAGAAAAACAGGGGGCTTACTGCGGTGGCGAAGGCGCTGACAGAGGGTGCCGAGGCGATCCTGGCTGCCAATGGGACAGATATCAAAAATGCAGAGGAGGCGGGGATGAAGGAATCCCTGATCGACAGGCTTCGTCTAACTAATGAGAGGATTGCGGGGATGGCAGAGGGAATCTCCCAGGTTGTAGCACTGGCGGATCCGGTGGGAGAGATGATATCCATGAAAACCACGCCTGGGGGGCTTCAAGTGGGGCAGAAGCGGGTGCCCATGGGAGTGATCGGCATCATTTACGAGTCCCGTCCCAATGTCACCGCCGATGCCTTCGCTCTCTGTTTTAAGACTGGAAACGCGGTGATCCTGCGGGGAGGAAGCGATGCCATCCACTCCAATCTTGCCATCGTGAAGGTGATCCGGCAAGCATTGAAAAAGGAAGGGCTTCCAGAGGATGCGATCCAGCTCCTGGAGGATACATCGAGAGAGACCGCCAAAGAATTTATGCGGCTGAACCAGTACGTGGATGTGCTCATTCCACGGGGGGGCGCCGGACTGATCCGCACCGTGGTGGAGACCAGTACGGTACCGGTGATCGAGACTGGTACCGGCAACTGCCATGTATATGTGGATGAGTACGCAGACCTTTCCATGGCGGTGTCCATCATTGTCAATGCCAAGACCCAGAGGCTGGGAGTCTGCAATGCCTGTGAATCCCTTGTGATCCACAGCGGCATCGCCGCGGAAGCCCTGCCTATGATCTGTGAGGCACTGTACGCCCATGGCGTCGAGATCCGGGGGGATGAGCGGGCAAGGCAGTACGATGACAGGATGGTGGCGGCGTCGGAGGAGGATTTTGGCACAGAGTATCTGGATAAGATCATTTCGGTAAAAGTCGTGGACAGCATCGATGAAGCCATTGAACATATTAATCACTATAATACCGGCCATTCAGAGGCCATTGTTACAAAAGATTATCACAATTCCATGAAGTTCCTGAACGAGATCGATGCCGCAGCCGTGTACGTCAATGCCTCGACGCGGTTTACCGATGGCTTTGAATTCGGTTTCGGGGCAGAGATCGGCATCAGTACCCAGAAGCTCCACGCCAGGGGACCGATGGGGCTTCTTGCCCTTACCAGCACAAAATATGTGATCTTTGGAGACGGACAAATCCGGGAGTGACAGTATAAATGAAGGAGGATTTAGAAGAATGAAACCATATGGATTAAATGAGTTGAGAAAAATGTATCTGGATTTTTTTGAGAGCAAAGGGCATCTGGTGATGAAGAGCTTTTCCCTGATTCCCCAGAATGACAAGAGCCTGCTTTTGATTCCGGCAGGAATGGCTCCTTTGAAGCCTTATTTTACGGGACAGGAAATACCGCCGAGAAAGAGGGTGGCTACCTGCCAGAAGTGTATTCGTACCAGTGATATCGAGAACGTGGGAAAGACTGCCCGCCACGGTACATTTTTTGAGATGCTCGGCAATTTTTCCTTTGGAGACTATTTCAAGCATGAGGCCATTGCCTGGTCCTGGGAGTTCCTTACGAAGACACTGGAGATTCCAGAGGACCGTTTGTATCCTTCTGTATACGAAGAGGATGATGAGGCATTTGATATCTGGAATAAAGAGATCGGGGTGGCAAAGGAGCGGATCTTCCGTTTTGGCAAAGAAGATAACTTCTGGGAGCACGGTGCGGGACCATGCGGCCCCTCCTCCGAGATCTATTTTGACCGCGGGGAAAAATACGGCTGCAACAAACCAGGATGTACCGTAGGCTGTGAGTGTGACCGCTATGTGGAGATCTGGAATAATGTGTTCACCCAGTTTGACAGCGACGGAAAAGGAAACTACGAAGAACTGACCAATAAAAACATTGATACCGGAATGGGATTGGAGCGTCTCGCTGTCGTGATGCAGGATGTGGATTCCATTTTTGATGTGGATACCATCAAGGCGATCCGGGACAAGGTATGTGAGTCTGCCGGGGTATCCTATGGGGCAGAGACAAAAAAAGATGTTTCCATCCGTATTATCACAGACCATATCCGTTCGGTGACATTTATGGTATCTGACGGGATCATGCCTTCCAATGAGGGACGGGGATATGTGCTGCGCCGTCTTCTGCGCCGGGCAGCAAGACACGGAAGGCTGCTGGGCATCCAGAAACAATTTCTGGCGGAACTGAGCGAGGTGGTGATCCGGGAGTCCAAGGACGGTTATCCAGAACTTGCAGATAAAAAAGATTATATTCTGAAACTGATCACCACAGAGGAAGAAAATTTCAATAAGACCATCGATCAGGGACTGAATATCCTCAGTGATATGATGGAAGAGATGAAGAAGGAAGGCAAGACTGTCCTTTCCGGGGAAAACACATTTAAACTATATGATACCTATGGATTCCCGATGGACCTCACCATTGAGATCCTGGAGGAAAAAGGTTTTACAGCGGATGAAGAGGGCTTCCGCCAGGCGATGGAGGTACAGCGCCAGACGGCGAGAGAGGCCAGGGAAGTGACGAACTATATGGGAGCGGACGTGACGGTTTATCAGTCCATCGATCCGGCGGTAGAGAGCAGATTTGTCGGTTATGACCGCCTGCGCCACGAATCAAAGATCACGGTTCTCACCACCTCCGACGCCATTGTAAATGAGCTGACAGAGGGAATGGAAGGAACGGTGTTGGTGGAGGAGACACCCTTTTATGCTACGATGGGTGGACAGGCAGCAGATACCGGCGTGATCAGTACAGAACATGGCAGGTTTGTTGTAGAGGATACCATCAAACTGCAGGGGACAAAGATCGGACATGTGGGAAAGATGGTGTCGGGATCCCTTCGTACTGGGGAAAATGTGACGCTGGAAGTGGAGGAGAGCCGGAGAAATCTGACGGCAAATAACCACAGCGCCACCCATCTTATGCAGAAAGCGCTGAGAATGGTTCTTGGAAGTCATGTGGAGCAGGCGGGTTCTCTGGTAGATAAGGATAAACTTCGTTTTGACTTCACCCACTTTTCACCGATGACAGAAGAAGAGATTTCAAAGGTAGAGAGTATCGTCAATGAGGAGATCAATAAAGGTCTTGATGTAATCACCAGTGAGATGACGCTGGAAGAGGCGAAAAAGACCGGCGCCATGGCGCTGTTCGGGGAGAAATATGGAGAGACCGTCCGGGTCGTTCAGATGGGGGATTTTAGCTCGGAACTCTGTGGCGGTACTCATGTGGAAAATACACGGAATATTTCTGCTTTTAAGATCGTATCCGAGAGCGGTGTGGCTGCCGGTGTGAGAAGGATCGAGGCGCTGACGGGCCAGGGACTGATCGCTTACTATAACCAGGTGGAAAAACAGCTGGGAGAGATCGCCAAAGTATTGAAAGCGGCGCCATCCGAGGCTGCCAGAAAAGTGATGGCGATGCAGGAAGAGATCAAAGCTCTTTCCAAAGAAAATGACAAGCTGAAAGCAAAGATGGCGAAGGCTGCAGCTGGGGATATCACTTCGGAGGCGACAGAAATTTCAGGAATCCGGGTGCTGATCAAGCAGCTGGCAGATGTGGATATGAATGCCATGCGCGATCTGGGAGATGAGGCGAAACAGAAGCTTGGCGAGGCGGTGGTGGTATTTGCCACTGAGGCTGGCGGCAAGGTGAACCTGATGGCTACGGCGACGGAAGGAGCCATTGCCAAAGGCGCCCATGCGGGAAATCTGATCAAAGAGATCGCCGCTCTGGTGGGCGGCGGCGGCGGTGGACGCCCGAACATGGCCCAGGCGGGAGGAAAGAATCCTTCCGGCATTCCAGAGGCGCTGGCAAAGGCTGGTGAAGTGGTAAAGAGCCAGCTGGGATAAAGTTTTTGACCATAATATACCATAAATTGTTCAAAAACGGTTGACGAATCCAAAAATTATGATATAATATGTGTTAGTGCGAAAAAATACCCAAACAGTTGTATTTTGCACAATTTTACAACTGGAGGGAGGTTAGGTGTGATACTATGTCAAATGTAATCGTTAAAGAAAACGAATCATTGGATAGTGCATTGCGTCGTTTCAAGAGAAACTGTGCAAAAGCAGGGATCCAGCAGGAAATTCGTAAGAGAGAGCATTATGAGAAACCAAGCGTTAGACGTAAAAAGAAGTCTGAGGCTGCTCGTAAAAGAAAATTTAAATAATTGCACATATGAGGGAACTCGCCGAAGGACGAGTTCCTTTTTCGTGGAATAAAAAAGCTTAAGAAAGTTCATTGTTTGCGGAGTGTAAGAATCAGAGGCAAAAGAGGCAGGAACATAGCCATGCCCTTCTGCATATGATAAGGTAACCGGAAATAAGGATTTGTGCCATGAGAGACAGCGCAAAGGCGGAAAAAGACGTGAATTCGGTATCTAAAAAAATTGGCCTCCAGCCCGATATTCTGGACGGAGCGACGATCGTAAAGGCCTATGGCGACGAATACGCCATAATTGAAAATTATAAATCCATTATCGAGTATACAGAATGCTCAGTGAAGCTTCAGGGAAAACATGTCAAGGTGATGATATGCGGCGACCATTTATGCATCGAGTCTTTTGAACCGGATGAATGCCGGGTATTGGGAAAGATCAGGGAGATCAGCCTTGTGAGGCTGTAAAAAGGGGGAATGGGATTGAAGTGGCTCAAAGGGTACATAATATGTGGTGTGGGGTCGGGATACTGGGAACGGTTTATGAATCTGTGCCGGCATCACCGGATCCATCTGTGGGATGTAAAGATCCAGGAAAGCAAAGTGACATTTTCCATGTTTTCAAAAGATTATAAAACACTTCACGCCTTTGTGGCGAAAACCCATATCGCGCCGAAGATCCGGGAAAAGCGGGGGCTTCCCTTCGTGCTGGACCAGGCAAAGAGAGACTGGACTTTTACGCTGGGACTGGTTCTTTTTTTTGTGGTATTAAAAGTACTGTCCCTTTTTGTGTGGCAGATCAATTATTACGGGCAGCAGGAGTATACGAAAGAGACCATCAGCAAGGAAGTAGAATCCATGGGCGTCTATGTGGGAATGATGAGAAAGAACCTCTTCTGTGATGACATCGAGAGAAGCCTGCGGGAGAGCTATGAGAATATGAGCTGGGTGTCCGCGGAGGAAAAGGGCTGTGTGCTGAACATCAAGATCAAGGAAGGAAAGGCACTAAAAGGAAAAGAGGAGGAAAACAACCCGCCAAGCCACGTCACCGCCCCCTGTGACGGTGTGATTGAAAAGATCGTCACCAGGCAGGGAACGGCAAAGGTGGCAAAGGGGGCAAAGGTGAAGAAGGGGGATATTCTGATCAGCGGCATCGTGGAGATCAAAGGGGACGGAGGGGAGACTGTCCGTTGTAACGGGGTCTGTGCTGAGGGGGAGATATCTATTTTGACAAAGAAAGAATTTGATGAGAGCATAAATGAGAGGTATATGGCTAAAAATAAGACCGGAGAAGAGATCCATGTCTATACGGTCTGTATCAATG
>CAMTDY010000094.1 GCA_947070915.1 uncultured Roseburia sp.
GAAGAGTAAGAAAAAGGAGTACACGAAGGCGCTGCGGAAGGGAGGGCTTCCGAACTATGTGAAGATCGTGGGGATGTGATTTCTGGTGAAAGGGGGTTCCCCTTCCACTGTAACAGGGGAAGATATGGAAAGAAGGGAAAGAGTTTATGAAAAAGAATGTGTTCAGTAGGTTAAATACACAAATTCCAAAGCGAGCTATCTGTCTCCTCATCCCCGCCCTGGCTGTCATGCTGCTGTGCACCCACAGCAGCGCGAAAGTGCACAGCGGAACCTTTGAGGGGAATACCAGATGGTACTATGACACCCGGACAAAGACAGTCACCATCGACTGTAAGGGGCGGATGGAGGACGGCGGCCAGCACGGGGTATCTATGGACTGGAGAGGAAATGAAAGATATCTGAAAGCTCAAAAAGTGGTGTTTAAAAAGGGGATCACCCACATCGGGAAGTTTGCCTTTGATAATTTCCAGAATATAAAGGAAGTGGTGTTGCCGGAAGGACTGGTATCTATTAGATATTCAGCTTTCTGGAAGACCTATCATTTAAAAAAGATCAACTTTCCTTCCACCTTGAAAAAGATTGAAGGTGATGCTTTTGATGCTTCAGGAATTGAATCTGTGTCCCTGAAACACGTGGAAAAGGTTGGAAGTGGGGCATTTTCCGGAGCAGAGTTAAGGCATGTCACCATCCCCGCTGGCACATCATTTGGGAGTTATGCTTTTTGCGGCTGTGAAAAATTAAAAAGCGTACGCTTCGAGGAGGGGGTAAAGACCATAAGCCATAGTATGTTTGCAGTAAGTGGTCTTAGAACGGTTACCATTCCTTCCAGTGTGACGGAGATTGGAGAGCATGCCTTTTTTGCCTTTTCGCCGGAAGAGGGAAAACTGAAGAAGGTCACCATCCGCTCCACCCAGATCAAAAAGTGGAGGAAGGAGGTTTTCGGGAAAGCCAGGAAGGACCTGGTGATCCGGGTGCCGAAGAGTAAGAAGAAAGAGTACACGAAGGCGCTGCGGAAGGAAGGACTTCCGAACTATGTGAAGATCGTGGGGATGTGATTTCTGTGTAAGGGGATTCCTTTATACTGTACAGAGGAAGATATGGAAAGAAGGGAAAGAGTTTATGAAAAATAATGCGGCCAGTATGTTAAATACACAAATTCCAAAGCGAGCTATCTGTCTCGTCATCGCCACTCTGGCTGTCATGCTGCTGTGCACCCACAGCAGCGGCAGCGCCAAAGTGCATAGCGGAACCTTTGAGGGGAATACCAGATGGTACTATGACACCCGGACCAAGACAGTCACCATCGCCTGTAAGGGGCGGATGGAGGACGGCGGCCAGCACGGGGTATCTATGGGCTGGCATGGAAATAGATGGTACATGAAGGCGGAACGGGTGGTGTTTAAAAGGGGGATCACCCACATCGGGGATTATGCTTTTGATAATTTCAGAAAGGTGAAGGAGGTGGTGCTGCCGGAGGGGCTGGTCTCCATCGGATACGCTGCCTTTGAGGATACAAGTAAGTTAAAGAAGATCAACTTTCCATCCACCTTGAAAAAGATCGAAGTAGATGCCTTTGAATCATCGGGTATCGAGTCCGTCTCCCTGAAGCATGTGGAGAAGGTTAAGAGTGATTCATTTTCCGGATCGGAGCTGAGGCATGTCACCATCCCCGCCGGTACTTCATTTGGGAGTTATGCTTTTTGCTACTGCGAAGAATTAAAAAGCGTTCGTATTGAGGAGGGGGTAAAGACCATTAGTCGAAGTATGTTTTCGCGGAGCGGTCTCCGAACAGTTACCATCCCCGCCAGCGTGATAGAGATTGGAGAGCATGCCTTTTTTGCCTTTTCGCCGGAAGAGGGAAAGCTGAAGAAGGTCACCATCCGCTCCACCCAGATCAAAAAGTGGGGGAAGGAGGTTTTCGGGAAAGCCAGGAAGGACCTGGTGATCCGGGTGCCGAAGAGTAAGAAAAAGGAGTACACGAAGGCGCTGCGGAAGGGAGGGCTTCCGAACTATGTGAAGATCGTGGGGATGTGATTTCTGGTGAAAGGGGGTTCCCCTTCCACTGTAACAGGGGAAGATATGGAAAGAAGGGAAAGAGTTTATGAAAAAGAATGTGTTCAGTAGGTTAAATACACAAATTCCAAAGCGAGCTATCTGTCTCCTCATCCCCGCCCTGGCTGTCATGCTGCTGTGCACCCACAGCAGCGCGAAAGTGCACAGCGGAACCTTTGAGGGGAATACCAGATGGTACTATGACACCCGGACAAAGACAGTCACCATCGACTGTAAGGGGCGGATGGAGGACGGCGGCCAGCACGGGGTATCTATGGACTGGAGAGGAAATGAAAGATATCTGAAAGCTCAAAAAGTGGTGTTTAAAAAGGGGATCACCCACATCGGGAAGTTTGCCTTTGATAATTTCCAGAATATAAAGGAAGTGGTGTTGCCGGAAGGACTGGTATCTATTAGATATTCAGCTTTCTGGAAGACCTATCATTTAAAAAAGATAAACTTTCCTTCCAGCCTGAAAAAGATCGAAGGTGATGCTTTTGATGCATCAGGAATTGAATCTGTGTCCCTGAAACACGTGGAAAAGGTTGGAAGTGGGGCGTTTTCTGGAACAGAATTAAAACAAGTTACTATTCCTGCCAGAACATCCTTTGGGAGCTATGCCTTTTCATCCTGTACAAATTTAAAAAGTGTGCGCATCGAGGAAGGGGTAAAGACCTTTAGTAGCGGAATGTTTTCCCAGTGTGGATTTAAAACGGTTACCATTCCTTCCAGCGTGACAGAGATTGGAGAGCATGCCTTTTTTGCCTTTTCGCCGGAAGAGGGAAAGCTGAAGAAGGTCACCATCCGCTCCACCCAGATCAAAAAGTGGGGGAAGGAGGTTTTCGGGAAAGCCAGGAAGGACCTGGTGATCCGGGTGCCGAAGAGTAAGAAAAAGGAGTACACGAAGGCGCTGCGGAAGGGAGGGCTTCCGAACTATGTGAAGATCGTGGGGATGTGATAGAAATATCTTGGTCAATTCCGTCGAGCTAAGATTACAGAGGAAATGGGTGAGGGGTATGAATTAATCTATCCGGAAGAAGAGCGTATAGGGATCGATCATGTGATCGTAGATATTGACAGTGGATTATATGAAGATAAAAATATATTTTCTGACTGCAGCCGGTTAAGGGATCTGATCTACCATTATGGAATATGGTATACGGGAAACAGTATAACAAATACCGAATAACCGTATGCTGCTTTGTTAATTATATTCATCGTATGGGGAAGGACTGTTAAGTGGAAAATTTGGTTTGATCTAACTCCCAACCTATAGCGCTATATGTCATTCATAGAACCTTTTTTTCATCATTCAACAGCCTGATCATACCTTAGAAAGCCCCCTGGTGGATCAGGATAAAACGAATCCACACCGTATACCATGGCTTAAATGATCTTAACCGGCTTTTTGATCGCTTTGATATGAAAGTCACCGTTATCGCAGTGAAGTTCTACCGTGCGTCCATAATTCAGGCCGGTATCCTCAGCGATCAGCCGTATATTCAGTTTCTTCAGCATTTCTTTTGCGGCCTGGGCATTTCTGTCACCAATGCTTCCGATATTCGACAGCTGGGCGACGCCGAACATTTTTGCACCGCCGGCGATCTTGGCGACAAGACGGCTCCGGCTGGCACCAGCACGGGTAACCTGTTTTAATAATTCTTCAATGCCTGTGTCTGCAAACTTTGCAATATTTCCATTATTTTCCGTGGCGGTACTGTCTGGCAGCATATAGTGGACCATTCCGCCGATTTTTGTCACGGGATCATAAAGGGTGAGCCCGATACATGAACCAAGCCCGATCGTCATAATAACATCAGGTGCTTTACATATATTTAAATCTGCCATTCCGACTCTAATTACATTACTCATTTTTTTACCTCTACATCTCAAGTCCTAATCCTTTTAATATTTTATCATAGGATTGCTGTTCCGGCATAAGGATAAAATAACCGTTGATCATAACTTCATCGCCAAATTCTGTCTGGATCAGCAAAGCGTAGTCACCGTACTGACCGAATTCTATCGCTGGCACGCTTAGTACAGAGGCAGCCATATCGACAGCAAGATACGGAATTGACGGTGAGATAACAAGATTTGTCATGGTAGACAGTGCCGACAGATAGGATCCGGCGATAATATTACCGATCTCCTTCAGGGCAGAGAGATCCATCTCATCAAATTCCTCTTTGTAGGAAACATCCCGCATCATGAGTTTGTTTACAAGATACTGGGCAGAATCCAATTTCATCAAAAACATCATGCTTCCTTCAATATCCATTTGAATCTCCAGGAAGATGCCGACAATAATCTCATCCTCCGGACAGATGGAAGCTCCCAGTTTTGAAACCTCCAGCAGCTCTACTTTTGGCACATTCATGTCAATGCGGATTGAGAGCATGGAGGCGATTGCCGTAGTAGCATTTCCCGCACCAATATTTCCGAGTTCCTGAAGAACATCAACATATCTTTCATTGATCTCTACTAATGAATAATTGCTCATTGAATCCTCCATTTTATATTCGTTTCATGCAGTCCGGCGTTATCACCGGGCATGGCTAAACCGATGCTGACACCGGAAGTGTACAGCGGCATAGCCGTGCAACCATAGTTCTTTGTTTTTATTTTAATACATTTTTTCTTTCTTGACAAGTCTGGTATTTTTTCTGCTTTTTGATAAAATAAGATATAATGACCATATAACACTGGATTCTGGTTTGGGGAAGGAGGCGGTTATGGAACATAGGATTGCTGTGATTGGGTACAGTGGAAGCGGGAAATCGACCCTGGCACGAGAACTGGCAGACCAATATGGATGTGAGGTGCTGCACCTGGACTGCGTGCACTGGCTTCCCGGTTGGAAAGAACGGGACAATGCAGAAAAAGAAGAAATCGTATCCGCTTTTATGGATACGCACAATAGCTGGGTAATGGATGGAAATTACAAGTCCACCTGTTATGAGAGAAGGATGGAGACGGCTACTGAGATTATTTTTCTGGATTTTCCAGTACATATCTGCCTGTACCGGGCATGGAAGAGATATTTTGCTTACCGGGGAAAGTCCCGGGAATCCATGACGGAGGGCTGCGAAGAAAAGATTGACGGGGAATTTCTCTGGTGGATCCTGCATAAAGGAAGGGATAAGAGTCACAAAGCCTGGTAT
Organism: uncultured Roseburia sp.; assembly: GCA_947070915.1. Lineage (GTDB taxonomy): Bacteria > Bacillota > Clostridia > Lachnospirales > Lachnospiraceae > Eubacterium_F. The sequence goes on from CAMTDY010000094.1 coordinate 5,217, forward strand.
CAGGAGCTCTGTAAAAAATATTCCAACAAGGTGGTAGTGCTGAAGAGTCCCAGAGAGGTGAGAGCATTCCGGGGCAGGCGGCAGGGGAAACCATAGATGCAGAAACAGGCTTTGAATAGAGGAGGGTTATAAAATGAAAATAAGAAAATGGATGATAATAGGAGGGATCACTATGTTGACTGCGTTTGCAGCGGCGGGCTGCGGCTCAGGAAAGGAAGTAAAAAACGAACAGGACAATCCGGTATCGCCGGCAGCAGTGGAAAAGGAAAGCAGGGTATTAAAAGAAGCATTTGAAGAGGACTTTACTGTAGGCGTTGCAGTCAATATGGGGACATTAAACGATTCGGACAGGATGAAGTCTGTCTGCAGTCATTTTAGCAGCATCACCATGGAAAATGAGATGAAACCGGATAGTCTGCTAGACGGAAAAGCGACGGAAAAAAGCAGCGACGGGATGCCGGAGATCAATACGAAAAGGCTGGATCTGATCTTAAGCAGGGCAAAAGAAAACAGTATCCCGCTGCGGGGGCATACCCTGGTGTGGCATAACCAGACTCCGGACTGGTTCTTTTCAAAAGAATATGAGCCTTCCAAGGGGCTGGCAGGAAAGGGTGAAATGCGGAAAAGAATGGAGGCATACATTAAGAAGGTATTGACTTACTGCCAGGAGAATTATCCAGGAGTGGTATATGCCTGGGATGTTGTGAATGAGGCGATGGCAGACGAGGGCGGCTACCGGACCAAAAGCCGCTGGTATGAGATCTATGGCGATGAGAGCTACATTGAGGACGCCTTTACTTTTGCAAGGAAATACGCAGATCCGGAAGTGAAATTATTTTATAATGATTACAATGAATATATGCCGGCAAAGCGGGGGATGATCACAGCTACGGTGAAAAAATTAAAAGAAAAAGGCGTTCTGGACGGCGTCGGCATGCAGAGCCACTGGGATATGGATTATCCCACCGCAGATCTCATCGACTCGGCCCTGGAAAAATACGGGGAGATCGAGGGGCTGGAGATCCAGCTGACAGAGATCGATATGCACAACACCGATGATTCGGAAGAGGGTCTTAAAGTTCAGGCGGACCGTTATAAAGAATTTTTCCAGACGATACTCCGGGCAGACCGGACAGGAAAGGCCAATATTACGAATGTCACCTTCTGGGGGGTCACCGATGCGGATTCCTGGCTGACGAATTTCAAGGGAGAGACCAGTTATCCGCTGCTGTTCCAGGGAGAGATGGAAAAGAAGCCCTGTTACGGCAGTATACTGGAGGCGGCGCGGGAGAAGTATTGATCCCCAAAAGAATTTTTACTGTCTTGTCAGCTGTAAAGTTTTGTGTTAAGATAGGGGATAAATAATAACTGGCGGGCGATGGCCCTACCCAATCATGTGTGCCGGAAAACGGCACAGAAACGAGGAAGATTGTGAAAGAACTGAAAGACAAGATTAACCGGTTGAAGAAAGAAAAAAATGCGGTGATCCTGGCGCATTATTACGTGAATGATGAGGTTCAGGATGTGGCGGATTACATAGGGGATTCTTTTTACCTGAGTCAGATCGCGGAAAAGGCAGAGGAGAACACCATTGTGTTCTGCGGCGTGTCTTTTATGGGAGAAAGCGCCAAGATACTGAGTCCGGAGAAGACAGTGCTTATGCCGGACGCGTCGGCGGATTGTCCCATGGCACACATGGCGCAAAAAGAAAAGATACAGAGCATGAGGGAGAAATATGGCGACCTGGCGGTGGTATGTTACATCAATTCGACAGCGGAACTTAAGGAACTCTCGGATGTCTGTGTGACCTCCTCCAATGCGGTGAAGATCGTCAGGGCACTTCCAAATAAGAATATATTCTTTATTCCGGATGGGAATCTGGGACGGTTTGTGGCGCAGCAGGTACCGGAAAAAAATGTGATATTAAACGACGGTTATTGTCCGGTTCATGCGAAGATGACAGCGGCAGCAGTGAGGAAAGCCAGGGAGCAGCATCCCCAGGCGGAAGTTCTCTCCCACCCGGAATGTATCGAAGAGGTGCTGGAACTGTCTGATTATATTGGAAGTACTTCCGGGATCATTGATCATGCAGGGCAGAGCAGCGGGAAAGAATTTATTGTGTGTACTGAGACCGGCGTCTTTTACGAACTGGTGAAGAACAATCCGGGCAAATCTTTTTATCCGGTTATGGAAAATCAGGTGTGCGAGGATATGAAGATGATCACCCTTGAAAAAGTGGCGGATGTTCTGGAACATGGAAAAAATGAAGTGTTTGTGAGTGAGGAATTGCGAAAGGGTGCCAATGCACCTCTGACAAACATGCTGAAACTCGGCAAATGATACGGCAAAGGCGGCAGTATGAAGAAAAAAGCAGATATTTTAATTGTGGGAAGCGGAGCGGCAGGGCTGTACTGTGCATTGAATTTTCCCAGGGATAAAAAGATCATCGTGATCACTAAGGATGCGGTGGAAAACAGCGATTCGTATCTGGCTCAGGGAGGGATCTGTGTTCTGAAGTCAGAGGAGGATTATGACAGCTATTATGAGGATACGATGCGGGCGGGACATCACGAGAACCGCAGGGAGTCCGTGGATATCATGATCCGTTCTTCAAGGAATATCATTGATGATCTGATCCTCCACGGCGTGGATTTTAAAAACGACCACGGTTCCCTTATTTTTACCAGGGAGGGGGGGCATTCCACGCCGAGGATCCTGTTCCATGAGGATATCACCGGCAAAGAGATCACCGGTAAACTTCTGGCGGCTGTCCGGAAACTGGATAACGTAAAAATATATGAACATACGGCGATGATCGATCTGGTGACGGAAAAAAATACCTGCTTTGGAGCGGTAGTTACCGATGAGCAGGGGGAGCTTCTGACGATCCGGGCAGATTATACCGTACTTGCCTGCGGCGGTCTCGGAGGATTGTATGAACATTCTACCAATTTCCGTCATATGACAGGAGATGCGCTGGCCATTGCCCTGAAGCATGGGATAGAGTTGGAAAATATTGACTACATACAGATCCATCCTACTACTTTGTATTCACAGAAGCCGGGTAGGCGATTTCTCATCTCGGAATCCGTGAGAGGGGAAGGGGCTGTACTTCTGAATAAAGAGGGACAGCGGTTTGTGGACGAGCTGCTGCCGCGGGACGTATTGACAGAGAAAGTATATGAACAGATGGAACGGGATCAGATGCCCTATGTGCGTCTGAGCCTGGCGCCCATTTCCGAGGAGGAGATCAAAGGGCATTTCCCCAATATTTATAAACGCTGTCTGGAGGAGGGGTATGATGTGACCAGGGAACCGGTGCCAGTGGTACCGGCGCAGCACTATTTTATGGGAGGGATCTGGGTGGATAGTGACAGCAGGACTTCCATGAACCAGCTCTATGCCATCGGAGAGACCAGCTGCAACGGCGTACACGGGGCGAACCGCCTCGCCAGCAATTCCCTGCTGGAAAGCCTGGTGTTTGCCAAACGGGCGGCGCGCCGGATCATGAAAAACTATACCCATATTTCCCACGACCCATCCGTGGATATGAGCCTGTATGATGATCTGGAAGGTCTGTGGAAAGAATATGGGGACTTGGTACTGGCGGAGATCGAGAGAAAAAAACTGGCAAGAAAGGAACAGAAAGAACATGAATGAGATTACGATGAAGTTAAATGCAGATAAATTGATACAGATGGCGCTTCAGGAGGACATTACCAGCGAAGATATCAGCACCAATGCGGTGATGCCGGAGAGCAGAAAAGGAGAGGTCCAGCTGATCTGTAAGCAGGACGGTATTATTGCGGGGCTGGGGATATTTTCCAGAGTGTTTGAGCTGCTGGATGACACCGTGGAGATTGACTTGAAATGCCAGGATGGGGATAAGGTGAAAGAGGGGCAGCTTATGGCTGTTCTGACGGGAGATATCCGGGTGCTTCTCTCCGGTGAACGCGTGGCATTAAACTATCTCCAGCGGATGAGCGGCATTGCTACTTATACTGCTTCCATCGCCAGGCTTTTAGAGGGTTCAAAGACAAAGCTTCTCGATACCCGCAAAACAACTCCCAACATGCGTGTGTTTGAAAAATATGCAGTGAAGGTGGGTGGAGGTTTTAATCACCGCTACAATCTGTCCGACGGCGTACTGCTGAAGGACAATCATATCGGCGCCGCTGGCGGAGTGAAGCAGGCGGTGCAGATGGCAAAGGAATATGCACCCTTTGTGCGTAAGATTGAGGTGGAGGTAGAAAACCTTGATATGGTCAGGGAGGCTGCAGATGCCGGAGCAGATATTATTATGCTGGACAATATGTCGCCGGAAGAGATGAAAGAGGCTGTCCGCATGATCGCTGGAAGGGCTGAGACGGAGTGTTCTGGCAACGTCACCAGAGAAAATGTGGAGCGTCTTGTGGATATCGGTGTGGATTACATATCCAGCGGGGCACTGACCCACTCCGCGCCAATCCTAGATATTTCATTGAAAAACCTTCATCCGGTGGAGTAAGGGCTTATTAAAAGCCTGCTCAAAGGATATGATAAAATAGTGTGCAGAAATTACGATAAGTAGTAACGTGTAAGAACAGAGGAAAGGTATGGTAGAAGATGAGCGGTAAGGAACGTCGGGATTTGATCTTGCGTGAGCTGCGTGAGACAAAGGTTCCTGTTTCGGGAACCAGGCTAGCCAGCGAATTTCATGTCAGCCGTCAGGTGATCGTCCAGGATATTGCGATACTTCGTGCTGCCCATATGAACATATTGTCCACGAACCGGGGGTATATGTTTCAGAACGATGTGGAGGCAGGCGCCACACGGATTTTTAAGATGTGCAATACCGACGAGCAGACGGAAGATGAGTTGCGGACCATCGTGTATTACGGCGGTGTGGTAGAAAACGATTTTGTGAACCACAAAGTATATGGAAGGGTTCAGGTGGATCTGAATATCCGTTCCAGCCGTGATGTGACGGAGTTTATAAAAGGAATCCGCAGCGGGAAATCCACACCGCTGAAAAATATCACTTCGGATTACCATTATCATACGGTATCTGCTGATTCAGAAGAGACGCTGGATCTCATTGAAGAGGCACTGAAGAAAAAAAATTATCTGATCATAAAGAAGTCTTAGCTCAATAATGCGAATTCTAACTTATATAATTGAGCGGGGCTGAAAACGTGATAAAGGACTGCGGAAGCAGTCCTTTATCTGAAAGAGGAGTTTTATGAAAAAATATCAAAAATAGGAAAATTGCCAATTGTTATAATGTTATAAGTTGTTGTCCTGTCTAACTTATGAACTTAGTATAAATGAGAAATGTGAATAAACCATGTTCAAATTGACTAAAAAATGTGAACGTTCTGTAACAAAATTGTGGAGTATGCTGTTTCCAGCTGCAGTATGAAATTTTGGCGCCGCCACTGGGGCAGGTTACCATAGAACATTTACAGATAGAACCGTATATACAGAAACATATTGTATCGGTTAAAAAAATATGATAAAATTAGCTCAATAAAGTTGTGATCAAATGAAAGGAGGAACAAAAGTAGTGAGTATGGAAACAAATCCAGTGCGCAGTGAGTTGAAAAGCCGCAGGGAAAAGGTGGTTAAGCAGCTGACAATTCATAAGTATATGCACATACAGTTTATCAAGCTCGGATTTATTGTCGGTATCGCTTTGGTACTGCTGGGTGCTTTTGCTGCTTTTGAGGGAATCAAACTGACACAATATGAAGCGGAGAAGTATAACACCAGCCAGGGGCTTCAGATTACGCTGACCATTGTAGTAGTTAGTGTGGTAGTGGTCGGGATCATAGTGGTGATCGACAAAGTGCTGAACCGGGTTGTGAAAAAAATACTGCAGAGGATCGGGGAGCCGGTGCAGATCATGGA
>CAMTDY010000095.1 GCA_947070915.1 uncultured Roseburia sp.
GGGCTTACATTTTCGGAATATTTTTATATAATCTGCTGTGTGGCGATCATTGCATTGTCCACTTATAGATTGAATAAATATCGCTATGAAGCCAAACTCCGGACGGAGTACTCAGAAAAGTATGGTGAGGTGCTGGAACAGATCCGGGAGAGACAGCATAAGTTTTCCAATCAGCTGAATGCCATCTATGCCCTTCACCAGCTCTATCATACTTACGAGGAACTGGTGGAAAAGCAGAGGGAACAGACGGAGGAACTTTGTAAATACATAATGCCGAACACGGTCATTATATTGAAAAATCCCATCGTGATCGCCCATGTGTATCAGAAGATCTGTGAGGCGGCGGATCATGGCATCCAGCTGCATACCAAATTTACCTGTGGGCTGGAGAGTGTGTCCATACCGGACATCTATCTGGTGGAGATCATTGGAACACTTTTTGACAATGCCATGGAAAATATTCTCGAAGAGCGCCCTGAGGCAGAGATGTATCTTGAGATAACAGGACAGGAAAAGGAAAACTGTGTGATGATCGAGGTCTGCAATGAACATCCATTTATCCACCAGTCAGAGTGGAGAAAATTTCTTCAGAGAGGATATTCTACAAAGGGGAAAGACAGGGGGCTTGGGCTGTATCATCTGAAAAAGCTGATGGCGAAATATGACGGAAAGATCCTGATCCAAAATAAGATGATCGATGATAAGCCGTACTTTTCCATTTCGGTGATGATAAAATAAGGCATAGAAAAAGAGGTGTCCCACCAAGGAAAAACGTGGGACACCTCTTTTTTCTGGATCAGTCTTTGTCTTCCGGGTATTCCGGCTCTCCAAAAAATACGAAGCTGGTACCGTGAAAACGCATAAACGCCCCGAGGGCAAGGCACAGGCTGCATAAACTATACAGGGATGTTTTTGTGAATTTTTTCATGATATTTTTTCCTTTCTACTTTTATTAGTTTGGCAGCAACAAGCTGCAGTATCTGTAAAATACTCACCCAGAAAATAAGGTTTCGGAAGGGTAAGTACCTGACATTCAAGAGCAGGAGAATATAGACAAGCAGCACCATACAGGCGATGATCCGGAATATATTGCTCTTTTTGGGGGAGGGAGCGGGGCGCCTGTCCGAAGAGACCGGACCGATGATGGCGATGACAGGTATGCCGGCCGCCAGGCACAGGATCTGGATCCACAGGGGAGGGAAACACAACTCCGATAATCCGACTGCGCCCAGTAAAAATGAAAAGGTAAAGAGCAGACAGGAAAGATAGTGGGAAAGGTGTATCCCGCCGGTAAAATTACGTATGGATAAAAGTACCAGAATGGCTGCCAGTAATTCTTTCTGACGGTTCATCAGTGAAAATGCAGTGAACAAAAAAGCCAGTTTGCTGGTCTCTGATAGGAAGCTGATCACCACGTAACGGATCCTGGCGATTTCCAGCTCAGTAAAATGAAATTCCCGTGACAAATAAGGGGAAATATCTTTAAATGCTGACATTTATGTTATCCTCCGAAGCAGAGAATAGCACAAATGGTAGTGTTTTTTGGAATATATCGTCAGAGAACTGCATTTTTTGCTTATAGTAGGACAATAGAGAAGTAAGATGGCAGAATCTCTACTTTACAAATTTTTATAATTACTATATACATATGCGGGAAACGTAAACCCGGGTTGAAAATATTTCCAATTCATTATATAATAATGTTCATAAGGGTACCGTTAAGCTGGAATGGCGGGAGGAGATGAGGCTATTGAAGAAAAAATTTGACAGTAAGTATGTATATGCAGGGCTTACTGCCTTTTGTGTTTTGGCCGCAGTTTTGATCTGTGCGTTTTTATTTTTTAATCTGGACGGGGTCCTGGCTATTCTGGGGAAGATAAATTCGGCGCTGATGCCGGTATATATCGGCCTGGCTATCGCATATCTGCTGAGTCCTCTGGTGAATGTGGTGGAGCGGAATGTCTTTATTCCCCTGTTCCGCAAGATGGTCAAAAAACGAAAAGCAGTCCGGGGCATAAGCCGGGCGGTCTCCGTGGCTGTGGTGCTGGTGCTGGCGCTGGCAGTTCTGTTCTGGCTGACGATGCTGGTTCTGCCGGAGGTGGTGGAAAGCATTACAAATCTTGCCAACAGTCTTCCAGGATACTACCGGAATATTGTGAATGCTGCCCAGGAACTCAGTGGTAAGCATCCGGAAATCGCTGCTTATTTAAAAGAAACTTCGGAATCCATTTATGTACAGCTGATCGGGTGGCTGCAAAATGAACTGGTCCCCACCAGCACAGAGGTTTTGGGAACGGTCTCTGATGGGCTGATGGATGCGCTGGGAGTGCTTCTGAATCTGGTGATCGGGATCATTATTTCCATTTACCTTATGGCGGGCAAGGAAACATTCTGTGCCCAGGCAAAAAGGATGCTGTTCTCTATTCTTCCACTGAAATATGCGGAACTGACATTGGAGATCGGAAAGGATATCAACCGATCCTTTGCCAAATTTTTCAGTGGAAAGATCATAGACTCTATTATTGTGGCGATCATTACTTTTATTGTCCTGAGTATTGCGGATACGCCTTACACGGCATTGATCAGCGTCCTGATCGGCGTTACCAATATCATTCCGTTTTTTGGACAGTACATCGGAGCTGTTCCGAGTGCCCTTTTGGTCTTTCTGGTGGATCCGGTCAAGGGGATCGTTTTTGTCATTCTGATCATCATTATACTTCAGGTGGATGGCAATATCATAGGTCCGAAGATCATAGGCGGCTCCATTGGACTGGGAAGTTTCTGGATCCTCTTTGCGATCCTGGTTTTCGGTTCCCTGTTTGGGATCGTTGGAATGATCTGCGCCGTTCCAGTGTTTGCGGTGGTGTATAAGACAATAAAGAACTGGAGCGCAAGAAGACTGGAGCAGAAGGGACTTCCAAAGGATACCCGGAGCTATGAGCGGATGGGAAGAGTCCATAAAAAAGAATAAGTTTTAGAAAAATAGAATGGGGCTGCCGCAGGAGTGAATTCACTCTGACGGCAGCCCGTTGTTATAGCTCGACGGTGCTGATATATGCTCCTAAAAACTTTTGATCCAGTTGATCAGGGAGGGGTAGTGGGTCTGGTTGTATACGTCTTTCCGCATCTGGTCTGTGACCGGACCTTTTGATTCCATGATCGTGATGATCGCTTCCTGAAGTCCTGCGATTTTTCCGTCTTCATAGGTTTTCTGGGAATCCATTTTCTCCTCTACAGCTACAGGATCTGCTTCTGCCGGAGCTGTGGGCTCAGACATGGGTTTGGGTTCCAGTACGTTTTCTACTTTTGTAGGCTTCTCGCTTTCCTCTCCTGTCAGGGGAACCCAGATATCGCCGGAATTCGCCCGGACGTTCACAACAATATTTCCATTTACTACCGATACGGTCTCGCCGGACAGTTTTCCGATGTAGGTATCCGCATTGCCGGCGGGAACTGTCATAACAAAATCGCTGTCATCATTATTTACCGTCACGATCACAGATACCCCATCTTTATTTCTGGAAAAAGCATACTGCCGGTTGGTGAGGATCAGTTCTTTGTAGTCGCCATAAGAGAGTGCCGGGGTTTTCTGGCGGACTGCCCCCAGCCTGGCGATAAGACCGGTGTATGGATTCTGTGCCAGGGCATCGCTGAAATCTTTCAGGTTCAGGGCCGGACGCAGGGAGTCGTCGGAACCCCGCTCTTTTTTTCCTTCAATGGCAAATTCGGAACCATAATAAATAGAAGGAATGCCCGGCAGTGTGTACAGCAATATGTGAACGGGAGTGAAGTGGGCCTTGTTTGTAAGTTTTGAATAGATCCGCTCCACATCATGGTTATCTGCAAAGTTGTAGAGTTTCAGCCCTTCCGGCCGGTTGCCGCCCATCTCATAGAGACGCTTGACTGTGTGGGCGATCTCAAAAAAGTTGTGATCGTTGTGGCCGGAATACAGTGCCTTGTGGAGATGATAATTGGTGACGGAATGAAGTGTTCCCTCGTTCACCCAGCGGGTATAGTCGCCATGGATCACCTCGCCCATCAGCCAGAAATCCGGTTTGACTTCATTTGCCACATGACGCAGTGCTTTCATATATTCAAAGTCCAGCACATCAGCAGCATCCAGACGGATTCCATCGATATCAAATTCGCTGACCCAGAAACGGATCACATCACAGATGTAATCCCGCACCGCCGGATTGTGCTGGTTCAGTTTGACGAGCAGATTGTAGCCTCCCCAGTTTTCATAAGAAAAGCCGTCGTTGTACTCGTTATTTCCACCAAAGTTTACATTACAGTACCAGTCGCGGTAAGGGGAATTCTCCCGGTTTTTGCGGATGTCCTGGAAGGCAAAAAAGTCCCTGCCGGTGTGGTTGAAAACTCCGTCAAGAATAACACGGATCTCTTCGTTGTGGCAGGTCTGGACAAAATCTGCCAGATCCTGGTTGTCGCCAAGGCGGCTGTCTAATTTTTTGTAATCCGTCGTCTCATAGCCATGTCCTACGGATTCAAACAGCGGACCGATATAGACTGCATTGCATCCGATCTCTTTGATGTGGCGGATCCAGGGAAGCAGTTCCCGTAAACGGTGAACCGGCTCACTGTAGCTGTTTTCCTTTGGCGCACCACAAAGTCCCAAAGGATAAATATGATAAAAAATTGCTTCATCGTACCAAGCCATAATAATCCTCCTTCGTTGTGTAGTTTACCAGCCTAGTATATCATATTTTAAGGAGATTTAGAAGAAAAAAGTGAAAAAGTGTTGACAGTTTGGTCTATAAATGATAGACTTGCTGTAAGGTCTAAAAAGAATAGACCAAATAAAAAGGGGGACGATTTTTTGAAAAATAATTTACTATCTGAAAGCGAAATGGCATTTGCCCGGATCATATGGGAGATGGAACCGGTCCGGTCAGGGGAACTTGTGAAGATCTGCCAGGAACGTTTTGGCTGGAAAAAATCTACGACGTATACCGTGCTGAAAAACCTGTGCAGGGAAGGGATTTTTCAGAATGAAAATGCGGTTGTCACTTCACAAATGAGCCAGGAGGAGTATCTGGAGCAGGAGAGTACGGCTATTGTAAACAATCGTTTTGAGGGGTCTCTCTCCAAATTTGTGACAGCTTTTACCGGAAGAAAAAAACTATCTGACAGGCAGATCCAGGAGCTTCGTCAGATCATCGATGAGAATACGAAGTGAGAGCAGTGTTATTTTGAAGGGGATGAAAAGAGGACATGGAGAAGATGATGGAACGAGGGGTGGAGATCATAGCGGGAAATACGATGTTGGTTCATATCGTTGATATCTGTACAGTCACTTCGGCGGTTGTTTTATTCTTATTGATGATCCGTCCACTGATGAAACGGCTGCCAAGGATCGGTATGTACATACTTTGGTTCCTGGTGCTTGTACGGATTCTCTGTCCTGCCACAGTAAACGGGATATATGGACTGCTGCCGGAGAAGGTAGAACAGTCAATAGGGAGTATTGGCAGTTATATGCAGGTGGAAGGGATCGTGGAGAAGATAGAAATGCGGCGGCGGAATACATATGGAGGAAGCGCCAATGGTTACCGGCTGCCAAAAGAGATCCAGATCAGGCGGGAGGATACCCCGCGATTGTCCCCCAGAGAAGACAAAGCCGGGAAACCGGCGGCGTTGGAAAAGACAACTGCCGTCAGAGGTAAAGTTCAGGAGACGGATAAAGGAAAGACGATGGATGTCCTGAAACAGCTGAGACAGTTTCAAGCAGGAGAGTGGCTGCTGGTGATCTGGGGGGCCGGAGTTTTCTGCTGCTGGCTGTACATGGTTTTTTCGATCCTTCGGACACGCTGGCGGTATTCTGACGCCCTGTGGCTGCATGATAATGTATATCAGCATCCGCTGGCAGATAATTCTTTTGTGATGGGGCTGCTGCCCCCGAAGATTTATGTATCGGAGAATCTTTCTGCGGAAGACAGGAGGTATGTCCTGTGTCATGAACAGGTACATATCGCCAGGAAAGATTACCTGGTAAAACCGCTGGCATTTACTATATTTTCTCTTTTATGGTTTAATCCGCTGATCTGGGCAGCTTACTATTTTATGATGAAGGATATGGAGATATCCTGTGACGAAGCGGTGATCCGGAAACTCGGCTGCCAGGAGAGGGAGTATTACTCACATCTGCTGCTCTCCCTGGCATCTGGAAGAAGGATGGCGGTGAGCCAGAATCCAGGATTCAGCGCAGGGACAGTGAAGGAGCGTATCCTTAGTGTGATGCGCTACCGGAGACCGGGGCGGGCAGTTACGGTCATGCTCTGTGCCGCGGTGGTGCTGTGTGGCTGCGGCATCGTGTCAGAACCGGTGAAAAAGGTGGAAAGTATGCCGGAAAAACAGGAGAAAGGTCTCTGGGTGGAAAAGGATATGGGGCTCAGCATGGACGATGAGGCAGCTGACGAATATAATAAGAAGCATCAGAAAAAAGGAGAGGAAACCATATTAAGTCAGAGACCTTTGGAATGTGTCCTGGATTCCCGGGGAAAGCCGGTGCAGTTTGTCAAGCTGGATGATGAGAAAGAGAAAGAGGTTTCGTACAGTAAATTTGAAGGGAATGAAGATGGAGGCTGGAGTAAGGCAGAAAATACATGGTCTGCCGAATACAAGAAACGGTTTCCTGGCCGGAATTACGATTTGGAACGCTATAAATACGGCTGGGACGGCTTTTTGTATCTCTACGTGGTCCGGTATAATTTATGCAAAGCGGATGCCTGGTATACAGTAGGTCAAGGGAAGTCCCTGCAGGTATTGGAACGTCATCTTATGCGGGTGGATGAAAAAGAAGGGACCATGACAGAGATGCCAGTTATGCAGGAGCCGGAGGGGGAGATGGATTTTGCGGTGGCATCCGATGGGACGATCCTTTTGGTGGATCAGAGGAACCGGGCGGAGCTTTATAACGGCAGGACATTAGAAAAAACCGGTGAATTTGATATGCCTCAGCGTATGTCCTGTGTATACGCAGGAGATGGATTCTGGACCTATCTGACTTACGATCAGAAAAGCAAAAAGATCCAGATCCGGCTATTGGATGAGGCAGGGGACAGACTCCAGGATTTTACTACAGAGGTAGACTACAAAGGAGAGGCCCGTCCTTTTGCCGCACTGGGAGTGAAGGATAATACCGTTATACTGGCCTGTGGCGAAGGGATATACGAAGCGGAGCCAGGAGAAAAGAAACTGCGCTACATCTTAGGACACGAAACCGACAATATTTATTATCTTTGGTCAGAACTGTATGGCTATGTAGTAGTGAGTGTTTTCAAAGGAGATAACGGCGATTATTATGCCGCCATGAAGGAGTACAGGGAGGATACCGCCATCTATCCGGACGAGAGCCCGTATGATCCGACGCTGTTTCTTCATTATTCGCAGCTGGGTGATACGGACGGAGGCGGGACAAATTAATTGTATTAATTTTGTTTTTTGGTTTCATGGTTCGGAAAAATATGTTATAATCAATACGGGTTCCGGGTGATGCCGGAGTCCGTATTCTGGTTTACGCGAAGGCGGGGCGAAAATACCTGCGGGCTGGCCCGCGGGGTATGTGAGCGCGCCAGCGGTTTTATGAAGGGGTTACGAATGGAGGGAATACATTTGAAAGGAAAAAAGATCATCCCGGTCCTGACGGGATTCAGTTTATGCCTGTGCCTGACCTCCTGTGGGCTTCTGCCTACAGAGGAAGAATTTGATGCGGCGCCTGTTGTAAAAGAATATGAGGGGGCAGATTTCAATAAAGTCTCTGTGGAAAGAGGCAATCTGGTAAAGACGGAGGAGATTACCGGCAAATTTAAAGGGACGATAAAAGAAGAGATCCAGACGGATGGAGCAGGTATTGTGAAAAAAATACATGTCCGGAAGGGGCAGAGGGTGAAAGCCGGGGATAAGATCCTGAGCTATGTGCTCCAGGGCAGCGAAAATACGCTGCGGGAGGCGGAGAACAAGATTGAAAAAATGGAACTGCAGATCCGCCAGGCAAAGCGGCTGATGAATCTGGAGATTGAGAAGCAGAAAAAGACTGGCGGAAGCAAAAAAGAGATCGATGGCATAAAGCAGCAGTATGAACAGGAGATCCGCTCCTATGAATCCAGCCTGAAACTTACGCGGATGGATGCCAGGATCGCCAGGGAAGAGATCGAGGCGGAGGAGGTCACGGCTTCGGTCAATGGTGTTGTGACTTTTGTGGATCAGGAAGCGGAGGGGACCTTTGGAGACAGCACCAAACCTACTGTGATCATAGAGGGGGCGACGAAAAACCGTTTTGAGGCGAACAGCAAATATGCTTCCCATTGTAAGGAGGGGGATGTCGTCACGGTGGAAGTCAAGGGTATGGAGTACAAGGCAACGATCCGGAAAGATAAAGATTCCACGGACAGCATTTATTTTTACCCCAATAATAAAGTAAATCTGGAGGAGGGCACCACCTGCATCTATAAGGTAGTGTTAAAAGAGAAAAAAGATGTCCTGTACCTTCCGTTCTCCATCGTATATACCATGGGGGATAAACATGTGGTTTATTACGAAGATGAAAACGGCCTGAAGACCATGAAGGAAGTTACGGTGGGGGAAACGATCAATAACTCGGTGGAGATCCTCAGCGGGCTGGAGGAAAATGAACAGGTGATAGCAAATTAAGTGCAGAGATAAGTTGTGCACAGAAACGGAGAATGATATGAAAAAGATCGTGGGTGTGTGTATGGCAGCCGTTCTTCTTCTGAGTGGCTGCGGTGAGGCGAAGACGGTGGAAGCACCGGAGCTGATCCAGCCTGTGGGTGTGGATATGGATACGGCAGAGGTGGTAAAGATGGATCTGAGTGGAGTGACAGCATTTTCTGCCCAGATCGTACCCAGTGTGGAGAAGCTTTCTTTTTTGTCTTCGGGAAGTATTGGCAGCCTCAATGTATCTGTTGGGGACAAGGTAAAGAAGGGACAGCTTCTGGCGACTCTTTCCGTGTCTTCTGGAAAAATAAAAGATCTGAGGAATGAGATTAAGACACTTAAAGCGCAGAATGAGGACAGGAATAAGCAGGGGCAGTATGATATAGAGATGCTGGAGGAAAATATTAAGGAGCTGAGAAAACAGCTTTCTAAAGAAAAAGAGTCCTCCAGGATCAAAAAAGTGAAAAAGCAGATCGAAAGTGCAAAAATGGACGTAAAGATTGCGGAGGAAAAACTGTTGCAGCAAAAGGAACAGCAGCAGCTGGAGATCCGGCAGAAGGAAAGGGAGCTTACCGAGAAGCAGAAAAGCACGAAGGGCGCTAAACTGTATTCTCCGATAAATGGAGAGGTGATCGGAACGGCAGGAGGAAGCGGATATATGGTACAGGGGGGGGATACCGCCATCCAGGTGGCGAATATGGAGAGACCGCGGCTGAAGACAGCCTATGTGTCCTCTTCCCTGATCGCCAAGGCGAACCGCTGTATCGCGGTGATCGACGGGAAAGAGTATGAGATTGAGATCGAGGAACAGGAACTGTCCAGGGAGGAGATTGAGCGGGGGTCGGCGCCGCCGGAAAATTCCTGGTTTGATTTTAAAGAAGACCATGTACTGGCTGAGGTAGGAAATTCTGCTGCTGTAGAACTGCATACGGACTCGGTAAAAGATGCCCTGGTTGTACCGGTCAATGCATTGCTGGGCAGCGGGGAGGAAAAATATGTATATCTGGTAGAGGGGGACGCCAAGATTAAAACAGCAGTGACTGTAGGGACGCAGACCGATGCCTATGTTCAGCTCGTCACAGGAGTAAAGGAAGGGGATGTTGTATATGTGGAAAGCTAAATGGATCCCGCTGGCTGTCCTGGCAGCCCTTGCCCTGACTGCCTGCGGCGGCAATAGCAGTGAGGATGGGGAAGTTCTTTTGTATGAAGAAGAAGTATCCGGGGGAGCGGTAGAAGCCGCTGAGGAATATGAGACTGTTACCGTACGCCGGGAGGATTACCAGGAGGTTTATTCCGACACTGGGGAGCTGGAATATACGGATATTGAGTCGGTCTATATTAATGAAGAGGACGCCGTACTGGACTCCATCAAGGTGAAGAAGGACCAGAGGGTGCGGAAAGGAGATGTGCTGGCAGTCTACCATCTGGAGACTTCCAAAACAAAACTGGAAAAACAGAAACTTGTGAACCAGCAGGCAAGAGCACAGTTTGAGTCCGGTCTGGGCAGCCTGAAGAACAGTCTGTCCCAGGCAGAGCAGGAATATAAGCGCCTTTCAAATGCGGCTGAGAAGAAAATGAAAAGCCTGGAGATCAAAAAGATGCAAAAAGAAATTGAGGCGTATAAGAAGGGGGAAAAGGAACTGCTTGAACAGGAAAAAGACTATGCCAGGCTGGTGAGAATGCAGTCAGCTACGAAGCTGGTGGCAAAAAAGGGCGGTGTGGTTACCTCTGTGAGCAAGGATATGGTGGGACAGGATGTGGAATCTTCCCAGAAGATCGTGGAATTCCGGAATAATGACAAATGGCTGATCAAGGTATCCGATCCGGAGTCTATGCTCAGATATAATATGAAAGTGAAGGTGCGGCTGGGCAAGAATATGAAAAATTACCAGCAGGAGGTGACTGGCAAAGTGGTGACAGCCAGTGACCTTACCGATGCCGGCAACGCAGATCAGGATGGAGACAATACCATTTACATTGATGTGAGCGATGCGGATAAGAAAAAATATGATTTCCGGACAAACAATATTTATATCCATGCAGTATCTTTTGAGGTCAAAGATGCCCTGATGGTGGATGCCAGAGCGGTGGGATCAGAGTCGGTAGGTTTTACCAATCGATCTTTTGTCTGGGTGCTGGAAAATGGAAATCTTCATAAGCGGTTTATCGTAAGTAATTATAATAATGAAAAAGACTACCTGGTGGCCCAGGGACTGTCCGAGGGGCAGACACTTGCCATAGTGGAATAAGAGAGGAGGGATTCAGGTGATTCGTTTTATAAAGCAGAAGCTGATACATAAAAAATGGATGGTTGTATGCCT
>CAMTDY010000096.1 GCA_947070915.1 uncultured Roseburia sp.
ATAAGCAGGGTTACGACCATTTTCCGTTTCTATAAGTGTCAAAGACGAGATTATATAATAATTTTTTCACAGATACAAGATTTTTTTATGCCTGTACCAGAGGATTTTTTCGTCGGCAGCCAGAACAGGGTATTTATACCCTGCAAATCACCGGTCAAAAAAATGCTCCCGCAAAGCCCTACGGCATCACGAAAGCATTTTTCTATATAGAAACTTAGATTTTCTCTTTAGTCACAATATCCGATCGCAAATATGGTAAATGGTTTCTTTTCGTCCCCATCTTTCATACGGATCTCCAGCTCATGTTCCTTCACTTCATCTTCCTGGAGTGCGCGGAGCAGACCAGCATTGTTCCAGCCGCTGCCACCCATGGTGCCGACCAGTTTCCCGTCGATGTAACAATCCGCTTTTCCAGAAGTGCCAGAGGCCATCTTGTATGCCACAATAAGGCTCCGGCAGTTGATCGTCGCCTTGAAACTGTCACTTCCCGATGCATGTCTCCACACGTCCGGGAACCACTGCATATTCTCTTTTCCATCTTTGATATACTGCAGTGTTGACTGAGCGCTGTCTGTCAGTTCAGAGAAACTGCCCGGTTCAACGGATTTCACCGATGGATTCTGGGATATATCCGTAGAGGATAACAACGTCTTCATTCCCTGGAATTTATTGCTGGTTTTCGGATCCATCTCATTGACGTCGGTGATGTTATCTTCCTCTTCCTCCTCTTCGTCAATGGTCAGAAACATATTGGTGATACAATCTGCCATGTATCTGTGACCGCCCACGTCAGGATGACCATAAGATGTGTCGGTATTTCCCTCGATCCAGTAGAACCACTTGTCAAATTCGTCTTTCTCGCAGGAAGCCATTCCATTTGCCGGGCTTACCATAGCAAGATCATAATATTTTCCATACTGGGTGTATTCTTTCTCGTGGGCACATCCGCCTGTGTAAAGCACAAACATAAGAACAACCGCGGATCCCTGCTCCAGAGCGGTACGGATCACACTCTCATAGGTATCCGCATCGTTACCATCATTTACTGCAAAGTCAATAAAGAGAATATCTGGATACTCACCTGTTTTCATCTGGTCCAGAACATCGCGCTGATATCTCACGATACCCAGGGAAGAAGGAGTTCCGCTCATGCCTGCATTGATAAAATGTACGTTGCTCCCGTCACCGGCACCAAATATCTTTTTGAACTGCTTATAAGAGGTCTCTGCATAACAGTCACCATTATCTGTCTCCGATGCGGCGAATCCCTCGGTGATGGAACCGCCGAGATAGGCAATGGTCACATCCTCGCCTGCCTGAGCTTTTGCAATCGCCTTTTTGATCCTGGCATTATTGCCTGTAGAAGCGGTAGAATTCGCCACCATGGAAGCGTAATCCGCACTGGCAAATGGCTGAGTTTTTACAGTTACGTTATCCACTGTGAACTTTTCTGCCCCGCTGAATTTAAGATTAAAATCTTTTGAGTATTTCGGTACCTCAAAAGTAAACTCCTTCTTCGTCTTTTCCCCATTCGGACAGCTAAAGGTCTGAGCATCCGACATAGCTTCATCCTTAAAAGAATTTTTATCTATGTATGCGCCATTCTTTTTGAAGCTCAGATATGTACCATCATAGCCGACGGAGATATCCTGTGCGCTTCCTGTCTCCTGGGAAAACTCAGCTGTCACGGTACAAAGTCCGCCATAAATCATCGCTTTTTCCATCGGTACTGTAAGTTCTGTCTCCACAACTTTACTGGTGCTGCCATCAAAATCCAGCGTCTTTGTCTCGTAAGCAGGTTCGATCGTCGGCCGTACTATAGGAGTAGGCGCTGCAGTCGGTGCTTCGGACTGTACCACCTGGGCTGGCGCACTTGCCACCGGTGCTGACGGCGCGCTTGCTACTGGTACTGCCGGTGTTGCTGGAACCTGTGGTGCCGCCGTCTTTTTCGGATTCACCATCTTCTTTACTGTTACTTTAACGGTTCCGATGGTTTTCTTTTTCTTCTTATAGGTCTCACTGACCTTAACCTTTGCGGTTCCTTTTTTTACTGCCGTAATAACACCTTTTTTGCTCACCTTGATCTTTTTGTTGGAAGCCTTAAAGGTATACTTCGCTTTTTTTCTTTTCCCTGTGATCTGGATCGTCTTCTTCTTTCCTTCCAACAGAGATACAGATTTGGTTTTTAATTTTGGTTTTTTTGCCGCCTGGGAATCTGTCGGTTCCGCCAGCGCCCCCAAAACACAGGAACCTGCCATAACAAACGCCATTGTCATGGAAAGGATCCGCTTATTTGTCTTTTTCAGCATGTCGCCATCTCCTTTTTTCAGCCTTGTGCAATGTGACTTTATAGAGTACGTGCTGCACAATTTTCAGCCGGTTTTCTCAATATTTAATCGACAACTGTCCAGCCCCGCGGGCAATATAAAGCCCCGTTGCTGGACAGCTCCTAAATTAAATTATTTCTTTTAGTATACAACAGAACCTGCCATATCCCAATGATATATATAGAAAAATAATTGATCTATCACGCCTCCCGCTCCGTCTCATCACAAGCCCCCGGTTTTAACGGCCGGGTACCATTCTCTGACAGAAACGCATTGGAATAATGGAAGTCATCACTAACATTTTCCGTAAACCATTCTGGAGGTATAAATTGGTCCGCTTCTTCTTTGGATGGGAACTCTACCTCCGCCAACACCATTCCCTCGTAATGCCCATGGAAGACATCCAGTTCAATCTTATATCTCCCGCTCCCCGATGGATAGCACATCCTATACCTGGTTTTCTCGATCAGCACTCCGTCTATCTTATCCCTCAGATGCTGGTATGATTCTTTTGTCAGAGGTAATTCTTCTTCCTGATTGATACAGACTCCCGCTGCTTTTTGTACGCCCCGCTTAGACTTATAAGTGAGAATATACTGACCATCCATCTTGCGGATACGTATCACGGGATCCGTGCACAGGTATCCCTGCTCGATCACAGAAGCCTCCCACTGATCCAGGTCTTCTGGCAATTTTGAAACCAAAAACTTTTTTTCTATTTCCATCCCGTTCTCCTGCTATTTGATCCTATTATTCTATCATTCCAAATTTATTCCAGGGCAGTACCCGAAGCCACGCCTTTCCAATAATCTGATTTTCTTTTACCATCCCCACCTCAGCGCTACGACTGTCTTTGCTGGCATTGCGGTTATCCCCCAGCACAAAATATTCGTCTGTTTTCAGCTTTATGTTCTTCTCTGCAATCCCCGCATCTTCTATCACGCCACTTCCATATTCATCAAAAACTGCGCGGTCGTTGATATAGATCTTTCCCTCCTCATCAATCCGCACCTTTTCCCCGGGAAGACCAATTACCCGTTTAATATATTTAGTGGTTTCATTATATTGGAATACGATCACATCATAACGCTCTGGTTTTCCGGTAAGGTAACTGATTTTCTCCACCACCAGCTGATCCCCGCTGGAAAGCTGTGGTTCCATGGAACTTCCTTCCACTGTCGTATGGTTTGCCACAAAACTAGAGATCAGGACAGATGCAGCCACCGCGATGACGATACAGACCAGAATACTGATCACGGCCCGCCTTACACCATGTTTTTTCGTCTCCGCCTTTTCTTCCACTGCCTTAGCTGCGGGCTTCCTCTGGGAACCCTCCACATTTCTCAGCGGCTGCACAGCCTCATATTGTACTGGCTGTACCGGCTCTGATACTGGTTCCGTTTTTTTCGCTGATCTCGCTCTTTCTGATTCTTCCAGATCATCCACTACTCTGGATGAGTCTGGTACAACTCTGCGGACTGGTCCTATGACCGGTTCTGATACCGGTTCCGGCTTTTTCGCTGGCTCCGGCTTCTCCAGCTGATCCAATTCATCTAAAAACCTGGGTTTTTCTGGTATAAAATCCGGGTTCTGGCTCAACAGCTCCTCACAGATCCGTATACTTTCCTCAATTTCTTCACTCAGTGTTCTGTTATCATCCATGTTCTCAACTCCCGTAGTTCCAATCTATCCTTTCTTTTCCGGAAATTCCAGGGAAATCCTTCCAAGTCTGGCATTACGAAAATCATCCAGAAGAAGTGACGCTGCTTTTTCCAGATCCACCTCTTCCCCTTTTTTTAAACATTTTCTTATCCTTCCGATACCATCCAGGATCTCTACATCGGTTCCCTCTTCTTTTTTTCCATAAAATTCCTCCAGCTTTCCCGGATACCGTTCCACCATGAAATCAATAAAATCCAGGGATATCTCAACTCTCTGTAAAAGTTCATCTTTTATGGAACCGATAAATGCCAGACGAAGTCCCACCGTCTGGTCCTCAAATTTGGGCCAAAGAATGCCTGGGGTATCCAGCAGTTCTACCTGCTTATTCAGGCGTATCCACTGCTTTCCCTTCGTCACTCCTGGGCGGTTGCCGGTCTTCGTACAGGCCCTGCCGGCAAAACTGTTAATAAAAGTTGACTTTCCCACATTGGGAATCCCGACGATCATCGCCCGGATAGGACGGTTGAGAATACCTCTTTTACGGTCCCTCTCAATTTTTTCTTTACATGCCTTCTGGATCAGCTGGTTCACAGCCTTTAATTCATTTCTTCTGGTAGAATTTACTGCTATGACAAAATATCCCTGGGATTCATAATAATTTTTCCAGTCCTGTGTCACTCTTTCATCTGCCATATCCGCCTTATTTAAAAGCAGGATTCTTGATTTGCTATTTGCAAGAGTATCGATATCCGGGTTTTTACTGCTGAGAGGAATCCTGGCATCCACCAGTTCGATCACTACATCGATCAGCCGGATATCTTCCTGCATCGCCCGCTTCGCCTTCGTCATATGACCTGGATACCATTGAAAATGCATAATCTTTATTTCTCCTTTGGTTTTTCTGTTTCATACGCTTTGCTGTCTGGACCTGTCACTCTGGAAAAAGGTTTGTATTTAAAAGAAACCCTTCCTACGATCTGAGAACTCTTGATATTTCCAAAAGCTGCATTCCTGCTGTCATTCGTGTCGACCCTGGAATCACACAGCACAAAATATTCATCTTCTCCCAGCATGATCTCCTGTTCTGCGATCCCGGCAGCATCCATCGGCAGATACGTGTATTTTTCTTTCAATTCCTTCCCATTGATCAGGACCTTTCCCTCTTTGATCTGTACCTTTTCTCCCGGAAGTCCAATGACACGGCGGAAGGTAAGCAGCGGTTCCTCGCCATCGCTGTCCGCATCCTCTTTATCAAAAAAAGCAACCACATCTTCCCGCCCCGGTGAAAAAATCATGTATGCTTTTGTATTCAGGATCACTTCTTCACCGTTGTACAGCGTAGGTTCCATAGCTGAGCCTATTGTACTCGTCCGCCTGAAACATACATTTATGATCAGATATGCTGCCACGATCACTGCGATGATCTCTATAAGCCAGATCAGACATTCTTTTATGATCCTTTTTCGATTATTTTTCTTAATCTCTTCTTCAAAATTCAGATTCATATATATTCCCCGTAAAGCAAACATAGTGTATGCTATGGCATCTGCTATAACATACACTATGTCAATCGTTCTCAAGCATTAACGAACCAGTTCTTTTACCTTCGCCGCCTTACCAACACGGTCACGCAGATAATTGAGTTTTGCACGTCTTACTTTACCAAGCCGAACGATCTCGATCTTCTCTACGATCGGAGAATGCAGCGGCCAGGTCTTCTCTACGCCGATTCCATTGGAGTTCTTGCGGACCGTAAATGTCTCACGGCTGCTTCCGCCCTGTCTCTTCAATACAACGCCTTCAAATACCTGGGTTCTCTCGCGGTTGCCCTCGATGACCTTTGCAGATACTCTTACGGTATCTCCAACATGAAACTCAGGAATTTCTGCCTTCATCTGCTCTGCTTCGATTTTTCTGATGATCTCATTCATTTTTGTTGTTCCTCCTACATTTTTTGATGTTCTTAATGCGATGTAACAGCACCAGAGGACCATCTATTTTCCCGCCATTTTTCTCTCTAAATGGCATCACAACATTAAGAATATAGCATAAAAACAAGGATACGTCAAGAGATTTTGCAGCCACTTTCGTCAATCTATCATTTTACCGTAACCTGAACCTTCCTGTAGATGCCGCTCTGGGCATAGGCAAAGACCTTATATTTCCCTTTTTTCTTCGGACTCCTTTTCTGGATACAATCCCAGCTTTTGTACAAGTCTGCGATACTCCATGGGACACAGCCAAATTTCTCTTGACCATGCATTTTATGAATGATAAAATGTAAATTATATAAAATATGGAAATGCAATTATTTATGAGTATAAGGAGGATATTGGAACGATGGATTTTGAAGCAATGTACCAAAGTAAACTTACGGCTGCCACAGAGGCGGCAAAAGTTGTTAAGTCCGGCGACTGGGTAGACTACGGATGGACTGCCAATACCCCTGTCGCCGTTGACAGGGAACTGGCAAAGAGAATGAATGACCTGACGGATGTGAAATTCCGTGGCGGTATCCTAATGTGGGAGCCGGAAATATTTAAGATCGAAAATCCAGGGGAACATTTTTCATGGAATTCCTGGCATATGAGCGGGATTGAGAGAAAGGCAGCTGCAAAGGGCTTTGCTTTTTATGCCCCCATCCGTTATTCGGAACTTCCAAGGTATTACCGGGATTTATCCTGTCCATCCCGGGTCGCTGTCTTTCAGGTGGCGCCGATGGATTCCCACGGCTATTTCAATTTTGGGCCAAGCGCTTCCCATCTGGGAGCCTGCTGTGAACGTGCCGAGACGGTCATCGTAGAAGTAAACGAAAATATGCCAAGATGTCTTGGAGGAAAAGAAGAAGGCATTCATATCTCAAAGGTTGATATGATCGTAGAGGGAGACAATCCTGCCATCGCGGAAATGGGTGGAGCTGCAGCGGCCACAGAGGTAGACCAGGCAGTGGCTAAGCTGATCGTAGAAGAAATTCCAGACGGCGCCTGCCTCCAGCTGGGGATCGGCGGCATGCCTAATGCCGTGGGATCAATGATCGCAGAATCGGACTTGAAAGATCTTGGTGTTCATACAGAAATGTATGTAGATGCCTTTGTGGATATTTCCAGAGCCGGGAAGATCACCGGAGCCAGAAAAAATATTGACCGGTTCCGTCAGACCTATGCCTTTGCAGCCGGTACGAAAAAACTCTACGATTTTCTGGACGACAATCCGGAGTGCATGAGCGCACCGGTGGATTATACCAATGACATCCGCTCCATCAGCGCACTGGACAACTTTATCTCCATTAACAACGCCGTAGATATCGATCTCTACGGACAGGTCAATGCGGAGAGTGCGGGAACGAAAAATATCAGCGGTGCCGGCGGACAGCTGGATTTTGTCCTTGGTGCCTATCTCTCTAAGGGAGGAAAAAGCTTTATCTGCTGCTCTTCCACCTTTAAGAACAAACAGGGAGAACTGGTATCCAGAATCCGCCCCACTCTTGCCAACGGTTCTATCGTAACCGATACAAGGGCCAACACCCACTGGTTTGTGACGGAGTACGGAAAGGTGAACTTGAAAGGTCTCTCCACCTGGCAGAAAGCGGAGGCACTGATCTCCGTAGCCCATCCGCAGTTCCGGGATGATCTGATCAAAGAGGCAGAAAAAATGAACATTTGGAGACGTTCCAACCGCTGAGAAAGATAGATCTTAGATTTTTTATAAAAAGCCAGGCAATATGTAAATTCATGCCTGGCTTTTATCTTTTTTATATATGCCGCCACAGACGGCACAAACATTATCGTGACTAAAACACCGGGCTGCCGCTGCTCTGCTCACTGTTTTAGTCACACTTTTCCAGCAGATCTTCCCATCTTCTGTCCACTTCCTGCTGGAAGGCTTCGATAAGCTGCTCATTTCCCGGTTTGAAAAGGTGCTTAAACCGTCCCTGCCGTTTTAGAAAATCTTCGATCGGCAGCTTGTTTTTCGGCTTATAATTCAGGATCCATTTTCCGTTTACCACCTCAAAGAGAGGCCAATAGCAGGTCTCTACCGCAGATTTGCACACATCGATGATATCCGGTGCATCATAGCGCCAGCCACGGGGACAGGGCGCCATAATATTCAAAAATGCCGGACCTTCGGTATAGATCGCCTTTTCAGATTTTGTATAAAGATCCTTCATGTTCCCGATAAAAGTGGTCTGTCCCACATAGGGAATGTTGTGGGCCGCCATAATAGCTGCCAGGTCCTTCCGGCTCTGGGGCTTTCCTTTGGATACTTTGCCGGCTGGCGTCGTCGTCGTGTCGGCAAACATCGGGGTAGCGGATGAGCGCTGAATTCCGGTATTCATATAGGCACCGTTGTCGTAGCAGACATAGACCATGTCATGTCCTCTCTCCATGGCTCCGGACAGGGATTGAAATCCGATGTCATAGGTGCCGCCGTCGCCTCCAAAGGTAATGAATTTATAATTCTCTTCCAGCCTGCCGGTCTTTTTCATATAGCGGTAGGCAGCCTCCACTCCGCTCAATGTAGCCCCTGCGTTTTCAAAGGCATTATGAATATAGCTGTCCTGATATGATGTATAGGGATACATAAAAGAAGAAACTTCCAGACATCCTGTGGCATTTCCCACCACCGCCTTGTCTCCGGGATGAAGTGCTTTCAGAACATTTCTTACCGCGATGGTTCCCCCGCAGCCGGCACACATACGGTGTCCCGGTGCCAGGCGTTCTTCCCTGCCCTGTATTTCTTTAAAATCAAACTGTTGTTCCATGATGTTATACCTCCTTGTCACGCAGACCGATATAACGGTATTTCTCGTTTTTCGCACCGTGTTCTGCCGCTTCTGCCAATTCGTCATATACGTTCTCTACCTGTTCCACCGTCAGATCCCTGCCAGAGAGACCGTATACATAGTTGATAACCTCTGAAACATTTTTATTGCGGTAAAAGGCAGCTTCCAGCTCCGATCCCAGGGGACCGCCGTTGGCGCTGTAGCTCTCACAGCGGTCTAAGATCGCTACCGCTTTACACTTTTTCAATGCCTTTGCCATCTCTTTACCAGGGAAGGGACGGAACACACGGACTTTGAGAAGTCCCACCTTCCTGCCCTTCTTTCTCAGCCTGTCCACCGTATCCTTAATGGTACCACAGGCAGAGCCGATGGCAACAATCGCGTATTCTGCATCTCTTAATTTATATTCTTCAAAAAGACCATATTTTCTTCCGGTGAGTTCTCCAAATTCCCTCGCCACATCCAGGATTACCTGTTTGGCGCGGATCATCGCCTCCGCTTGTGCCTTTTTTGCTTCCATACAATAATTCGATACCGCATAGGGACCCACTGCCATCACCTCTTCCGGGTTCAACAGATAGTGTTCCGGATCATATTCACCGACAAATTTTTTCACCAGTCCGGTATCTTCCAGAGTAATATTTTCCACCGCGTGGCTGGTGATAAATCCATCCTGGCAGATCATGATGGGAAGCATTACATCCTTATGTTCTGCGATCCGGTATGCCTGAATGAAATTGTCATAGGCTTCCTGATTGTTTTCTGCATAGATCTGAAGCCAGCCGGAATCCCTGGCTCCCATACTGTCAGAGTGTTCACTGTTGATATTCAGCGGTCCCGACAGGGCGCGGTTTACCACCGCCATGCAGATCGGCAGACGGTTAGACGCCGCCACATATAAGACTTCCCACATCAGGGCCAGCCCGCAGGAAGAGGTGGCAGTCAGCGCCCTGGCGCCGGCAGCTGACGC
Organism: uncultured Roseburia sp.; assembly: GCA_947070915.1. Lineage (GTDB taxonomy): Bacteria > Bacillota > Clostridia > Lachnospirales > Lachnospiraceae > Eubacterium_F. Next base: position 9,743 of record CAMTDY010000096.1, read on the forward strand.
ACCGATGGCAGCGCTCATGGAGCTGTGTTCGCTCTCCACAGGGATAAATTCGGTATTGATCTCACCATTTGCAATAAAATTGGATACAAATTGTGGAAGTTCTGTAGAAGGTGTGATCGGAAATGCCGGCATGACATCCGGCTCCACCTGTTTGATAGCATGGGCAACTGCCTCATTGCCTGACATTCTCTCTAATTCTGCCATGTTATTTTCCCTCCTTCATTGTGATTGCTCCGAAGGGACATGCTTTTACACAGATGCCGCAGCCCTTGCAGTGAAGCAGATCAAAGGCTTCTCTTTTACCGTTTCTTACTGGAATTGAACTGTCCGGGCAATAGGGAACACAGAGCAGGCACTGTTTGCATTTCTCTTTATCAAATACTGGTGTGTTGACTCTCCACTCACCGGTTTCAAAACGTTGGGAAGTTGCCGGCTCATAGATCTGCAGACCCGGCGTCAGATCCTGCCATGGCGTCTTTTCATTGATTTCTTTTGCTCTTAACATATCAGTGCACCTCCTGTAATGCCATGCGGAGTGCCTTCATATTTCCCTCCAGCATCTCCGGTTTTTTGGCAAATTTATGACCAAGGGAAGCTTCCATTTCTTTGATAAACTGATCTTCTTCCATAATTTGGGATATTTTAACGATAGCCGCAAGCATCGGCGTATTGGGGAAATATTTTCCCAGCGTCTTCATGCATACTTTTCTCGCATCTATGGTATACACTCTGCCCTGGTATCCGTGGAGGTATGTATAGATCTCTTCGCTGGAGCGGGAGGTATTCACAAGGATCGCCCCGTCCTTTTTTAATCCTTTTGTGACATTGACAGAGTTCAGCAGAGTCTCATCCACGACCACGACATAATCCGGTTCATAAATATTGGAATGAACCCGGATCTGCCTGTCACTGATCCTGTCGTAAGCAGTAATCGGTGCGCCCATCCGTTCCGGACCATATTCCGGAAATCCCTGCACATGTTTGCCGGTTTTAAACGCTACATCTGCCAGTAAAAGCGCCGCTGTCTTGGCACCCTGGCCGCCGCGGCCATGCCAACGAAATTCAGTTAATCCGTTCACTGTCTTTTCCCTCTTTCTTTTGCAATATAATAGTGTCGTTTTAACATAAAACGACACTAACTAAGATTATAATATCATTTATTGCTCTTGTAAAGTATTTTTTAAAAATATCACGTTC
>CAMTDY010000097.1 GCA_947070915.1 uncultured Roseburia sp.
ATGACATATCATGGAAACGACATCATTGCTGAAAATGACGCCGACCAGTATATACAGATCGATGCGAAGGGATGTGGCATCGACATCCATGTGGTGGAGGATTTTGGTAAAGAGGTTATCTATCCAGTGAATAAGTGCCTGCTGACGGGAGACCCGGATTATATGGCTGGCGTTGAACCAAGAGCTGCTGCGGCTTTTGAGGGACGGCTGAGCGTGTACCGGTCTGAGGATTTTTATGTGGAAATGATGCCCCTGGGCATCGATAAGGCATATGGACTTTCCCGGCTGTTAGACCGGCTGGGTTATTCGAGAAAGCAGATGATCTGCTGCGGCGACGGTTTCAATGACATATCCATGATCGAATACGCCGGTGTCGGCGTGGCGATGGCGAATGCCAGTGAGGAAGTGAGGGCAAAGGCGGACTATATCGCGCCCCACTGTGATGAGGATGGGCTGGTGGACGTGATCCAAAAATATTTTTAGAGGAGGTGGCAGGGTGTTTGACTTAGAAGCGGAGTTGAAAAAACTTCCGGATAAGCCAGGAGTATATCTAATGCATGACAAAGAGGATCATATTATTTATGTGGGAAAGGCTGTTGTGCTGAAAAACCGGGTGAGGCAGTATTTTCAGAAGAGCCGCAACGTGTCCCCTAAGATTGCCAGAATGATCGAACAGATCGCCTGGTTTGAATATATCGTGACGGACAGTGAGTTAGAAGCCCTGGTGCTGGAGTGCAACCTGATCAAAGAACACAATCCCAAATATAACACGATGCTAAAGGATGGCAAGAGCTATCCTTTTTTGAAAGCTACGATCCAAGAAGATTTTCCCCGGTTTGTCCTCGCCAGGCAGATGAAACGGGATGGCGCCAAATATTTTGGGCCCTTCACCAGCGGAGCGGCGATCCGGGATACCATCGAGCTTCTGAATAAACTGTTTCATCTGAGAAACTGCCGGAAGGTTCTGCCGCGGGATGTGGGGAAGGAGAGACCCTGCCTGTACCATCAGATGGGGCAGTGTCCGGCACCCTGCCAGGGCAGTGTGGACCGGGAGGAATACAGGGAAAATTTTCAGAAGGCCCTTTCTTTTCTGAATGGAAATACGAAAGAAGTTATGAAGGATCTGCAGCAGAAGATGGAACAGCTGGCGCAGAATATGCAGTTTGAAGAGGCGGCAGTCTACCGGGATCTTATCGACAGCGTCAGGCAGGTGACGGAGCGCCAGAAGATCACCAGTGATGACCAGGAGGACAGGGACATCATCGCCATCGCCAGAAATGAGGACGAAGCAGTGGTGCAGGTATTCTTTATCCGTGGCGGAAAGCTGATCGGCAGGGAGCACTATTATCTGTCGGGAGTGCTGGAAGAGGAGGAGGGGCATATTTTAAGCGCCTTCATCAAGCAGATGTACGCGGGAACCCCCTATGTGCCGCGGGAACTCTGGACGGAGTGCGAGCCGGAGGACAGCGGGGCAATTCTGGAGTGGCTGGCGAAAAAGCGGGGGCATAAAGTCTTTTTCAGACATCCGAAGCGGGGAGAAAAGGTGCGGCTGCTGGATCTGGCAAAGCGCAATGCCCATATGGTTCTTGCCCAGGATGCAGAGAAGCTTAAGCAGGAGAGGGAAAAGACACTGGGAGCCATGGAAGAGATCGAGGGGCTTCTGGGACTTCAGGGGCTGAACCGGGTAGAATCTTATGACATTTCTAATATCAACGGGTTTGAGACGGTAGGATCCATGGTGGTATTTGAGAAAGGGCGCGCCAAGAAAAATGATTACCGGAAGTTCCGTATCCGGACAGTGACAGGTCCCGATGATTATCACTCCATGGAAGAGCTGCTGACGAGGCGTTTTACCCATGGCCAGAGACAGGAGCTGGCAGAGATGGATTCTTTCCGGCTCTTTCCCGACGTGATCTTTATGGATGGGGGAAAGGGACAGGTCAATGTGGCGGAGAGAGTTCTCCAGGAATTAAAGATCGATATTCCGGTATGCGGCATGGTAAAGGACGACCATCACCGGACGAGAGGATTATTTTTCAGAAATGAAGAGATACCCATTGATATACATGGCCAGGGCTTCCGGCTTATTACCAGGATTCAGGATGAAACCCACCGTTTTGCCATCGAGTACCACCGGCAGATCCGGGGAAAGGCGCAGGTGCATTCGATCCTGGATGACATTCCCACCATTGGTATAGCCAGGCGGAAGGCGCTGATGAAGTACTATGAATCCCTGGACGACATCAAGAAAGCCACGGTGGAGGAGCTAAAGGAAGTGCCGGGGATGAACGAGCGGTCGGCGAAAGCTGTGGTGGAGTTTTTCAGGGAAGGGTGAGGTATGCCTCACCGGAACTTCGGATAATCGTATGTATACAGTGCCTTCGTGGAATAGCATCTGCTGAATAGCAGGATCCGCTGGGCGATTTTTTCCGAGTACCATGGATCTGTGGCGTACTGGTGGTTCAGATTAGAGGGGTTAAATCTAAATTTAAATATTGTATTCTGGCTGGGCTTGGCCTCAAAGTAGTTTTCCCGGATGAATTTAGCGGCGCCGTAGATCGCCTTATCCACCGTGGTCCACCCCTTATAGTAGGCATGGGAGGTGGCGCCGGTCTTTGGGTCGCTGTCATAGGCCTTGATTCCGTACAGATTGTAGACCGTGGCAGATTTGGGAATCTTTTTTGTGATGAATTTTCCTCCGGAACGGGCATAGGAGGGCAGCGCAACACGGTTGATCCGATTGCCCCGGGCGAGGGAGCTTGTGCCGTAGGCGGACTCCAGAAATGTCTGGGACACAAAGTACATCGGATCGATGCCCTCTTTTTTCGCAGCGGCAAGCATTACCTTTCCCTTTCCGTACAATACGCTGTAGGAGGGACCATGTCCTTTGTTTTCGCAGGCATTCTTAATATAATAGTCATAAGTAGATAAAAATTTTTCTTCATTTACAGGACGGAATTTATCCAGCCGGAGAAACTGGAACCCGTAGGAGGTATCTTTTTTATAATTCACCAGCCGTTTGTATTCTGCCAGTGAGGTGCGGCCGGTACGTTTTTTTTGGATCGCGGCATAATTGTTCAATGTCCAGTTGTACGGGGTAAAGATCTTTTTTCCCACAAAATTCAGAACCGGTTTGGAGAGCTGTGCTACGCCCAGGGTCTCGTCCCAGAGATAATTGATACCCAGTGCCTGTACCACTTCCTGGAAGGGGACAAGGATCGTCTTTACCTCTGATTTGCTGTAGGTTACAGATACAGGAGCCTGGGGCAGAGAGCTGGTGTTCTGGTTTACCGTGATAGAGGGCTGGTTTAGGTGCATGACGATAAACTTGTCATTTTTAGAAATGGTAATTTTCTTTAATTTCTTATAATATTTATAGCTCACCTTAATTCCCTGACTGGCAAAAGTTTCTTTTAAGGGAACCATAACGGTTCCGTTTATCTTCACTGCCGGTGTCTTCTGCAGGTTGATCTGTTTGGACTCGTAGACTACTGTGATCTTTTCGCCCCGGTAGCTGACTTCCTGGCCGCCTATGGTGTAGGGAACAGTAATGGCATTTTTTCCGCTGGATGCCGATGGCGCCGGAGTGGCAGAATTCTGGATCTCCCAGATTGAAATGGCATCTGCACCTGTGGCTATTATATTTGTGCCGAGGCACATGCAAAGCAATAGAGCGAACAATGATCTTAAACGTCTCATAATCAAGTTTCCTTTCTCATAGACTATTAAAAAAAGCGGAGTTCCGTGTAAAGATGAATATTATATCAGGAATTAATAATTTGATGTGGGGTGGACCTCTGCTGATTCTTTTATTAGGGATACATATTTATTTTACTATAAGGACAGGATTTGTCCAGAGAAAAATAAAAAAGGCAGTGAAATATTCGATGGAGGGGGACTCTTCCGAGGGAATGAGTGCTTTTGGCACACTGACTACGACGCTGGCGGCGACGCTGGGGACCGGGAATATCATCGGCGTATCCACAGCCGTTTACCTTGGAGGGCCGGGCGGGGTGTTCTGGTGCTGGGTCACCGGGCTGCTGGGAATGGCGACCACCTATGGGGAAACCATTCTCTCCTGCCGCTACCGCAGCAAGGATCATGAGGGGCACAATGTAGGCGGAGTGATGTATGTTCTGGAGCGTGGGCTGGGAAAGAGGAAGCTTGCCTTTTTTTATAGTTTTCTGATCTGCCTGTCTGCTTTCTGCGCCGGCTGCACCACCCAGTCCAATGCCATCTCAGAGACTTGTATGGACGTGTGGGGAATCCCTAAGTGGGCAGCAGGGATCGTGGTGGCGCTTCCCGTTGGTCTGGTGATTCTTCAGGGGGTCAAATGGATCGAACAGGTCTGCATGGCGCTGGTGCCGGCGATGGCATTTTTATTTCTGGGGGGCTGCGTGGCATTTATCCTTCTAAATGCTTCTGTGCTTCCGGAGGCTGTTCTGGTAATTGTTAAATCAGCATTTAGTAAAAGCGCCTTTCTCGGAGGAGCGGTGGGCTTTTCTGTGGGAAGAGCAGTGAGATATGGGGTGGCGAGAGGGCTATTCACCAATGAGGCGGGGCTGGGAACTTCTGGTATCGCCGCGGCGTCGGGTTCGGAGCACATCTCGCCAGAACGGCAGGGATTGATCTCCATGACGGCGACGTTCTGGGATACGGTGGTGATGTGTGCCATCACAGGGATTGTAGTGGTGATGTTCGTACTTAAGAACGAACAGGCGCTGGTGGACCTGCCCGCCGGACTTCTCGTGAAGGGAGCTTTTGACACCCTGCCCCTGCTGGGGGAGGAACTGATCGCAGTGGCTACGGTCTGCTTTGCAGTGGCGACACTGATCGGCTGGTCCTATTTTGGCCAGGTGGCGGCAGATTATATGGGAGGAAAATCTCTGGTGAGGAGTTACCAGTATATCTATGTGATCATGATCTTTGCCGGGGCGGTGATGCCCATGGGGATCGTGTGGGAGATCACAGATTTTATCAACATTTTCATACTGATCCCGGCGGTATATGCGCTGATCAAGTGCCGAAAAAGCATTCGCTGAAGATATTGAAGGGGGCACGCTTTTAGTCTTCCCTTTTTCAAAATATTCACAAATATAAGGAAAAACCTTGTGATATAAGGAATATCATAGTAAAATATAAAGATACCAGGGTCAAAAGGGCAAAATGCCTTTTGATTCCAACATCATATAGAATATATGAGATAAGATTGCAGCAGAAAGGCAAGGTGCAGAACATTGAAAAGACAGGTAGCAGTAATATTTGGAGGAATTTCCTCGGAACATGAGGTGTCCTGTTCCTCCGTGTTGAATGTAGTGAGTGGATTTGACGAAGATAAATATGAACTGACATTGATCGGTATTACGAAAGAAGGAAAATGGCTGCTTACAGATTCCGTAGCCAGTATCGAAGACGGTACCTGGAAAAATAGTGCCCAGACAGCTATTTTGTCTCCCGACAGGGGCAGGCCCGGTGTGCTGGTCCTGAGGGAAGATACTTATACTTATAAGAAAATAGATGTGATCTTTCCGGTGCTTCATGGCAGATTTGGTGAGGATGGAACGATCCAGGGGTTGTTCGAGATGTCGGGCATACCATACGTGGGCTGCGGAGTATTGAGTTCTGCGGTGAGTATGGATAAGATCTCTACGAAAATATTTGTGGATCGGCTGGGCATCCGTCAGGCGGGATATGTGATAGATATCGCTAAGGATCTGAGTGAGATGGAGCACACCGTGGAACAGGTGGAAGAAAAGCTGGGATATCCCGTATTTGTAAAGCCGTCGAATGCAGGATCTTCCTGTGGCGTCAGCAAAGCATGTGACAGGGAAGAACTAAAACGGGCTCTGCAGCTGGCAAAGAAGCATGATAACCGTGTCCTGATCGAAGAAATGATATACGGCCATGAGGTGGAATGTGCGGTGCTGGGCGGCAATGAAGTACGGGCCTCCAAAGTAGGAGAGGTGCAGGCGGCGGCAGAATTTTATGATTATGAAGCCAAGTATCACAATGCTGAGTCAAAGACAGTGATCGATCCGCCGGAGATCAAGACAGAGGCAAAGGAAACGGTCAGAGAAAATGCAGTGAGGATATTTAAGGCAGTCAGCGGTTTTGGACTGTCCCGGGTGGACTTTTTCATTGAAAATGATACCAATGAAGTAGTGTTTAATGAGACTAATACATTACCAGGGTTTACCAATATCAGTATGTATCCTATGCTCTGCAATGACATGGGACTATCCATATCAGAACTGATCGACCGTCTGGTCGAGACTGCATTCGAGAGAGAATAGTCAGCCGCGGCACACAGCATAAAATAACAGGATAAGGGGAAGACTAATGAAAAAGAATGTAAAAGTTTCCATTAGTGGGATTCAGAATAATGATGGTGAAGAAACAGTGGAGGTTGTCTCTGTGGGCGAGATGATGCAGAGGGATGACCACATCTGTGTCTCTTACGAAGAAGCCGCGGATAATGCAGCCGGCGTGGACTGCCAGCTGGTAAAGAGTATGCTGAAAGTAAAGCCGGACCAGATCGAGATCATCAAAAAAGGAGCCGCCCAGACCCATATGGTCTTTATCGAAGACCGGGATACCATTTCTTACTATTCCACTCCCTTCGGGGAGCTGGAGGTGGCGATCCACACGGACCGCCTGGAGAGGAGAGAGCGGGATAACGGATTTCAGATCCTGCTGGAATACGCACTGGAGATCAATGCATCCCATATGTCAAACTGCAACGTGGATATCCGGGTGGACTACTTGTCTTAATGCCAGGGTCAAAAGTTCAAAATACCTATCATGTTTACATGATAAGGTTTTACATATTAGAAGAAAGGAGATGGCAGCGTGAAATTATCATTTACAAAGATGCATGGGACCGGGAATGACTATATATATGTGGATCTTTTCCAGCAAAAACTGGAGAACCAGGAGGAAGTCGCAAAGGTGGTCAGTGACCGGCGTTTTGGCATCGGTTCAGACGGTCTGATCTGCATTGCTCCGTCGGAGACGGCGGACTGCCGGATGATCATGTATAATGCCGATGGCTCAGAGGGGGCGATGTGCGGCAATGGGATCCGGTGCGTGGCAAAGTATGTCTATGATCGTGGCATTGTGCCAAAGGACCATATGTCAATAGAGACAAAAAGCGGCATCAAGCAGCTGGAGCTGACCGTGGAGGAGGGAAAAGCTGTGTATGTCAAGGTAAATATGGGAGAGGCGGTATTGAAGCCGTCGGAGATCCCGGTACAGGCGGAAGGAGAGGATTTTATCGCCCGCCAGATCGAGGCAGGGGGCAGAATGTACACCGTAACCTGCGTATCTATGGGAAATCCCCATTGCGTGGTATTTACAGAGGGGATTGACGGGCTGGATCTGGAAAAGACTGGTCCCTTGTTTGAAAACCATCCTTTGTTTCCAGACCGCATCAACACAGAATTTGTGGAAGTCATAGACGACCACACGCTGAAAATGCGGGTTTGGGAGAGGGGTTCCGGGGAAACGGTCTCCTGTGGCACAGGAACCTGTGCGGCTACGGTAGCTGCAGTGCTGAACGGACACTGTCCACGGGGAGAAGAGGTAGAAGTGAGGGTACGCGGCGGCGCGCTCTATGATACATACCTGGAAAATGGTGAGGTGCTTATGAAGGGACCCGCAACCGAGGTTTTCCAGGGTGAAATAGAGATTTAACCGTTCGTTGATCCAGAAGGTGCCGGCGCTGTGGCACAATCCTATGAAACAGCGCAGAAAAGAGGAAGATTATGGCGATTCGGTTAAATGAGGACGAGGCAGTGGTTCAGCAGATTCAGGAAGGGCTCAAGGCGAGAGACGGCTATTGTCCCTGTGTCCTGCAGAAAAATGAGGACACAAAATGTATGTGCCGGGAATTTCGGGAACAGATCGCAGATCCGGAGTTCGAGGGCTATTGTCACTGTATGTTGTATTATAAAGAAAAAGATTGAGAAGATGAGGTGAAGGTATGGCAGCAATTGAGTTAAATGCAGCAAATTTTGAAGAAACGGTTTTAAAATCGAATAAGCCCGTGCTGGTGGATTTTTGGGCAGTGTGGTGCGGACCCTGTAAGATGATGTCTCCCAGGGTGGACGAGATCGCAGAGGAGCAGAAGGACCGCCTGGTCGTAGGCAAATTAAACTGTGATGAAAATATGGAGATTGCCCAGAGTTATGGAATCACAGGAATTCCGGCATTTTTTCTCTTTAAGGGAGGAGAAGTGGTGGAGAAGGTAATGGGAGCGATGCCCAAAGGAGAGCTTCTGGCCGCTATTGAAAAACATCTTTAATCAGAATTGCCGGTGGTAACTAGTGTGCTGACCTGTTGGTAATTAAGCAAACCTGCTTGTCTGTTTGCCCATCTGTTACGTTGGATTTTCTAGCCGTAGCCACCGCTACGACTCGTTCATCCGCCTTGCCGATGTGTAAATATTCTTCTTAGTTTTATCAAATATCAACAGGCCAATACACTAGCCGGTAATACATAGGAGATTATGGAGATCACGAAATAAAGAAAAGAGGTAAGGATGAAAAAAGGATTATACTTAGGGAGTAGATGCCGGGGGATTGCATGGCTGCTGGCTGCCGCCATGTTTTATACCCTTTTTCCACTGGGGGGGAATACGGTAAGATCACGGGCAGAACAGGTTGAGTATGTTGTGAGGGAAAATTCTGGAATACAGGATGCCGTGATCAGCGGGACAAGCCATGAGATCAAATTTGAAGTCCCTGCCAGGTATGATACCACAGCAAAAATTAAGGAGGCTGGTTTTACCAGGCTTCAGGTTACATATCGTGTGGCGGAATATACCCAGAGCAGCGATGGGACAGCCGGCGCCATGGTGTTTTTTGAACATGGGGGGAAATGGGAAAATCAGTGGACCAACTTAGTGATGGGCCAGGAACTGACTACTTCCATAGATCTTACTCCATTTCTGGCCAGTGATTCCAGTGTCTCAGGAATGGGAATACAGTTTGCCAATGTATCAGGAGATATTTCCTATGAGATTATATCAGCTAAATTCACAGGAAACAAGTCGGCTGGGGAAGGGGATCCCGGTTCGTCCGGGGGAATAACTGCTCCTTCGGAAGCAAATTTTGCCAAACTTCTTCAATACTCATTATATTTTTACGATGCCAATATGTGTGGTCCGGAGGTGGAAGATCATTCTCTTGTTGCCGCCGGCAAAAAGTATGGAGATTATGAGGGATACCGGGGAAACTGCCATGTTTGCGACCAGACAGCAGATTATAATGGGAAAAAAGTGGACGTCAGCGGCGGCTACCACGATGCGGGCGACCATGCAAAATTTAATCTTCCCCAGGCATATTCTGCGGTGACCCTTGCTCTCGCTTATACTGAATTCGGAGAGGCCTTTTCAGAAACAGGGCAGCTCTCTCATTATAAGACGGTGATGGAGCATTTTTGTGATTATTTTGTGCGCTGTACGGTCCGGGATGGTTCCGGAAAAGCAGAAGCCTACTGCTATCAGGTGGGGGACGGGGACCGGGATCACGCCTACTGGGGGGCTCCCGAGAACCAGGAGAGCCGGGGGGACCAGGCATATTTTACCAGTTCTGCTACTCCCTGTACGGATATCGTTGGGGAGACAGCGGCGGCACTTGCCATACAGGCATATAACTTTCCGGAGGATGAGAGATCCAGGGAGTATCTGGAATGTGCGAAAGAACTTTTTGCCTATGCGGAATCCAATCCTAAGGCCTCCAGTTCTGGCAGCAAAGCAGGGAGTTTTTATTCCGGCAGCAGCTGGGAAGACGATATGGCGCTGGCGGCTGCATGGCTGTACCGTGCGACGGGCGATGCCGCATATCAGTCAAAGGCAGAGGCATATGTTCAAGATCCTGGTTTTGTTAATTGCTGGGATGATATGAAGGCGGCAGCAGCGGCTTACAGCAGAGGATGGGATTCTATCAGGAGCAGCATTGATTCCAATGTAAATGGTAAATCCCTCAGTGACGGCTACACATATATTCTTTCCTGGGGGTCCGCCAGATATAATACAGCCCTGCAGTTTGAGGCGCTCTGCTATGACAAAAATATGCATACCAGCCTGTATAAAGAGTGGGCAAAAGGGCAGATGAATTACCTTCTGGGACAGAATTCCATGAACCAGTGCTTTGTGGTAGGGTATAATGAAAATGCCAGTAAAAACCCCCATCACCGTGCAGCTTCTGGCTGTAACAGTTATGAAGAGTTAAATAATGGAAGCCTGCCGAACCAGAAAGTGCTTCTGGGGGCTCTTTGCGGAGGGCTCTCCGGCGGTGATGCGGGACATGATACGGCTTCCGTCTGTGCACCGGTGAAGTATCACAGTGACGGACAGCATTTTTATCATGACGGCATTAAATGTTATACATGTAATGAGGTTACATTGGATTATAATGCTTCGCTGACTGCTTCTGCAGCAGGTTTATATACCCTGTATAAAGAGGACGGCTGCCAGATGCTGGACACGGACTATGTCATCGATGCTTCTGCCGTATGCGGCGGGAATCCGGGAGGAAATGCTAAAACAGATGCAGAGCTTACTCCAAAGCCAGGTAAGACATCAGAGCCGACAGAAACCTTAAAGCCAATTGTAACGTCAAAACCAACTGAGACAGCGAAACCAGATGAGACATCAGAGCCAGCCGAAACATCGAAACCAGCTGGGACAGAAGAGCCGACAGAAACCTTAAAGCCAGT
>CAMTDY010000098.1 GCA_947070915.1 uncultured Roseburia sp.
TGTAGCTCCGTCTCGTGGGCTCGGAGATGTGTATAAGAGACAGCGTATATACGACACTTGATTTTTCTCCTGGAAAAATACTATAATATAGAAGAGATAAAAAATGTTCGTAAAGGGGGGATGAATCTGATTTGGGGCGGAAGGTTCAATCTGGCAACTTTCCTGAGAACAGTCTATTTTTCTAACAAGCAGGGTCGCTCAAAATTCCGTTAAACATGTGAATAAGCAGTTGATTATCAAGTTGAATATTTTTTATCTTTACACTTTATGTAAAGGGATTTGATTTTACGCATCACGGTGTACACTTCCTTTTTCATGCAGTACGGGAGGGATAAAATGAGAGAAACTTCATGGCTCCAGGAAGAGCTGGATCGGGCGAAAAAGCAGGGACTTACGGTTCATATTGAGGGAAAGGCATGTCAATATCAGGATCCGGCAAAGTTCTTTCATCTTTTGGAAGAGCCCTCGTATATGCTCGATTATGTTAGCGATGAAAACGGAAAGATCACTGGCATTTGTTTTGATAAAGTGAATGAAGATGATTTTTCCTGACGAAGCGTATTATCAGGAGACATACAGATCCAGAGTGCAAATTCAATTTAGGGATAAAGGTGTATGAATCCTAAAAGGTGGGAATTGGGAACACAATATTTGATATCGGGGAAGAGGGCTGCTTTTCAGGCAGTTCTCTTTCTATCTCTAAAACAATCTGAAATATAAAAACAAAAATATCCTGTTATTGTGGCAAAACTGGGAAAAATTTGCTATACTTTCTTTATAACTAATGTATGATTTATATAGGATGAGAAAACAGGAGGATAAGGAATGTTATTTTTAGAGATCATAGGGGCATATTATGGTTCGATCATTATTTGGAGCCTAGTAACAGGATTTATGAATCTGCTGGCAGCTAAGATTCTGCAGAGTGGAGAGTTTGCTTCTTTTCGTTATTTGAATATAAAAATACTGAAGAGACAGGGAAATTTAACGATAAAAAAGGATAAGTTTTGTTTTATCCCTCAGGTGAACGTAATCGCTGCCCCGGATTTTTTCATGGACAATAGGATCCGCATCATGACTCTGGGGGTGGGAAATATGTCAGGGTTTATTTGTTATGGTATGCTCTGTATGCTGGTGTACCATGTGGCGGCAGGCACAGAATTTTTCCGGATGTATATGCTGGGAGCGATCATAGTTTTTTCTTTCGGAATATTACAATTGATCAGTGTTGCCTGTTCTGGTAGGGGGAATTCACCGCAGGCGGCGCTGCAAAGGAAGAGTCAACAGATTCTGGCCCTTATAATGGAGGGGACACACCCGGCGCAGCTTGAGGACTGGCTGTCAGAAGAGGTGGAATTATCCGGCACTGCCCTTGCCGAAAAATATCGATATGTTCAATTCCAGTATTTTTGTGCATTGGAAAAAGGAGATGAGGAACGGGTAAGCCAGCTGATACATAAAATGGAGAAAGCGCTGCCCCAGAATGTGCCGACTTTTTTAGGCGGTGTCTGTGGTGAGCTGATATTTTATTATTCTTATCTGGAAAAAGACCGAAAGAAGGTAGAGAGATATAAGAACCAGGCACCCGCCATGATCGAGAACGATATGGATGTGAATGGCAGAAGGGTGTATGCGTACTATCTCTATGGAAAAGAAGCAGATACCGATAAGATTCTGGAAGTGATCGAGGAAGGGCTGGCAGTGGCACAGGAGTTTTCAATGCCGGGAAATATTCCTATGGAGACAAAACTGCTGCAGCACTTAAGGGATCTGTTATAAAAATATATTAATTAAAAAATGGAGAATAATAGACATGAAAGAAAGATTTTATATTCCAGAGAATTTAAAAAAGGTGCCATTAAATCGTAAGGTTGCTATAGAATTGTTAGAATATGTTATTGCTAATCAAAGTGAGCCTGCTATTACATATGGTAAGTTAGCCTCGAAAGTAGATAGGGATTTTAATCCACGAAACTTGGATAAACCTCTTGGTGTTGTTTCAAGTGCATGTATAGAAAACAACTTACCTCCAGTTTCTGGAGTAGTTATAAATAAAGAAATTAAATTACCAGGGGAAGGGTTCTATAAAGAGTTTTTTTCTGGTAGCCCTATGGGAGAGTGGGAGGAAATTTATGTAAAGAACATATTAGCAATTAAAAAGTGCAAATTATGGAAAGATTTTTTGGATGCTATTATGTAAGATAAATTGGAGCGATGAGTTATGACAATTCAAATAGAACGGCAGGCGAAATGTATCGCCTGCCTTCCATTATATTAATGATTTGTATCACTTAGTTTAAAGGAGTATTCTGTCAGAAGCATTCATTTTTGCCTGCGTCGCCGCGGGCAGAATATTCATTTGATCCCAGATTAAAATAAGTATCACCAGCAAGTTCTTCCCGCTCCACATAGAGGCTGCCACTGGCCCGTGCGCTCATATACCATTTCATCAGGGTAAGCCTTCCATGAGAAATCTCGATGCAGGTGATGCACTGGGGATGGACACAGCTTCCTGTATTGAGATAGGATGTATCTTCGGAGCTGACCATCGGCCGGTGGGTGTGTCCGGTGATCAATGTCCGGTGGTATTCTTTTGCCCATGCCGCCAGCCGGCTTTCGGAACGCTGTTTGGTGGTATTATTTTTGGCTGCACTGGTTGGGTCCAGGATTCCTACCTGTTCCAGCGGTTTCCACAGATAACGGACGAGAAAACAGTTGACTGGCCACAATGTGGAGTTTAGGAGGGAGGACTGGTGTCCGTGGGTGAGATACAGGCTTTTTCCCGTCTGCTCATTGCGGAGCACCAGTCCCGGATAAAAAATGATGTCAGGAAATAATTCTTTTTGGCACTGGCTGGAGATGCAGTAATAGGTGGAACACTTTTTTCGGGCAAATGAGGCGTGTTTTTTGATCATGTCGTGGTTTCCGTAGATCATATAGAGCCTGTTGTCCTGATAAAACCGGGCCAGCTGCCGGAATACGTCACCATGGATTTCTTTGATCTGTTCCATATTCCTGTTTTCCCAGAGTTCGTCTCCATCTCCCAGTTCAATGTAGGTGTAGCCACTCTGATAATAATAGTTCAGAGCGGCGAGATAGAGATGGCGGTTTTTCAGAAAATTGTCGCCCTGGGTACCGCTTCCCCGGTGACAGTCACTGAAAAGCACATAACGGCTCCTGGATTCCAGAGGAAGAACGGGAACATTGCGAAAGGATTTATTTAGTCGTCTTCGGCAGCTCATCCGGATCTCCTTTCAGTGTTTTTTGTGATGTTTTCCCTTTCTTCCAAAGCGTCTCAGCCTGAAGATACGGCGGAATACAAAGGGAATGTAATAATAGAGATACAAAAGTTTACTGCCGGAATCTTCAAAAGGTCTCGTGACAAAACAGAAGAGTTTGCAGAAGATCCGGTTTTTAAACTGAACATAATGGCAGTACCATCTTTTCAGGAAACACCAATGCTGGCTGCCGGCGCGGAAAGTAAAAGACACGCTGGTATACATAACATCGATATCATCGGGGTCGTGCCCGCTGGCCAGCAGGGCCTCCAGAAAGGCATCCCTCATTGACAGGTCATGGAACCGGAGGGTTATATCCACAGACAACTCTTTTGGACTGGAAAACAGTCCCATAGAGAAAATGGTCAGCCACCAGTGCTCTTTTTGAAGTGTGGCGACGGGACAGCCCCTTCGCCGGAGACGCATGGTGATTTCTGGCATTTCTTCCTCTGCTGCTGCATGGAAAATGGTAAATCTGCGGGCCGCCGGGGATATGATTTGATTGGTATGATAGATCCCCACCTCGCTTCCGGTATTGATGCCGTACTGCCCTTTCCAAAATTCGATCAGCCATGTTTTGCCGTCATGATCAAAATACACAGGATAACTGTCAAATACCATATTAAAATATGGTGCGCCCCGGTCATAGACATCTCCATAACCGAAATCCTTCTGCCAGGCGTCCAGGCGGCTGGAAAAAATGTCCTGCCTGGAATAGTAGTTATAGCCAAGAGGTTCCACCAGTTCATTCAGAAGCCGGCATTTGTGCATGTCAGACATACAGCAGATCTTGCAGATGATCTTTTTCTTCCTCCAGTGAAAGACCAGAAGGCATACAATGGCGATCAGTACTATAATAGAGATTGTGAGATACATAGAATTCTCCATTCTTTGGTTTGTTATTACATTTTATGCGGAATATGTCGAAAAGTGAGGGGTTATGACGATAAATGAAAATAAATGCAGAAAAAGGGATCTGCCCCATTTTTATGGGGAACAGATCCCAGGTTACGATCAATGTTGATATAAGATGTGTCGTTTATTCTTTTCCATTCCAGCAGTAGGTGCACAGATTTTCCTGTGGAATTCCCACTGATGCGAGCATATCATCCAGACGGTTATAACGCAGGGTTGTAAAATTCAATTCCTTGCGGATTTCTTCTACCATCTGTTCATATTTGGGTGATTCCGGATCGGTATATTCCTGCAGTACGTTATCAGATACATCTTCTGTGCCCTCCAGGCGGGCGATCACGCGTCTTGTGATCAGATCCATCTCTGAAGTGGAACGGGAAAAATTCAAATATTTGCAGCCGTATACCAGAGGCGGACAGGCAGGCCGGATATGGACTTCCTTCGCGCCGCTTTTGTATAAGAATTCTGTGGTCTCGCGCAGCTGGGTGCCCCGGACGATAGAATCGTCGATCAGGAGCAGGCTTTTGTCCTTGATAAGATCGTGGACGGCGATCAGCTTCATTTTGGCGATCAGATTCCGTTTGCTCTGGATCGTGGGCATAAAAGAACGGGGCCAGGTTGGCGTATATTTGATAAAAGGCCGGGAAAATGGGATTCCCGAAGCGTTGGAGTAGCCAATGGCATGGGCTGTACCAGAATCCGGTACGCCGGCCACGATGTCCGGTTTGACATGATCCCGCCTTGCCAGGCTGGCTCCGCAGTTATAGCGCATCTGTTCTACGCTGACGCCCTCATAAGAACTGGAGGGATAACCATAATATACCCACAGGAAGGTACAGATCTTTAGTTTTTTTCCGGGGGCCATCAGTACATGTACACCCTCTTCTGTCACGACGTCGATCTCACCAGGCCCCAGTTCCTTAAAGTCCTGATACCCCAGATTCTGATAGGCAAAAGATTCAAAGGAGATGCAGTATGCGTCTTCCTTTTTGCCAATGACGATCGGAGTGCGTCCATATTTATCCCTGGCGGCGTAAATGCCTTTTGGTGTCATGAGCATCATCGTCAGGGAACCGTCAATGAGTTCCTGCGCATAATGGATTCCCTCAATAATATTTTCTTTCTGGTTGATGATGGCAGCCACCAGTTCCGTGGGATTGATATCACCGCCACTCATTTCTAGAAAATGGGAGTTTCCATTGGAAAAAATAGTATCTACAATTTCTTTTGTGTTGTTAATCTTACTGACTGTGGTGATGGCATAGGTGCCGTGGTGGGAGCGCACGATCAACGGCTGGGGTTCGTAATCTGAAATACAGCCGATGCCATAATAGCCTTTCATTTTTTGTACGTCTTTATCAAATTTAGTCCGGAAAGGAGAATTTTCAATATTATGGATGGCGCGGTCAAAGCCGTCCTCTCCATACACGGCAAGACCGCCGCGTCTCGTTCCCAGGTGAGAATGATAGTCCGTTCCAAAAAATAAGTCAAAAATGCAGTCCTTTTTTGCTGCAACGCCAAAAAATCCGCCCATGATAATCTCCTTATTTAAACTGATATGCCAATTTTAAAGGCATATCAATGCTGGCTGTCTGAAGACATGTCCAGATTGATTTACAGATTTATTTTATCAAGCATTGGCGTAACTGACAAGAGGAAATTCAATTTCTTTTCTTTTTTTCGGAGGGGATGGCACGATAGTTGCGAAACCCCGCGTTTTTTGTTATAATCATGTTATTTGGCAGAGGTTAGGTTTTTGCTGCCAGAACAGTATAGGAAAGGAAGGATATATATGAAAATAGCAGTAGCATATGATGAGGAAGGACAGGTATTCCAGCATTTTGGACATACGGAAAAATTTAAGATTTTTGAATTTGGAGAGAGCGGTCTCGTAAATACGATGGTAGTGGATACCAATGGAACAGGACATGAGGCTATCGCCGGATTTCTCGCAAAAGGAAATGTGAAGGTACTGATCTGCGGGGGAATTGGTGAAGGGGCCATGATGGCACTCAGTGAGGAAGGAATCCTGGTGGTGCCAGGGGTAACTGGTGATGCTGACAGAGCAGTGGCAGACTTTTTAAAAGGAATACTTGAGACAGATAATACCCCCAACTGCGACCATCACGGTGAGGGACATACCTGTGGCGGCGGTTGCGGAGGGTGCCACGGATGTCATTGAGCCAAGTGAAGGAGCGATGAACTTCCGTATATACGAACGATAACTCCCCGGCTGTCCGGGGAGATTTTTGACGGGGGTCACTCGTTTCGGAGATTTATTTCCGATAGTAAAATATCTACACCCAAACTTCTTTCATCGGATGATTCCATGACTTCACAGGGCTTCCATAGATATGAAGTTCTTAGTTGTATTGTCAGTGCAGAGGCCTCTGGGTGCTCCTGCATTCTGGGAATTTCCTGGGGGATGAGAACTTCCCATGTTCCTGTCAGAGTACTGGCGTTAATAATCTCGGTCTGTGGTTTTCTGCCCTCCACACAGACCGACACCTCACAATTTCCTTTGTGGGAGATCACTTCTGCGGGCAGGGTATATGGAATCTCTGCCACCGCTGCCCCTGCTGTGGCAAGTATACGGAATGTGCTTGTTACAGCAGAAGTCCAGGCGTGTTTCACACCATCAGCTGTCTCTTCTTCCCAGAACCCTTCTGTCAGCTCATAAGATTGGTAATTCAGTATACCGAGATGATCCTTTTGTACCGCAAGGCAGTATTTCGCTGGATGTCTCGCCACGAATTGAAGTTCCGTCCTCAGGGGATTATAGAGCGCCTCTGCCGTGGCGGGTTTAAAGAACAAGTCTCCGGCAAGATCATTTCTTACAAAAAATGCGTTGCAGCCCCGCAGGTCCGTTCCCACTAGCTGATAGCCCTTTTTTCTTCCCAGTATTTCAAAGGCTTTTAATGAGGCACCATGCCAGTCTGTCCCATCCCAGACATGATCAGCATGATAAGCCTGTTTCCAATCCAGATCCGGCGGGAATTTTCCATTGTATTCTGTAATAACGACCCTGGGGTTGACTGTCTCAATGTTTTCCCAAACATAGAGATCATTTCCGTCGATATCAATGGACAGAAGATCGATCTCTCCTGTGAATCCTGCCTCATCGAATAGGTGATTAATATTGTCTTTTGTTATAAATGCGTTTACTACTTTCAACTGCCCATTTTCGATCACTGGGCGAAACTTCAAAGCAATTTCCTCGTAATACTCCCGGGATCCCTCCAGCCAAAGTCCCCGCCAGCCATAGTATAACAGCAAATGGCAGTTACTCTCCAGTCCATCCTGAACGCCAAATTCGATAAATGTTTTATTTGTCGTTCCAATTCTCTTAAAAATCTCATGTATGATGCCATCCTCGTCATTTTGAGAATAGACCTTATACCCATATGGCTCCAGAGCTTTTTTATTCCGCATCCGCTCTCTTGCCAGATCATCCCAACAAAATCCATTTTCAATAACTCCTGAAAATCTCACCTCCAGCGGTTTGTCAAAAGTATCCTTTTTATCAAACATATATCAAATACCTCTCTTCAATATATTTTGGTACAAATTAATATTATAATATGACGGTGTGGTTTGTCAAACCAAAGGACAGTGTCTCCCAAACGAATTCTGGATGAATCTGTAACTGGGAATTTCAGAAAATAAAACAGAGGCTGTGCACGGTGTAGACACCAGATGCAGAAGCCCCTGTTTTGTTTGATATTATAAGGAAAAATGTGGTCAAATGCAGCAGTTCTATCATGATTGCTATTCGCCACTGATAGAATGCCATCATATCCTACTATCTGCATAAAGTCAATAGGTGGACAGTAAGACCTTGAAACGTTACAAATTACGATAAAATATATTAAAAACAAAAGAGTTTTATTGTTTTTTGTTTATTTTCTAAAGTGGCTATGGACGAGGAAGAAAATAAGTGCTATACTATGAGGGATTTGATTTGTAATGGAGAGATTGTTATGAAAAATGACCAGTTGGATGCCATAGACAAACAGATAATTGAGATTTTGGAAAAAGATGCCAGAACTCCGGTCAAGGACATTGCCCAGGCGGTATTTCTCACGGCGCCGGCGGTGTCGGCGAGGATCAATCATCTTGTAAATGAGAAGTACATTACCGGGTTTCATGCGAGCCTGAACCCGGAACTTTTGGGATATCATATCAAGGCATTTATAAATCTGGAAGTTGAGCCGAAAGATAAAAAGGACTTTTATCCATTTATCAAAGACTGTCCTAATGTGATCGAATGCAACTGTGTCACAGGGGATTATTCCATGCTGCTGGAAGTTCAGTTTAGGAGCACGATGGAGCTGGATCAGTTTATCGGTGAACTCCAGATCTATGGAAGAACAAAGACATTGATCGTATTTTCTACATGTATCGATCATCGGGAAGTAAGTGTAAAATAAGATTTTGGGAAGTGTAAAGTAAGGTTTTTACAGGAGGGAAGCTATGAATATTACGATGTTAAAGGGAAAGATTCATCGCGCCACTGTTGTGCAGGCAGAGTTAAATTACGTAGGGAGTATCACGGTGGATCCGGCGCTTATGGAAGCAGCAGGTATTCTGGAGTATGAGATGGTTCAGATCGTGGATGTGGAGAATGGAAGCCGGTTTGAGACCTATACCATAGCGGGAGAGAAGAATTCCGGCATGATCTGCCTGAATGGCGCTGCGGCGAGACAGGTTCAGGTGGGGGATCATATTATCATCATGGCATATTGCGAGATGACGCCGGAGGAAGCGAAAAGCCACCGGCCCAAGGTAGTTTTTGTGGATGATGATAATAAGGTGAAAAGAATTTCTTCCTATGAAAAACATGGGCAGCTAAATTAAAGAAATGAATAATTTAAGAAGAGGGGCGGCAGAATGTTAAAGGGAAAGACGGTAGTACTTGGAGTGACGGGAAGTATTGCGGCATATAAGATGGCGAATCTTACCAGTATGCTCACTAAGCTCCGCTGTGATGTCCACGTGATCATGACAAAAAATGCTACCAATATTATTAATCCAATCGCTTTTGAGACTCTTACGGGGCATAAGTGCCTTGTGGATACATTTGACAGGAATTTTAATTATAATATAGAGCATGTGGCGTTGGGCGAAAAGGCAGACCTGATGCTGGTGGCGCCGGCTTCTGCCGATGTGATCGGAAAGCTGGCGGGAGGCATTGCGGACGATATGCTGACGACGACGGCGCTTGCCTGCCAATGCCGTATCCTGGTGGCGCCGGCGATGAACACACGTATGTATGAGAATCCCATTGTGCAGAATAATCTGCAGAAACTGAGGGAATTCGGCATGGAAGTGATCGAGCCGGATACCGGTATCCTTGCCTGCAAGGAGGTGGGGAAGGGGAAACTTCCTTCGGAAGAGATCCTGATGGAATACGTTTTAAGGGAAATTCATCTGGAAAAGGATCTGAAAGGAAAGAAAGTACTGGTTACAGCCGGAGCTACCCGTGAGGCCATCGATCCGGTGCGTTTCATTACCAATCATTCTACCGGGAAGATGGGATATGCACTGGCAAAGGTCGCCATGTACCGTGGGGCTGAGGTGATGCTGGTAAGTGCACCGACGCAGCTGCCGCCCCCGATCTGTGTGAAACTGGTCCAGGTGGAGAGTGCCGAAGAAATGTTCCGTGAAGTGAAAAAAATGGCACCGGATATGGATATCATTATCAAGGCGGCGGCGGTGGCGGATTTTACTCCGATGGAATACCACGAGGAGAAGATCAAGAAAAAGGATGGGGACAGCACATTGGAGTTAAAGCGCACCCAGGATATTCTTGCGTACCTTGGCGCCCGCCGCAGGCAGGGGCAGTATATCTGTGGTTTTTCTATGGAGACGGAAAATATGATAGAAAACTCACAGCAGAAGCTGAAGGAAAAACAGGTGGACCTGATCGTTGCCAATAATCTGAACACGGAGGGGGCCGGTTTTGGCTCTGATACGAACATTGTCACACTGATCATGGAGGAGGGAGTGGTTGAGCTTCCCTGCATGTCAAAGGAAGAGGTGGCAGCAACGATCTTTGATGTGATCGTAAAGAAATAAATAATAAGTAAAGACTTGAGGTCTTTATCAGATACAAAAAACGACTGCCGCGGCAGCCGTTTTTTGCTGAGAAAAGTAAATCGTATGAGAAAAGTGCTTTGTTATGCTTTACAAAGCGTTATTTGAACATCCTTTGTCAATACATCTGTGTAGCTGTATGAGATCGTCTGGCTTGTATTCTCAAGCTCATTTTTTACTGTGATCAGGAATATACTTGGGAATGTTTCCGTGATAACACCTTCTGTAACGTCTACTTTATGTCTTCCTAAGTTACAACGTATAACTACTC
>CAMTDY010000099.1 GCA_947070915.1 uncultured Roseburia sp.
GGCGTAGATCGGAACCGCTCTGGCGTCAGTAGCCGGGTCCGGATTCTCCTGTCCCGCATGCAGCTGTAAAGTTTCAAATTTAAGATTTCTTTCCTTATATGCTTTTTTCCCCATAATAAGACTCCTTTCTGGCTCAAAAATATTTTATATTTCCTATCTGATTACAAGGATATAATATCATGACCTTTCTCTTTTGTCCAATATGCAATAAAAAGAACTGGCTATAGTCTTTTCCTATACCAGTCCCTTATCTTCAAACTTCGCAATCTCCTCCAGATATTTTTTACCCAGCGGACTGATCGCCACACCTTTTCTTACCAGATACCCGATGGTCATCCTCTCATCTGACTTCAGTTTCACAGCACAAAATTCCGAGCCATTGAGCTTCTCACAGAGAATGCCGGAGCACAGCGTATAGCCATTCAGCCCTACCATAAGATTGTGCATGGTCGCGCGGTCATTTGCTTTTATAAACTGCTTATAGTCATAAGTGCTCAGCACTTCCTCGGCAAAATAGAAGGAATTGTAGTTTCCCTGTTCAAAGGAGAGACAGGGGTAATCTGCCAGTTCTTCCAGTGTCAGCAGTTTCCTGTCCGCCAGAGGATGTCCCTTCCACATATATACATAGATTCCACATTTCAGGATCTCATGAAATTCCAGCCCCGATTCATGAAACAGTTTCATCAGCACCTTGCGGTTGAAATCATTAATGTAAAGAATTCCGATCTCACTCCGAAAATTCCTTACATCTTCGATCACTTCGTAAGTCTTGGTCTCATGTATGGCAAACTCATATTCATCCATACCAAACTGCTTCACCATTTCCACAAATGCGTTGACCGCAAAGGAGTAGTGCTGCATCGATACACTAAATTTTTTCCGTATCTGCTCCTTGGAGATATACCGCGCCTCTATAAGCTGGTACTGCTCCACTACCTGCCTGGCATACCCGATAAATTCCTCTCCTTCCGGAGTCAGGGAAATCCCCCGGTTGGTGCGCCTGAATAGTTCCACGCCCACCTCTTCTTCCAGATCCCTCACAGATGAAGACAGACTGGGCTGGGAGATAAACAAATTTCTCGCCGCCTCATTCATAGAACTGGAATTTGCCACCTCTATCACATATCTCAGCTGAGTCAGTGTCATCTCCTATCACTCCTGATTCCTCACAATTTCTTTCCCCGTATCGCACCATTTCCCATCATAGTAAACGACAATTTCATACGTATCCGGCTGCAGCCCGGACAGGGGAACCGCGATGGCATATTTCTGATTCCGCTTTGATTTCATTCCCTTTCCAGCGCTGGTATAATCCATAAGATAATAGTGCGTCTGCCCCACAAACCGTATCTTTGAAATGGCATGATCCGATGTCTTCATATACAATACCGATTCCATCAGGGTAAAACCGGCTTTCTTCTCGTCTATTTTCTCTTTCGGTACCTCTGACTCTTTGGACTCCACTGGAGCCTGCAGCGTCCCCTTCACATAACCGTCACCGGTCTCCAATGGCTGGGCCAGATCATTCCAGTTTATTCCAATTCCGTAGCCCCGGTAAAAATAATATTTTGTAGAATACTGATTCAACAGTTCCCCGGAGGAATAATCGAATTCATAGATCATTCCCTTCTGCCCATTGATCAGAGGGTGAAGATACCCTCCAAAGGAAAACATCCGGTCCTGTTTCTTGTCATAGGCACAATTGGAAGTAATAATGGATCGCACTCCCGGAAACAGTTTGTCCTGCCGCACAGTCATCTTTTTTTCATCTACCACATAGACCGATACGAAGGACTGCTCTTTGCCGTCAAAAAAATCTACCTTCCGCTTGGTCTGCCAGTGGTTGTCATAGAGCATGATATGTCTGGTATCCGGATCGCCGTCCAGATCATAGGGGATCTCATACACACTGTGCTGCTGAAAATGCCAGGTGATATCCCCCTGGGGCTTTAACACTATCTTCTCCTGCTTCGTCCCCTCAAACATATCCGGATTAGTAATGATCCATTTTATCTTTTTATCTTTCCAGCCCACCTTTACCGCCGAATGGATATTCCGCGGCGAAAGCAGTACGGTATCATCTTCCTTATTATAGGAAACCGTATTCAGATGAACCCAGTCCACCATGTCTTCATAGGTATCGTCAAAGATCTCCCGCATATCCAGGGACTGAATGATCTCCCCGGTCTGACGGTCCATTTCCTGAACCACATCTTCTGTATGGCCATCTATGGAGCTGCTTAGCAGAAACAGATTTCCTCCCGGCTCCTTCTCGATCACTTCGTGATGAATGCCGTTTTTCACATAATACAGCCGGTAGGCCCGCCCCAGATAATCCATCTCATACATCTGGGTCGTATGGGGTTTTTCCTCCGTCGGCGTCAGCGCCTCATTGGTCTGGAAGATCAGTCTCTGGTCCGAGAGGGGAAAGACACCATAAGAGCCGGTGGTCATGGTGATATACCAGCGGATCTCACCCTTCTGGTCATAGGCAAAGGGGTATTTCGTCGTCTGTCCGGATATGACCGTGAGACCATATGCTGACTTTTTGGATTGCTTTTCTACTTTCACCGCGTCCTTAAGCGCTTCTGGAAGCTTTTCCGTTCTGATAGAAATGATCTGGGATTTCGTCACCTTGTCTTTCTCATCCAGACAGCTTAGTTCCACCTCATTTTTGTAATCCGGATACAACCCCACCACCGGGATCCGGTGTTCCTTTGTCTTTTCCAGGGTACCTGCCAGATCTGTATCCTTATCTTTTCCTTTTACGGTGACTCTCACCTTACAGGGCTTTGAGGTCTTTAGAAGTATATAGGCAGTCAATGGGGAATTGCCATAAGGATTTTGTACCACCAGCGGCTTCTCCCATGTATAGTCTCCCGACTGCAGCTGTCTTTCATACTTCTCATCCTTTTCCTGGCAGCTCACCGGCAGATATTTCTTTGTCTTGATGGTCTTAGAAGTCACGGCATTGACCGCGCTTCCGCTTATGACATTCGTGGTCTGGGTGTCTTTCTGGCTGACCCTCTCCTGCGTTTCTTCTTTTCCACAGGAAACCACACACAACAGTATCAATACTGCCCCAAAGATTAACTTGATCTGTCTCAATATTTTTCCTCCCGATACTCACAAAGTATTTTCTATATTTATTATGGATGGCATCTTCCACAGGGTTCATATCCCTGCCGGATCAGCTGTTCCCTTGTCTGACTCGTCTCTTTCCTGTTTTTCCCTTTTGTATCTTTGGCACTGGAACAATCCGGGTAGTGGAACTTGCGGGTATTTGTATTGCATATGTACTGCCCCGTCTCCCCGGCTGTTTTATTGGAGGATTCCTCTGGCTTTTCTTCCAGGGATTTTTCTTCCGGAGTTTCTTCCTCCGCCAGGCGGCTCTTACCCGTGGCATAATCGATCTCCACGCCGGGCTGGTTATTGTAGGCATAGACGTTAAAACAAACGCCCTTCCCCTCATCCTCCACCGACCACGCTTCCATCTGAACCCCGCTGGCCACCAGATTATCTCCCTCATATACTGGCGTCACCCGGTAGAGAACATGATTGTCCGTCTCTTTTACATAGTCAGCCACTTCATTTTCAAAGGGAAGCATTCCCTCTACATTCATATAACGGGTTCCTGTCACCAGGTTCTTCTTGTTGGCATTTTCCCCGGAAAGCTGATAACCGATCAGATGACAGCGGTTATACAGATACTTTCCTTCCACACAGTCATACTTTGCAGTCTGCCATCCCGATGGCTTTACCGGACTAATAGATTCCCTCTCTTTTACAGGCATCAGATCCTTTCCAATATTTGCCTCAGCCACACCACACCTTCCCAGAGAATCCAGATCACTGTAATTTTCAAAGGACTCTGTAGTATAGTCCGATTCTTCAAATTCCGGTTTGTTATCATTGATCACCACAAAGGACTCACCTTTAAATTCCGGAACGCCTTCCAGATCTGCCACCACCGTCCCAGTTATGTTTCCTTCTCCATGGCTGTCAGAGGAAAGTGATTCCACCGCCTCTTTTACAGAACATCCGGACACCATAAAGGCAGATATCAGACAAAACAGCAAAAATAGTTTTTGAACTTTCATTGATTTCATCTCCTTGTCCGTGTTTATCATATCACAAAAGGGTCATCAGTTCAACTTGGCAGAGGATTTATAAAAAGTCTTAAATGTCTCATAAATATTTATAAACTCTATTGTCAAACCAAAAAAATCCTTGTATTATGGAACAAATATTTATCAAGGGAGGTTTACCATTGAAAAAGAGCGTAAAGATCACATCACTTGTATGTGCAGCTGCATTATTGGTGAGCAGTGTGTTGTCACCCGCTTCCACAGTTGTTCATGCAAAAGCAAAAAAACCGGCATTAAGCAAAAAAAAGCTTTCCGTGAAAATTGGAAAATCAGCAAAACTCTCAGTGAAACGGGCTAAGGGCTGGAAAATTTCCTGGAAAAGCAAAAATAAGAAAATTGCCACTGTAAAAAAGGCGGGAAAATACGCGGCAAAGATCACTGCGAAGAAAAAGGGCACAGTGAAGATCACTGCGACAGTTAAGAAGGGAAAAACACGCCGCATCTTAACCTGTAAGGTGACAGTTTCTGCAGCCGGCAGGATCTCACCAGCCCCCAGCACAGCTGTTCCATCCGTTCCATCGGCAAATCCTGCCACACAGGCACCCGGCAATCCGGATGTACCCCGGAGTACACCAACCGCTACACCGGCAGGGGGTACGCCTGAAAAGCCGACAGCAACTCCGGCAGCAACTGCAGTTATGACCGTAAATCCATCGTCGGCTCCCACTGCGGCTCCACCAGCAGTTTCCACGGAAGAACCGACTTCCGTACCAACGGCAGAACCAACAGAGAAGCCGACTGCGCCCCCGACAGTGAAACCAAGTGTAAAACCAACCGTTCCCACTGCGGCTCCCACAGTTACACCTTTGGCACCATCCCAGATTCCTGAGAATGCAATCCAGGGATCCAAAGTAAAGGGAACCTCCAATGCCAGTGTGAACGCATCGGTGGGCACAACAGGAGCCGTAACAGAATTCAAGGCTTCCACTCAGTACAGCCAGGCAGATTTCCTTCTGGCAGCTCCCATTTCCCTTAGCACGGTTGAAAATGTGGAGTTTACTCTCTCTGTGAAGGGGACGCCGGATTCTGTATCCTTTAAATTATATGACTCCGATGGAAAAGAACTTACAGGCATAACGCAATATAACAAAGCATCAGGAACCCATTCCATAAAAATACCGGATGAGTTAAAGAACAAAATAATAACCCAGTATTCGATCATGACAAATACGAATATCAAAGATTCAACGCAGACAGCTACTGCCACTTTGTCAAAACTGGCTTTTATGGCTCCAGCAGCGAAGCCAACGGCATCACCTGCACCGACAGCTACCCCGTTGCCTGCCAAAACGCCGACAGCCACGGATAAACCACTGATAACAATGGCACCAGAAGCAGCCATGACTTTTTCCAAAGATACCTACCTGGCATCTGGCGCAGCTGGAGAACCAGTCTATAATGCAGACGGCAGTGTTACCGTGAAACTAGAGAAACAATACGGCGGAGGCGGAATCGGCTTCTATATGGATGCCTCCAAATCCATGGTAGATTTAAGCGACTATTCAAAGGTAATCTTCAAAATATCCGCCGATGCTGAGGCGCCGATCTGTTTGAGAACCCATGACACCACTGATTATTGGGGCTCAAACTCCTCGACATTACTGTCCTATACGAGTATCACCACAGAACAGAAAGAATACATCTGTGACCTGAGTACTATAAACAGTACCCTCGGCTTTGGAGTGAAATACAATCCAGGGGGATCTGCAGCTCTTCCGGAAGAAATTAACCTGACCATTCATTCTATTTCCTTTATAAAGGATACAAGAGATACCTCAGACGCCATGAACAACTATACTTCATTAGCAGAAATGGCCGCCGCCTACGGTTTGAAAATGGGTACTGTCATGAATGAACGAAAAGTGGCAGATAAAAAATATGGAGATTTAATGAAATATCACTTCAACAGTATTACCGCTGCTAATGAGATGAAAGCATATTCTATGCTGGATCTAAACAAGACCAAAGAAGCCTACAAAGATGAGACTTCCATGCCTGTACTGAATTTCACCGGCGCCGACAAGATCATGGACTTCGCCAAAGCAAATGATATAAAAGTACGCGGCCACGCCCTTGTCTGGGATGCAGGTATGCTGGACTGGTTCTTCCGTGAAGGATACGATTCCTCTAAACCCTATGCCAATTCAGAGGTTGTAAAAGCAAGGCTCCAGAATTATATTGAACAAGTACTGGTACATTTTGAAGAAAAATATCCAGGCGTGATCTATTGCTGGGATGTCGTCAACGAGGCTGTTGGTGATTCTGAGACAGAGTACGAAGACGGCGATGAACGCCACGTGCGCACCAAACGGAACAACGAAGACAACCCATTTTACACCCTGGTGGGACGTGATTATGTGGAATTATCCTTCCAGTATACATACGAAGCCCTTCAGGAACTGAAGAAAACCATGCCGTCACTGGATATCAAGCTGTATTATAACGATTACAGTACATTTTATGCATCAAAGCGGGATGCGATCTACAACCTGGTGCGCTCCGTCAACTCATTCCTTCCCGATGACAATGGCGGATATGTAAAACTTTGTGATGGTGTAGGAATGCAGAGTTATATCGGCGGTTTTGGACAACAGCCAGGATGTATGAACGAAAATGATATCAATATGGTGAAAGAAGCGATCCTCAAATTCGCTTCCCTGGGCATAGAAGTACAAGTAACAGAACTTGCAGTCCGGAATTATCAAAATGACGACGAAACACTGACAGCCCACGGAGAGTTTTACAAAAAATTATTCCAGGCATATCTGGAATTAAATTCAGGAGATGAAAAACCATTAAAAGCCATCTCCATCTGGGGCATCATCGATGAACCAGACCTGAAACCGGATGACTACAGTTTTAAAATGAACGGGCCATACTGTGGCTTATTCGATGAAAATCTGGCGGTAAAAGACGCTTTTAAAAAGGTCCATGACCTCATGAAAAACGGTCAGTAAACTGGCAGATCTGATGTAACACCATAAAAAACCCGCTGTATATAAGCAGTTATATCTGCTTCATTATACAGCGGGTTTGCTTTACTCATGTCAAATATAATGTTTCCTATGCAGAGGATTTACGATAACCATCCGTTCCTATTTCGCATAGTCCACAACTCTGGATTCACGGATTACATTCACTTTGATCTGACCAGGATACTGAAGCTCAGACTCAATCTGTTTGGATATGTCTCTTGCTAACAATACCATCTCGTCATCATCAATCTGATCCGGAACTACAATAACTCGAACTTCTCTACCTGCCTGAATGGCAAAAGATTTATCGACACCTTTAAAGCCGTTTGAAATATCCTCTAATTGTTTCAATCTGTTCGTGTATGTTTCTAAGGTTTCTCTTCTCGCACCAGGACGAGCCGCAGATATTGCATCCGCCGCCTGAACTACACAGGCAATCAGACTCTCTGGTTCCACATCTCCGTGATGCGCCTCTACTGCATTGATCACCAATGCAGATTCTTTAAACTTGCGGCAAAGCTCCACACCCAGCTGGATGTGTGAACCTTCCATATCATGGTCTACTGATTTTCCAATATCATGAAGCAGTCCCGCACGTTTTGCCATACGCACATCCGCCCCAAGTTCTCCTGCAAGAAGACCAGACAAGTGAGCAACCTCAATGGAATGCTTCAATGCATTCTGACCATAACTGGTTCTGAACTTCATTTTACCCAGAAGACGAATCAGTTCTGGATGTATTCCATGTACGCCAACCTCAAGCGCTGCTGCCTCCCCTTCTTCACGAATCATTGTTTCAACTTCTTTTTTTGCTTTTTCAACCATTTCTTCGATTCTGGCAGGATGAATTCTACCATCCACGATTAATTTCTCCAAAGCAATTCTGGCTATTTCACGACGAATTGGATCGAAGCCGGATAAAATAACTGCCTCCGGTGTATCGTCAATGATCAGATCAATACCTGTCAGATTCTCAAGTGTCCGGATATTTCTTCCTTCTCTACCGATAATCCTTCCTTTCATCTCATCACTTGGCAGTGGAACCACTGATATCGTAGCTTCTGATACATGATCCGCCGCACATTTCTGTATGGCGTTTACAATATATTCCTTCGCCTTCTTATCAGCATCATCCTTTGCCTGACGCTCCAATTCTTTTACTAAAACTGCGGTCTCATGCTTTACATCTTCTTCCACAGTTCGCAATAAATAATCTTTCGCCTGTTCGGAGGTGAGACCCGAAATCTTTTCCAACTCACGCAAATGGCTCTGACGAAGTTCTTCCACTTTTTCTTTTTCTTTCTCAAATTCCGCCAGCTTCGTAGTGAGCTTTGATTCCCGTTTCTCGAGTGCATCCAGTTTCTTGTCCAAAGTCTCTTCCTTACCCAGCACCCGTTTTTCGTAGCGCTGGATCTCGGCTCTTCTCTCCTTGGTCTCACGATCAAGTTCATTCTTCGCCTTGAGATTTTCCTCTTTGGCTTCCAGAAGAGCTTCTCGCTTTTTGGTTTCTGCCGTCTTTAAAGCATCATCAATAATCTCTCTTGCTTTCTCTTCTGCACTTCCTACCTTAGCTTCTCCAACTTTAATACGATAAGAAATAGCACCTTTCCAGGCAACCAGTGCTGTTACTGCAATAAGAGCAAGGATTACGATGACTGCGCCGACCACAAAACCTACACTTAACTCTGGCACAGGAGCACCTCCTTAATTTAGTTTTCATTGCACATAAATACAACACTTCAATTTTACACTTTTTATGACTGGTTGTCAAGTTTAGAAAACACTTTCTTCACGGTATTCATCTCATATCCCTTTCGTCCCAGATATGAAAATATCTTACCCTTTTCCCCATATGAAAGGCCTTCTGGCTGCCTCCCTTTTAATCTCTTCAAAATCAGTGATTCGATCGCTTCTTCTTCACCCTGGTACTCTGATTCCTCCATCACTTGCTGGACCAGCTCATCTGAAATCCCTTTTTCCGAAAGCTTATAAAAAATCTCCCGGCGGCTCCGTTTTCCTTTCTGAAACATGAGATAATTTTCTACGTATCTCCGGTCATTGATATAGCCAAAATGCTCCACATATCTCATCGCCTCCAGCAAAGCCTGCCCAGAAAATCCTTCCCTTTCAAGACGGCCGGCCAGTTCCGATCTGGTCCGGTCTTTATGGAGCAGAAGCGCCATTGCCTTGGAGGCCGCCTTTTTGCATTCTTCGTCGGAAAAGTGGTAGGAAGCATCCTTTTTTTCTTCCCAGTTTTTCATGGTGTAAGACCTCATTTTTCTTCCTGATCCGGGGATTTTTTCTTTTTAGCCTCTTTTTCTTCTACGGAAGTCTCTTCTTCCGGCTGTTCCACGTACCTGGCACGTACCATGCGCTCCACCTCTTCAAACACAGCCGGATTATCCATAAGGTAGCTCTTGGCATTTTCCCTGCCCTGTCCGATCTTCTCGCCCTTATAGGAATACCACGCTCCGCTCTTCGCAATGATATCGTTCTTTGTGGCAAGGTCCAGAACGTCACCTTCTCTGGAGATGCCCTTTCCAAACATGATATCAAATTCTGCCTCCTGGAAAGGAGGTGCCACTTTATTTTTCACGACCTTGACCCGGACGTGGTTACCGATCATCTCACCACCCTGTTTCAAAGTTTCTACTCTTCTGACATCAAGCCGCACCGAAGCATAAAATTTCAGGGCGCGGCCACCTGTGGTAGTCTCTGGATTCCCAAACATAACGCCGATTTTCTCCCGGAGCTGGTTGATGAATATGACGATACAATTTGATTTATTTATAACACTTGTAAGCTTTCTCAGCGCCTGGCTCATCAGCCTTGCCTGAAGTCCTACATGGCTGTCCCCCATGTCTCCGTCGATCTCTGCTTTCGGGACAAGGGCTGCCACCGAATCCACGATCACGATATCCACCGCCCCGGAGCGCACCATCGTCTCAGTGATCTCCAGCGCCTGTTCACCGCAATCCGGCTGGGATATGTATAATTCATCGATATCTACCCCGATATTCCGGGCATAGGTGGGATCCAGTGCATGCTCTGCATCAATAAATCCCGCAATTCCTCCCCGCTTCTGAACCTCTGCCACCATATGCAGGGCAACGGTAGTTTTACCACTGGATTCAGGACCATAGACCTCGATGATCCTTCCCTTGGGTATGCCGCCGACTCCCAGGGCGATATCCAGACTGAGGGAACCGGTGGGTACTACTTCCACTCCCATCCGGGATGTGGTGTCACCCAGTTTCATCACAGAGCCTTTTCCATACTGTTTCTCGATCTGTGCAATGGCAGACTCCAACGCTTTCACTTTATTCTGATCTTTCTCCATCATTTCAATATCCTCCAAATTTTAATCGTATCGAACTTCATTTCGGAACATCTGTTCTGTATATAGATATAC